>JANQFB010000003.1 GCA_028278085.1 Chitinophagales bacterium
GACCCAGGAGGTCGAACATGCGCAGGGTACCTTTGCCCAGCAACTGTCCTTTGAGGTACAACTGATTGCCGGCGGGATTTGGAGCAAGCAAAAATGGCCCGATCTCCTCGATCTCCTCTACATCTACGCCAAAAGCTTCGTCGTACACCTCCTTGGATACGACACTGAACTGGAGCATCATGGCATCATCCTCGTGCGGGAGGATGTGGCAGTGATACATATAACCGTCTTTAGGGGTTATCGTATCATAGGGAAAGCTATCAAAGCGAGCTACATATGTAGCGGTTGACCATTCCCGAACCAGGATCACGTCTTTAAATCCCATCATGTACTGGGGTAAGTTGGGATATTTGTAGGTTTTGAATTGAGCAGGACTGTCAACATCCACACCGGCATAGCCGGTGTATTCAATCACCTGAAACTGTACCTTATGGATATGGAAGGGATGGGAGTGTGGTGTCTGATTGGTGATAGTCCATTTCTCCATGGTGTTGACCAGCACGGTATCATCCAGTCGCATCATATCCATACCTTTACCATTGATGACCCATGGGAATTCTGCATGTGCAGCGGTATCCTTTTGCAATCTCTTGGTGCGGTACCGATGAATTAGGCTCGTATCCAGCAGCGCATAGGGCTTCAGCTTGGTTGGCATAGTAGAGATAGGATCGGCAGGCGTAATACTGTTGTCGATCTCAAAAGCCATAAAAGCTTCGCCATAGGTACCCGGAGGGCCGAATCCAATAGTGGGCCCGGGTTTCCCATTGCCACCGATTATCCTTCCATCCTGCGGTATGGAACGGACCAGGTTACGCAAATACAATCGCTGTCCATTGCCAAAGCTGGAAAAATCCACTAAAAATTCCATGCGCTCACCGGGAGAGATCAGGAATGAATCAGCCGTATATACATCCCCTGTCCCGGGTTGCGCTGTGTAATCACCATCGGTAGCAATTTGGGTGATGGTCTGGAAGCCAGTCGTAGCTGCCGTAGAATCGGTGGAAATACCTACCTGGAATGATTTACGGACCGAGCCGTTAAGAAACCGGAGGCGCACTACCTGTGGAGGCACCTTCAGCACACCATTCACCACTCCGTTTATAAGGGTCCATGGGCCATTACCCAGCTTTCCTTTTTTGCTGGGGTCACCCACCATCTGTGCGACCAATGCAAGGGAGTCCTGGTTAGCAGTTCTATCCCAAACGAAAGCCTTTTCCTGGATCACGATCGGAAAATCATTTTGGTTATAATTATGTGGCAAATTGGGATAGTAAGGGTCGTTTACCGTGTCTTGCACAATGATGATACCCGCCAGGCCATAGGCTACCTGGTAGGTGGTATAGTCATGCAGGTGCGGATGGTACCAAATGGTTTGCACCGAGTCAATGACAGGGAAGTTGGGTTTCCAGGTAGTACCGGAGGCAAACGGCTGATGTGGTCCGCCATCCCACTGCGCATGTACATTCAGCCCGTGCCAGTGTACCGTGGTGGAAAACGGGATATCATCATCCGCGTCATCCGAATTTTCCATCAGTGTATTGTGGATATTAAAAGATTGGTCGGTGCCTACATTCCATACCTGGGTAGGCCCAAGGTAGGTCATTCCGGTTTTGCCGGTTTCATTGTAACAATAGGTATTGACAGGGCTGTTCAACTTACCGGCCATACGTACAACATTTTTTGATGAATCCACCCAATACACGGAATCAACCGTGCCCATCGGGTCGAAGACATGGGTATTGTTTTGTACTTCCAGGTTGATGGGAGGTCCGGTTACCCGGTAGGGGATCGGTACGGGATTCAGAAAAGGCTGGGCCAAAAGGCTGCCGGTTGAGACCATAAAAAGTAAGCAAAGCGTTACAATTGAACGGGGTTTTGTATTTCTTTTCATTTGTCAGGGGTTTGATTGATATAATCCTTTATACTTTCGTCCATATATTTAATATGATCTGAAAGATAAAAATTAAGAATTTATTTACAAAACGAAATAAATCAATATTAAAAGGGTTATTATAAAATTGGTTGGTGTTCAATGAAATAGCGGAATATGCGGCTACATAAAAATCATTAAATGTAAAGACTGCCGCCTTAATTTTTCATCACGACATGTTGGTGCATTTCTTTCCAAAACACACTATCCGGCCATCGCTGTTCTAATCGACAATATTGCTGCCGCATCGACCACTTTCCGGCAAGTGAGGATTACAGGCCGTTGGTTGGGATTCGTCAATTTTAATTCGAATACGGTACTTGTTTGTGTTGATTGCTGATATTGAAACAACCGGTAGGCCTTTGCTCCTTTCTGGCATGGCTGCTTTACTAAAAAAGCATTGAATTGAGCTCTGTCGAGGTGCCGGTCACGACCAGAACAAGGTAGTAATGACATGGCCACAGTACACATTGTCTTCTGTAATATAACCTCCCGGTTTAGGAGCAGGGGTATGCGTAGCACAGGAATTGTAATCGGTGTGCCAGGGGATTGCGAAGCGAACAGCGAAAAGAACAGCAGGAAGCGAGGCTATTTCTGCTTGATGTGGGAACCCATTTAACTAATTATTTTTATATTTGATTTTATAAATAAAATTTTACTTATGTACTACGTTTACACAATCATTTTACTAATAGTTTTCTGCATCAATGGATATGCCCAACGAGAAGTCAGCAAATGCAAACTGACTATCACTAATGAATATTGGGAACCCATTGATTATACATTGATAGGCAATCAAAAAAAGATAGAATCAAAAAATGGAAAGGTGAACGAGCCCAGGTCCTTACTGAAAGGAAAGACAATTGAATTTTTGTACAGCTCTATCGGCAATCATACTAAAATCGAAGATTTATACAAGTTGGATCATGCATCATTTGAGTTAAGTATAGATACTATGTTAAATGAAATGTGTACCCAAAAAGGGAAGATAATCCAATTGGAAGAAAAGAAGGAGCCCAAAAAACCAAAACGTGTAGCAGATGCACATTATCATGTTTCGCTTACTTCCTATAATAGGGAAGCATTAAGCTATGAATGCAAAGAAATTAATAAAAAAGGCATGGACTCCACTATAGTCAACAAAAAAGTTGGAAAAGAATTTGTACCTCTTAAAGCAAATACGGATGACCTGATTTGGAATACGAACCTTAAAAAACTCAACACAAATTATTTAGGAAGAGATAAAACACGTCCATGTAATATTCCTATGCTTTGCGGAAAGAATTCCCATCTTAAAAATTATAATCAGGCCTCGATGCCGCAAGCAAAAGAAGGGAATGTAAAATTGGTATTTAATTCTATTTCTCCCATTGAAAACAACCTGCTGAGCGACCCGGTACTTCGATTTTTTGCTATACTATTTAAAAGCAAGGGAGATCGGAAATGGTTTAAAAAAATTGGGGATTGGGATGAATTGACACATTTTGAAAATTTTAAGTGTGAGGTTGCTGTTACCAATGCGCAAATGAAATTGAGAGATGGATTTGAATGGGATTTTTTGGAACGAACAGATGATCCGGATTCTTTCAAAAAAATGGAAGAAAATAAGAAAATGATCGTGATCAACGTATTGGAAGGTGCCCATACACTTCAGGACAAATATTTTAAACCAAAACTGCAAAATCCGAGTAACGAGATCAGTATGAATCTAGCAGAAACCCCTGAAGATTCAACCGATCGTTTTCGCTATAACCTACTGCATTTATCAAACAAAGATCTATCAAAAGCTGAAGTAGAGTTTGCCATTAACGTTGATGCCGTTTGGGAAGATGACTACAAGCAGGAAGGTTTGAATGTATGGAGAAATCAACAAAAAGAAATGAGGGGAGATAAGGACCTCATACTTCACGAGCAAGAAAGTAAATGGGAAACAGATTATTTGTTGATCAATGGAAGCAGTGGCCAAGAAAGAATGAAAGAAAGAATGGAAAAAAACCTTGGACTTACCAGTAAAACATTAAACACACTGAGATTGAAAGAAAAAAAGAAAATCTATATAGAACAACAGATCATTGCGAATATTGAAGCGGAATTGCATAAAAATATTACTTATATAAAAACCATGGAGCCATCCATTTTCATGGTGACCATCGGGCATTTATCGTACAACGGTATGCACGATAATGGGGCCGCCATTGATGCAAATGGTCTTGCAGGCATATTGCTTTCTCGTTTCTGGCAAACCCGTGTGGATGAGGAAATGGCTAAACAATGGAACAAGGTTTATCACGCCCCGCCCGGGTTGACCCGATTTGGGAAACTTGTAATTAACCGTCTGTTGGCTGCAGAGTACAATGGTGTACCGGAAGATCGCATTTTAATTGATCTCAAACACAGTGGCTTTACTACACGCAGAATATACCTGGACTATATTGAAAAATTGAGGTCCCGGGATAATAAACCTGTAATTATTCCGCCGATCTGTTCTCACTGTGCCGTTACCGGTCTTAGTTCCATTCATTACTCACCTACAGCCAATGAGTATGCCTATAAAGATTCTCGATCTACAAATACTTTTTACCCTTTCAGCATCAACCTATATAATGAAGAGATCGCTAAAATATTCGAACTGGATGGCATTGTCGGCATACCCATGGAGGAAAGGGTTTTGGGAGGTTATATTAAAAAAGGAGCAAGAAGAAAAGCTATCAAACGAGCTTTTAAAAAACGTGGTATAAAAAAACACAAATTATTGTATAAAGATTACATCAGTATAGAGCCGTTTCTGCAAAATCTTTTTCATATGATCGACCATTCCGGGAAAACGATCAATGACGTGCAGAAAATTGAAAAAAGCAGGAACATATATTTTGACAAATCATCGGTTTGGAAACAACTTTGTATGGGATCGGATTACGATGGTGTAATTGATCCGATCGATATGGCTCCTACGGCCGCACAATATCCTTACTTCAGAATGCGGATGAAACAATTTATTCCCCTCTTTCTGGAATTAAGAGGAGATGAGAACCGACAATATGACTTTTATTTTGATCCAGGAGATGATCCGGGAAAAGGATTCGTATTGGATGAAGCACTCGATATGTTTTTTTATGAGAGTATGCGGGAATTTGTTGTTAAATATTTCCTAAACAAAAAGCCTGGATCCAAATGAAATTTCTGATCATAATAGGATGCCTGACCATTGGCTATATTTCCAATTTTGGCAATAATTCAGCAATCGCACAGCACAAGCCGATCATGATCGATAACCAGATGAAAGATGTTACTGCGGCCGGTCCGTTCCCATTTTACATTAACATATCGCCAGGCCGGATCATTTTGGATAATGCTGATTTCAAATGGCTGGCTGCAGTGTACAATTCGAATGAAGATCACGCCCAAATAACCAACCTAAATAGTGCGCACTGGGGTTACGGTTTTGATTTTGGATGGAAAATATTCAGAACCTTATCCAAAGAAAGGTGGCCCTTATTTTTAGAGTCCAGCTATAATGTAGGGACTAAACAAGGCAAAGTTGATGCGGGCATAAAAAGCTTTAAATTGACTATAAGGCATTTCACTTATTCCACGCGAATAGGGACACGCGTTTCCTACTTTCCTTTTAGTTTTCATGTGCAGGCCGGTATCATTTGGAAAAACTCAATAGACATAAGTTCTCAGTATAAGTCAATAGTTCCAACCAAGGACGGGATGGGGGATACAGTTGTAGATAGAACAAGCAGAGAGGTATTGGACTATAACATTTTATTTACGAATATTTTATTCCCCAGATCCATATCCAATTGGGGAATGGACTTGAGGTTTCGGATATACTTAATGGATCCGATAGGTGCAGGTGGAGGAATTGGGATTTTCTTTGAATATAGAGGTCTGTTTTTTCCAAAAAATTCCTCATCCGAGAGGGATGATCAAACCTTTGCTCGTACTGCTCAAATAATTACAAATAACGAACGGCTACAACCAATAGCGGTAGACCGGAATTATAGTTCATTTTCTATGGGGATTTCTACCCCGATCGCCCTTAAGTTCAACTTCAAACGAGTGAAGTGATTTCAAAGAATATCACCCATTAAGGATTTCCATTATTTAAATATCAAAATAATAATTGACTTGTCGTTAAACTTAAATTTAAAAAGAATGCCTGGCCCTATTTTCTGGCATTCAATTCACTAATTACGGTTGCCTTTTTTCTGGTCGAGACGGGTAGTTGATCCTCATTACTTAGGATTAGAACAGATCTCTTTAGATCAAATCTTTTGATGGCCGAAATATTGACCAGGTATCTTTGGTGGATTCTGATAAATTGGTTGCTGGGTAAAAGTTGTTCAAAGTGTTTTAAAGTTTTCGCACACAGAATTGGATCTTTCCTTTCAGTGATAATGAAATTTGTATAGTTATCATCCGATTGGCAATAAATAATGTCCCTCAACTTAACCCGGTGATATTCATATTTCTGGCATAAAACGATGGTATCAAAATCCTCCGTATCAACCCTACTCCTAAAATTCCGGATGTTGTGATTTGTTAAGTCCTCAATTCTGGCAATGGTTTGTACCAGATCCCCGCTTTCAATCGGTTTCAGAAGATAGTCCAGCGCATTGTATCGAAAAGCCTTCAAAGCAAACTCGTCATATGCAGTCATAAAAACAACATGGAAGTTCGATTTATGGAACCTATCCAGTAATTCAAAGCCGTTTCCATCTTTCATCTTTATATCCAAAAAAACAATGGATGGTTTAAGTTTTCGAATTTGAGTTAATGCTGTTTCAACACCATCAGCGGTGCCAACAACCTCTACGTTTGGACAATGCTTTTCCAGCAAGTGAATAACTACATCCCGTGCAATTATTTCGTCATCTACTATGAGTGCGCTATGATCCAAATAATTTTAATTTCAATGCTACAATAGTACCGGAACCTTCCCCATCTTTTTGATTCCTAATATAAAAACCGGAATCGCTGCCAATCAATCGAAGCCTCTTTTCGATAATGCTCAATGCATGACCTTGTTTGATCGGATCCGTTTCATCTACCCCCACTCCATTGTCAGAAACGGTACAAACAATACTTTCCTGGTTTTTTGATAATTCCATGGTGACTTTTATAAGTCCTTGCTTGTTCTTTAAAGGCAATACACCATGAAGAACGGCATTCTCAACGAAAGGCTGAATGATCATGGAGGGTATGGAAGAAAGGTTAGTTTCAATATCATCTCCTATCCTGATGATATAATCAAAGCAATTATTGCTGCGGATCTGTTCCAGTTCCAGGTAATCATGGATCAACTTTATTTCGTCATCCAGGAGTATATAATCATTATTGGATTGATTGAGAAACGCTCTGACAACCCGGGAGAATTTAACCAGAAAATTTTCCGCTTGTTCAATTTTTCCTTTCACCATAAACCCTCTGATAGAATTGAACGCATTAAATATAAAGTGGGGATTCATTTGGGATCTCAATGCAGAAAGCTGCAACTGCGCTATTTTAGCCTCTCTTTTGATGCTCTTTGTTTGAAAGTGGTATACTGCGTATGCCAATAACAAGGCCAAAAGTGCCAAGGTGCCATAGAAAATGTCGGATTTCCAGAATGGGGTGGCAATATCAAAAGTTATACGGGCTGGAATACCCCAGGCTCCCTGAGCATTC
>JANQFB010000013.1 GCA_028278085.1 Chitinophagales bacterium
CATTGTACCGTGACGAGCGTGCAAAAACAGCTTCACCTTTTGACTACGATTAAACGGAAGGGAGAAACCATCAAGATCCTGGATGTATACAAATACCTCATCGACCCGGAAGCAAATATGGATTTCTACCTCCAGGATAATGACTTTATCTATGTCCCGACCGTAGGCCGGAAAGTGAAGATCCTGAAAGAGGTCAAACGGCCGCATAGCTATGAACTGATCGAAGGGGAAAACCTGCTTGACCTCATCAAATATGCCGGAGGCTTGATGGCCGATGCCTACAAATCCCTGATCCAGGTCAAACGCTACTATGATAATGAAGAGATCCTTATCGATGTTGCCCTGGATAGCCTGCTGTTGCAAGGCAAGGATTTCGAGTTGATCGACGGGGATGAGGTGATGATCAACAAGATCCCGGAAGGTGTAACCAATTTCATCCAGATCGAAGGATCGATCGGCTTTCCCGGACGATATGAGTTCAAAGAAGGTATGCGGATCTCCGATGCCCTGGCCCTGGCTGAGGGTACCGGCTACGACGCCTATTTGTACCGTGCTTATGTGGTTCGCTTAAATCCGGACCTCTCTTTCAAATATATTCCGGTCAATCTCCACGAGGTGATGGAAAATCCTGCATCTCCCGACAATTTGCCCTTGCAGGAAATGGATGTCATCCAAGTGCTTTCGAGTTCGGAATTCCGGGAGGTGGATACGGTTTTTATTTTCGGAGCGGTGCGGCAGCCCGGCAGTTTTGTTTATGGCGAAGGAATGACGCTACAAGATCTATTATACCTTTCGGGAGGGGTCAAACGGGAAGCTGCCAACAACCGGATCGAGGTGGCGCGTATCATTAACTACAACGATGCCGTGAAGCAGGCCTTACCCACCCGCACTACGGTGCTGACCACTTCTATCGGATACGACCTCGACCTGGAAGACCGTGCCAAGGAATTCGAATTACAGCCTTTTGACCAGGTCTTTGTCCGGACCACACCGGAGTTCACGCGTCAGCATAATGTGTTCATTGAAGGAGAAGTACAATATCCCGGCACTTACGCTATTCTGGATAAGGAAGAGAAGGTCCTGGATCTGATCCAACGAGCCGGAGATCTGACGGAATGGGCTTTTGTTAAAGGAGCCTCTTTCATCCGGCGACAGGATTCCGCAGGTTATTTCTTTTTTGACCTGGAGGAGGTGTTTAAAGACCCCAAATCCTCAATGAATTATATCCTGAAGGATGGAGATGTGATCACCATCCCTACGATCAGTGATTATATCGTTATCGAAGGAGCCATCGGTTATCCGGGGCGGGATATTTTGAACGCACCTTTTGAGAAGAGCAACCGGGCTAAGAAGTATATTAAAAAATATGCGGCAGGCTTTCACAAGGATGCTGTCCGCCGGAAAACCTATGTACAGGAACCCAGCGGCTTTATTAAAGAAACCTTTAGTCTGGGTCTGTTGAATATTTACCCCAGGGTAAGTGAGGGCGCCCATGTGGTAGCGGTCTATAAAAAGGAAAAGGAAGCCGAAGAAGAACCCGAAGAACAAAGAGAACCGATCGATTGGAACGATGCCATTGAAAATGCAACCGTAAAGATCACAGGATTACTTACTTTATGGATATTATTAACCAGGATCCGTTGAGGATCTGAACGATATAGCTATGTCAGATCATCGGAACGAAATCACCTTAACAGGCATTATCGGCGGCTTTAAGTCGTATACCCGGATGCTCTTTAGCCATTGGAAATTGATCGGTGGTAGTGGAGTGATCCTCGGTATTGCAGGCTTTTTGATCGCCTTTTTCAGCCCACCGGATTATATCGCCCGTACGACACTGATGATCGAAGGACAAGGGCCAAGCAGCACAGTTGCCAGTTATCTAAACCTGCTGGGCGTTGGCTCTACCGGCGGACAGGAGATATCCGGAGATCAACTGATCGAGCTGCTCGAATCGAGAAGGATTATCGGGAATGCTCTTTATGAGCAAGTGGAAATAGAAGGCAAGCGCCAATTGCTGGGCAACTATTACCTGGATGCATTGGGCATGCGGGAAAGTTGGGAAGAGGAGCCCATGATGACGGGTTTCCAATTCAAAAGCGCCTATCCACAACTGACTTACCTGGAAGATAGTATCTTGAACCTGGTGCACCTGGAGATCCGGGATAATTTCCTGAAGATCGAGAATCGGGAATCCGGCATTATCAGTTTGCAGGTAATCAGTCCTTCGGAACCCTTTTCCAAATACCTGAATGATCATATGATCGCTGCCGCCACTAATTTTTATGTACACAATAAGGTCGAACGGGAAGAAGAAACCCTGGAGGTGATGCAGCGGCAACTGGATTCGGTTCAGGTGGCCCTGACCATTGCCGAAGAGCGGCTTGCAAAGCTGAAAGACGCTAGCAACAGGATGGTTAAAGCCCAGGGGATGCTGGAAGAATACCGATTGACCAGGGAGGTGGAAACACTTAACGTGATCCTGGGAGAAGCGGTCAAAAACCTGGAAGTAGCCAAATTCAATATGATGATCAAAAAGCCGATGGTCCAAACGATCGATCGACCCGTATTTCCGCTTTACCGGGATAAAATGAAACCCTTATACGGGTTGATCCTGGGAGGTTTTCTGGGTGGCTTGTTGGTTGCCGGCTATTTTATCGTCAGGAGAATGATCGATGATGTATTGGACATGGAAAAAACAGAAGCCCATTGACAAAGATCAGTGACATATCATTCCTGAAAGGGACCCGGCTATTTTGGATGATATTCCTGCTGTTAACAGGATCCACCCAACATTTGAAGGCCCAATATCCCCTCTATTTTGAAGAGAATTTTGATCGGGAACCCTTTTCCAAACGGTTGGTCTATGAGGTCGCCGATCCGTCCAGGGTCCGACTGGATACCACTCAGTCAAGATTAGGAGATGGATGTGTCGAGGTTTCCATTCATGGCGAAGACCTGGTCGCCAGGGGTAACCGGTCGGAGATATCCATTTCCAACTTTGATCCTTTGAACACTACCGTCTGGTATGCCTGGAGCTTCATGATACCGGAAGATTTTATCGATGAGATCCCCGACAAACCCATTATGATCAGCCAGTTTCACATGCTACCGGATTTCGAGAAAGGGGAACGGTGGGGAACCTATGATGCGGAACCGATGCTTTCGGTTACCTACCGCTACGAAGGAGAGGTTAGCTATATCCGGATCAATTACGGCTTGAAAAATTACAACCTGAATACCGTTGCCGAATTGCCGATCGAAAAAGGCGTTTGGATAGATCTGATGTTCCATCTGAAATGGTCGAGAGATCAGACGGGTTTTGTCGAAGCTTTTATGAATGGGAAAGCCGTATCACCTTTCAATGGTATCGACTACAAGGTCCATGGCCCGAATATGTATAATGATGTGCCACCCTACCTTAAATTCGGCATATACCGCGATAAGGAATTACATACGGTGGTTAACAAGATCTATTTCGATGAGCTGAGGATCGGTACCACCCTGAGAGAAGTAAGCATTAACCCCTTAGAATCCTTTGGCAGCAATTTGTTCCGCCGGTCGAATTTGGAAGAATATCAAACCACCGACGATCTCAAAGCGCCGGACGATTATATCCTGGGTCCGGATGATGAGCTTAATATCGCCATCTGGGGCTATTCCGATTTTACCGGGCGATTCGTTATCAACAAAGATGGTTATATAACCCCCCGGTTGGTGGGCCGGATCTACCTCAAGGGATTATCTTTTGCTCAGGCCAAAGCCTTGATCCGGCAAAAATTTGCGGGGGTATATGATCTGAATAATTCCGAGATCGATGTTACCCTGACTTTTGCGAAGACCATTAACGTAAATATCATGGGGGAGGTACATCACCCGGGTTCCTATGAAATTCCGGCGATCAGCAACGTTTTTAATGCCCTGGCGGCTGTAGGCGGTCCCAACCATATCGGAAGTGTTCGAAATATTTACCTGCGCAGGAGCGGAAAAACCATCCGGATACTCGATGTATATGATTATCTGCTGGATCCGGGATCGAGGGATAACCTCCTGGTACAGGATAGAGATGTGATCTTCGTACCCGTGGCCGGGCGCCATGTCAAGATCAGGAATGAGGTGAAACGGCCCAATAACTATGAGATCAAAGAAGAAGAAAACCTGAAAGCGCTGATCGATTATGCCGGTGGATTTACTGCCGGAGCCTATAAAAGCCTGATCAAGATCAAACGCTATACGGTCGATGATGAATCCGTGATCGATCTGTCACCCGACAGTATCCTGCAAAAGGGCAAGGATTTTGAATTGGTTGACGGAGATATTGTTTATATCAATTCCATTCCCGAGGGTATTACCAATTATGTAGAAGTAAGCGGTGCTATCCAGATCCCCGGGAAATATGAACTTAAAAAAGGTTACCGGGTTTCGGATCTGCTGACACTGGGTGGCGGATTCTCTTTCGATGCCTATCTGAACAGGGGGTATATTATGCGGTTGCAACCGGACCTGTCATGGTTGTATATCCCGATCAATCCGCAGATGATCATGGATCAAAGATCTTCGGCAGAAGACCTGCCGCTGCAGCCTTTGGATAAAGTTACCATATTGTCCAGCACTCAATTCAGAGACCGCGACACGGTATTCGTTTATGGAGCGGTGAGGCAGCCGGGCTGGTATATTTACGGGGAAAATATGACCCTGAGTGATTTGCTTTACCTGTCAAAGGGATTGAAGAGAGAAGCAGCCAATAACCGGGTGGAAGTCGCCCGGATCATCAACTTTGATGAAGCGGTTAGCCAGGCCAAACCTACCCGGACCACGGTATTGAAAACCCGGATCAATTACGATCTGAAGCTGGAAAAAAGCGCCGAGGAATTTGTCCTCCAACCTTTTGACCAGGTTTTTATCCGGGTCAACCCTGCATTCGAACATCAGCAAAATGTGGTGATACGCGGAGAGGTTAATTACCCGGGATCCTATGCCCTCATTCATAAAAATGAAAAAGTAACGGATCTGCTCCAAAGGTCCGGAGATCTGACCGAATGGGCATTTACCGAAGGGGCGACCTTTATCCGCCGGCAGGATACGATCGGCTTTTTCTCCTTCGACCTGGATGAAGTGCTGGAAGATCCTAATTCCCCCATGAATTTTATCCTCAAAGACGGCGATATCATCAATATTCCTACACTGACCGATTATATCGAGATCCAGGGCGCTATCGGCTATCCGGGACGGGACAGGTTAAATGCCCCCTACAAAGCGAATAAGCGGGCGAAGCATTATATCAAGCATTTTGCTTCGGGTTTCGATAAAAAAGCCATCCGGCGAAAAACATATGTCCAGGAATCCAATGGCCTGATCAAAAACACTTTTAGCCTGCGGTTGATCAATTTCTATCCCAAGGTCAGCGAAGGCAGCACGGTGGTGGCGGTTTACAAAGAAGAAAAAGCCGAAGAAGAAGAGACAACGGTCGAAAAAGAACCGATCAACTGGAATGATGCCATTGAAAATGCCAGCGTCAAAATTACCGGCTTACTGACCTTATGGATTCTGTTGACCCGGATCCGATGAATAATTAAAAGCGTAACTTCACCTAAAATTAATTCGCGTAAGTGTTAGGCAAACTCTTCAATATCTTTAAGTCTGAGAAGGTCGAGGTAGATCTGAGCGTATTGCAAACAGATATGCATTCACATTTGATCCCCGGCATCGATGACGGATCCAAAACGGTGGAAGAATCCATCGAGCTGATCAGGGGACTGATGGAATTGGGCTACCGGAAATTTATCACCACTCCCCATATCATGCAGGATACCTACCGGAATACACCCGAGATCA
>JANQFB010000022.1 GCA_028278085.1 Chitinophagales bacterium
AGAATTGGGGGATGGTCGAAAAGCTGGCAACTTTGTTGGGCGCGGGCACTGCCTGTTCCAGGCCGGTTTCCGATACCGGCTGGCGGCCTCATAGTGAGCATGTGGGCCAAACCGGCATTACCATAAGACCTAATCTATATATTGCTATTGGCATTTCGGGGGCAATCCAACATCTGGCCGGCGTCAATGGTAGTAAACATATAGTGGTGATCAATAAGGACCCGGAAGCACCATTTTTTAAAGCGGCCGACTATGGAATCGTTGGAGATGCCTTTGAAGTGGTACCTAAACTTATTGAAGCATTCAGGAAATTCAAGGAGGCTTCATAAGCCAGTCATGTTATGAAAAAAGTTGAGCTGGAGATTGTTATATTGACCAAAAGCGCCACTCACTCCGAATCCTATACAGTGGTTTTAGGCGACCTGAAGGGAACCAAGCGATTACCGATCGTTATCGGATCATTTGAAGCCCAGTCCATAGCAGTGGCTATCGAAAAAATGACACCCAGCCGGCCGCTCACCCACGACTTGATGAAGAACTTTTGTGAAACCTATGGCATCGAACTCCAGGAAGTGATCATCAGTAATTTGACGGACGGTATTTTCTACTCCAAACTCATTTGCGTCAAAGACGGGGAAACGATCGAAATAGATTCCAGGACCTCCGATGCACTCGCACTGGCTGTTAGGTTCGACTGCCCCATCAATACCTATGATTTTATCCTCGATTCCGCCGGTATTACCCTCGAAGATACCGAAACCAAAGAAGAGCAGGTGGAAGTAAAATCAGAGAAAAAATCGCCAAGGCCCCAGACCGAAGACATTACCCAGGTACCCATTGAACAATTAAAAGAAATGCTCAAAGATGTGCTGGCCAAGGAAGATTATGAAGCCGCAGCCAGGATCAGGGATGAGCTCAATAAAAGAGAGCCCGAGGGATAGGGCTTTCTGATCCCCATCGTTCGACTCCCCCTCCTTTCACGGGTAAAAAATTGGTTCTTGAACAGGAGAAGTTTGACACGAATTTGTCTATTATCCTGCTTTTAGATAATTTCGTTGGTACGGATATTATATAGTTGGCAGAGACATGCTTAAAAAATCCTATCCCAAAAAATTATTTGTTATTTCAGATATGTTGCACGAAGATCAGATTCATACACATTTATTATCTTATCAGCTAGTGCAGTAAGGCTTCTCGACATATTTTTATTTTTTGGTGGATAACCCTTGTTAAATTTAACAATATGGATTGTTTTGAACTTTGCCTTGACATAGTTTATAGCCTCTGCATAATCATAGTCCCCACTTACCAAAATTATCTTATCACATCTTTCTGAAAATTCAATCATTTTAACCGCTAAACTAACATCCACCCCTTTTTCTCCAACCCATTCTTTTCTGAAAGAATTTAGTTTTACAAAACCGCTTTTTACAATCTGTACGTTATCATAGTCAATACATAATTGTTCATATTTTAATTCTTGCTTCTGAAAAAGATTTTCTTTTTCTTTTAACCAAGATTCTATTGAAGCTAATTCGGTTTTTGCCTGATCTATAATTGTTAGTGGAATAGTGGTTCTGTCTTCCAAATATCTTGTTTTATTTTGCCGATGATCCCTGTTAATGATAAAATTGATCAGTTTATATTCATTCACTTGAGTATAATGAAGTTTATTTGGCCTAAACCAATATGTTCTTACTAATTCATCGCCTGATTCGATGAAAGATGTTAAAAGTCCACCCCATTTTATTTGGGATTCATTAAATCCTAAATTCTTCAATGAATAAAATAAGTTCTGTCCGTCAATTAATATAACAACTTTTTTCATTATAAGGGGTTTTCAAAAAAAAGGCCACTCGAAAGTGGCCTATATATATGAGTTCAAAAACTCGTTGTATTAACTCCCTAATGGAGTAATGTATAATATTACTATAACGCAAATTTAAGAATAATTGTTGCAACTATGCAACTTTTTAGACTTAATATTCAAAACAATAATTTGCAATTTTTGCAAATACAAAATAAATTTCGCAATATAGAGAATTCCGAAAATGGCAATAAATCAATGCTACCTTGTCGACGTTATTTTTATTAGCAAATTTTTGGAGGCATAAATGGGTTAATCTATTTGACGAGTGGATGGTAATGGGCTAAAAAGTTGTATTTATTGTTGCTAATATTGATGGCAGTTAGTTTTTTCAGGATATTCATGGTAAAATTAGTCCGTGCATTGTTTTTTTCAATTAATTATAGTTAATTGCAGGTTTTTGCGCCATCTTCATGGAGCCCTACATGGGGTGGCCACCGCTGATTTCATACAAAAACAAGTTTTATGGGATTCATAGGTATCCTTGGAATAGCAACCCTTTTGGGAATTGCCTGGTTACTTTCCTTTCACAAAAAGTCCATCAACTTCCGGACGATCCTTGGCGGTATCAGCCTTCAGGTGGTATTTGCCCTGATCGTGCTGAAAGAAAATGAATGGAGCTTCGTCGGCATGGGTATCCTGGGATTACTCATCAATACTTTCATGCTCCGCTCCGAGGATAAGAAGCTGGGGGGAGGCTGGAAATCGGCAGCGGTGATCCTGGCCGGAAGTTTGCTGCTGGGGTTTGGATTTCATTTTATCGGCGCCTGGATACCCTGGTTGATCGGAGCGGTGGTGCTCTTACTCATCATCAACGGTATTATGAGGGGCCACGCAGGCCTGCAACGCTATTGCGGGGCTTTATTCATCATCCTGGGCATCACCTGGCTGTATGTTAACAATTATAACGGCCATTTTATCTTTGCTTCCCTGAGCACACATGTCGCCTATTTCCTGAGCTTATCGGATTATGGCGCACAATTCATCTTCGGCAACCTGGCCCTGGAAGATTATTTCGGTCCCTGGAAAGAAAAGTTTCCCAATGCCGGCACCTGGCCGGGATTCGGTTTTCAATTCGGATTCAAGGTACTACCGACCATCATCTTTTTCGGGGGATTTATGGGCGTCATGTATTACATCGGGCTGATGCAGATCGTCATCGAGTCATTGAGTAAGTTTATGCGCTGGACGATCGGTACCAGCGGGGCGGAAACGCTATCCTGCAGTGCCAATATTTTTGTCGGTCAAACGGAAGCCCCTTTGCTGATCAAACCCTTTCTGGATGATATGACCAAATCCGAGCTGCTGACCGTTATGGTAGGTGGATTCGCCACTATCGCCGGCGGGGTGCTGGCCGGTTATATCGCTATGGGTGTTCCTGCCGGGCATTTGCTGGCAGCCAGTGTAATGGCCGCACCGGGAGCGCTGGTCATCGGCAAGATCCTGTACCCGGAGAAAGAACATTCCAAGACAGCCGGTGATGTAAAAATGCCCAATATCAAAGTGGGCAACAATGTTATTGAAGCTGCCACCAATGGCATTACCGACGGACTGAAGCTGGCGGCTAATGTGGGCGCTATGCTGATCGGTTTTATTGCCTTGATCGCGGTGGCCGATCTTTTGCTGAATTTGATGGACGGCTGGATTGACGGACGCCTGCTGGGCGGCACCTATCTGAAATATGAATCTGCCGGCCTGACGCCCGCTGTCGGCGAATACCGGGGCTATTTTCCGGGATCTCTGAGAACCATTTTCGGAACCATCCTTAGTCCCGTTGCTTTTTTGATGGGAGTGCCCTGGGAAGACGCCCCGAAAGTAGGCAACCTCGTCGGGATCAAATTGTCGTTGAATGAGTTTGTTGCTTATGGAACGCTGACGACATATATCAGCCAGGGAGTGATCGGAGAAAGAGCGCTGGTGATTGCCACCTATGCTTTGTGCGGTTTCGCTAATTTTTCATCGGTGGGGATACAGATCGGGGGGATCAGCGCTATTGCACCCAAAAGAAAATCAGACCTGGCAAAAGTGGGCCTGAAAGCCATGTTCGGCGGAGCCATTGTTTCCATGTTGACCGGTACCATTGCAGGCCTGCTGCTTTGATCACCTGTGGACCGGTTGGGCCAGCCGAAGCAAACGTCAATTCTTATAGAATTTTTCTGTCCTATTATCGAATTGCATATAATACACACCGGGGGCTAGCCCTGAAGCATCCACCGAATTACTGTTCCCTTCCAACACTAAAACCCCTCGCTCGTTAACGATCTTGAATTCACAAGTTTCGGAGATCCGGATAAAATCATCGACCCTGGTTGGTTGGAAAGAAACCGGCTCCTTGGCAGAACTGTAAGAAAGGATATTGGAATAAATAAAATAATTAGTGATATCCCTCCGCTTGATCCGATATTTGTTGACCCCGGAATGGTGGGTAACCGCATGTTTGTAATTGCTATAGCCCTCATTACCATTAGCGATCTGCTTTCCGATCCTGATCCATTTGTTGAACAATAGCTTTTCTATGACAAAAGGTTGCTGGTTTTTCTCATTATTAGTGGTCCATTGAATAAAGTCGTTATCGACACTAATGGAGACCATGTCGAATTTGGTGTTGGAGAGCAGGGCTTTTGAGTTCATCAAACGGGGGTGGCAGTCCTTATAATGTTTGATGGTCAGGTTAACATACTCACCTTTGCCCAGGAAGGCCAGGTTTACGCCGATCTTCTTGAAGTCCGGATCCTGGATCACCGGTTTTCCATTGATGCTGATGGTTTTGATACAATGGCCATTCACGGCCATCATGTATGGATTGGTAACCAGCAGGTTCTCGCCCTGGTAAGTCCCGTCTATTTCAATGATCTTGAATTTACCATCGATTATCTGGTCTTTGCTACCCTGGGTTGGGGAGATAGGTCTGTTTCCGGAAAGTGATATCCATAACACCACCGTTACAGATACGAATGCCATATAATTAGGCCGATTCATCGCTGGTATGGTAATTTTCGGATAATCGAAGGTACGGGATCTAGCTGCGGTTGTACGAATATAGATAAAAATTATCAATGATGATCCAACTCATCATGCGGAATCCGGTCAGAAAAAGACCTCCTGCGCGAGCCGGAAGGTGTTGGCATGGGCCTCCACAATATCCTCTATTTGCCGGGAATAGCCCCCGCCCATACTCACTGCCAGGGGAATGCTGTTTTTTTTGCAGGCCTTTAATACCATTTCATCCCTGGCTTTACAGCCTTCCCGGCTCAGATCCAGGCGACCGAGCTGATCGCTGGCGAGGATGTCCACACCGGCCTGGTAAAAAATGAAGTCCGGCTCCACGGTTTCCAGCAAGGAATTCAGGTGATAATCCAGCAGATCCAGGTATGCCCGGTCTTCCATATGATCGGGCAACGCTACATCAAGATCCGATTCGGCTTTTTCCATCGGAAAATTTTTGGCTCCGTGCATGCTGAAGGTGAACACACGCGGATCCTGGCGGAATATCTCGGCAGTTCCGTTTCCCTGGTGCACATCGAGGTCTACCACCAGGATCTTGTTCACCAGGCCCTGATGCCGGAGATGATTGGCGGCAATGCCGATATCGTTTAAAAGGCAGAATCCTTCCCCCTTATCGGTGAAGGCATGATGGGTTCCTCCGGATACATTAAATCCCACCTGGTTTTCCAGGGCCCACAAGGCAGCATCAACTGTACCCTGCATGATGGTCCGTTCCCTGTCGATCAGTTCCGGAGAATAAGGGAAGCCTGTTCTCCTGATCTCGTTCGGACTGAGCTTCCCGGTTTTTAACTTCGCCCAGTAATCGGGGTGATGAGTGGTCAGGATGAGCGCTTCAGCCACTGGCCCGGGGGTAAAGAGCTGGTCGGAACGAATGGTGCCTTCATCGATCAATTTACCGGGAACCAGGTCGTACTTAACCATCGGAAACCGATGCCGGTTATCCAGGGGGTGATTATAACAAGCTGCCCAGGCGATCTTTAACATAAGGATTCAAACAGGATCTTGCCGGCCTTCGATACCGGGAATTATCGATCCTGGATTCAATAATTATGACTAAATTGTGGTAGCTGCACGGTAGCAGCAAATGATTGTAAATTTATGACCAAAAAATCTATTGCATACTATGAGAACTATCATTGAACGAACCCGGAACATTGGCGCTATTTTAATGTTCCTGGCGGTATTTTCCTTTTCCGGCTGTTCGCCCAAGGTTGAAGAAGCGGTGAGCCAACCGGCCCCGGCCGCTCCCGCTACTCCGGAAACATCGAATGAGAATAATCCACCGCCTACGATCGATGCAAAGATAGTCGTGATGAAGGATCCCGTTCAATGTATGGGTAATGCCTGGGAGAAGGACTGGTTGAAGCGGAATAATAAGAAGCCGGGTGATTTTCCCAGGGACCAGGAAGACAGGATCATTACGGAGTATTATACCCGGCAAGGGGTTCCGGTTCACCGGGTCCGTTTCAAACAAACGCATGAAAATGTTTGTGAAGCCTGTGATTGCCCGAGAGGAGATACGGTCTATATGACGATCAACGAATCAGACGCTCCGAAAATGATCTCCCTGGGTTTTGCCCGGCAACTGGATATGGATTAGGGGAATGAAGAATGAGTGAATGGAGAATGATGAAGGCAGAAGGCTGAATGAAGAACTTCATCATTCTGACTTCATCATTCGACATTCTTCATTTATAATACGCCGAACCTGCCGCTAAACTTTTGTCCGTTCGTTTCCAGGGTCAGCAGGTAAATACCGGCTGTCAGCGTTGTGGCAGGAATAGTATAATTTTCCTGATCCGGGCTCAGGTTTATGGATCGGGATAGCACTAATTTTCCATGCACATCGAATATCCTGGCTACGCCCTGCCCCCGAATACCGGAAACCCGGACATTCAGGTTGCCCTTTACCGGGTTCGGATAGATCCGGAAAACGGAGGAGGTTGAGATAGGCCCGATACCGTTGGCCAATGCGGTAACCGTACGGATGACCGTATCGGTCAGGCAATCGTTCGATACAATGGCCATTACTTCATAGGTTCCATCTTGATCATAGGTATGGGTGGGGCTGATCTCGTTGGAGGTGTTTCCGTCGCCGAAATCCCAGAAATACGTGGTAGCCTCGGTATTGTTATTCACAAAGTTGAAGGTTACGCCGTCCCCGTTATCGCTATAAAAGTAAGACGCCAGCTTTCCGGGGCCGTGGATTTCGATGATCTCCGTCAGGGTATCCGGGCCGAAGCTATTGGTAGTGATCAGCTTGATCTCCTTGGGACCACCGGTGGCATATACTACTTTATGTGGGCCAGCGGTATTTGCGGAAGACATGGATGCTCCCGAGCCGAATAGCCATTCATAGGTATCGGCCGAGCCGGTAGATTGATCGGTAAAGGTGATCGTATCGTTATAGCAGAGCGTTCCCGTATAGGAGAATGCAGATGCCGGAGGACTTCCGATCATGATATCATCCAGCGCCATATCACTGCGCCGGCCCGGGCCGGTTGTTCCCCGGAACCGAATGTTGATGATCCCGCCGGAAAAGGTCGACAGATCTGCAATATTGTTGATCCATGCGTTTCCCTGCTCACCGCTGACTACTGAAATATAATCATTGATCCATTCCTCGTTGTGCAGAATATCGACATGTAAGGAGCCCTGTTCCGAGCCCCGCATATGGTACCAATAGCTCAGCCTGGCGTTGGTTTCACCGGTCAGGTCGATACAAGGGCTGATCAAATGGGCCGTTGAATTGTCGCAGGAGGAAGCCTCCAGGTAAATATATTTTCCGGAGTTATTCCCGGTAGTATGATCTGATGTGGGGCCGGTTTGTGTCGATGCAGTGGTGCCGTTATTAACCCTCCAGTCGATATCGTCGTGCAATCCATTGGCTTCATTCAGCCAGTCATTCTTCAGCGGACATACCGTGAATCCGCAATCCAGGTTTACCGAACAGTTATCATCCGTTTCGAAATCATTGACAACGAGTAAAGCCAGTGCAGAGCCATTTTGAACATCCAATTTTTGT
>JANQFB010000103.1 GCA_028278085.1 Chitinophagales bacterium
TTGGAACCTTCCCATACCAGCACTTTGCCAGCCAGCAAACCGGCTAGGTCGACATCCTTAAGATCGCCCAGGTTTATACTCGGGTCGGGGGTATGGATCGCTGTGCCGGCAACCATGGCATACGGGACCGTCAGCAATTCCAGCGTGCCCATCTGAAGGTATTCATGCTGACCGAAATCTACTTCTACCTGCAAGAAATACGGAGGGTTGCTCCAATCGATCTTGTTGAATTCCAGGGAAGACCCTGTTCCGGTCGACTTACCCCTGCCGACGACAAGTGTAAAAAGGCCGAAGTCGTTGGTTCGGAGTTCGTGGATCTCCTGCCAGTGGATATCTCCGCCGGCATTTTGGTGGCGGATACTCATCCGGGCAATGATACCGTGATCAGCCAGGATATTCCCTTCCGTATCCCTGGCTATCGCCTGGTAGTTGATCCCCTGTGGGACCTGTGCCGATAATGTCAATGACCAGGCTATCACTGCAAGCAGGGGGCTGAAGAAACTAACGATCTTTTTCATGACGTTAAATTTATGTCGGTTTGATGCTATTTGGTTTTGATGAACCGGTAAGTGGATAGTTGATCATTGCCGGTATCGAGGAGCCGGATGAAATACAGGCCGGCGGTTAATAAGTTGCTGTCGATCCCGATCTGTTGTTTGCCGGTAGATCGGTTAATGGTCTGTCGGAGGGGGATGATCCTTCCCCAAACATCGATAATGGTTGCCTGAACTTCATCTGCTCGGCTACCGGTGATGATGATAATAAGGTCGGCAATGGAGGGGTTAGGAAAAATTTTGACCGTCCAATCGGAATGATCCGGTTTCCTTAGGGAGACCAGCCAGGAATTGGCCGGTTGTTGAAATCCCTGTGTCACGACCCCTCCGGACCGGATATACGTTTGTACAGCGATCTCTCCCAGCGTTCCGGATAACTGATAGGGGCCGGATGTGGCGTGATGACCGCCGGATCCGATCAATTGTGTTTCGAGTTGCTGTCCGTGAGCAATACCCAGGACCAAAAGGAAGAGTATCGTTTTGGCAAACGGTAACAGGATAGTCGGATATTTGCTTGGGCCGGACAGCTTTTTAATTTTTAAAATAGGCATATACCCAGGTATCGAGATAACCTTTGTAGACCATTTCCTTTAGCTTGGCGATCGCGTCTTCCCGCTCATCATAAGTGCCTGCAACGATATAATGCCAATCTCTTTCTTTATTATACAAAATTTCCGTCGGAATACCAACGTCGTTATAGTTAAAGCGCGCCCGGACAGCATTCCTGGAAAATTTGAAGGATTCCAGGATGATATAATAATGGTCGGCTCCCTCGGGAATGTCTTTGATCTTTTCGTCCATCAGGTTATCCACCTCCGGATTTTCGCCCCTGCCAAATCTTTGCGGCTGTTCGGCCGGTCTTCCTGATGCGGTAACAGTCGATGGAGAAGTGTCACTACCTCCGGAACTGGTCAACGGTGTATTGCTGGAGTAGGTGGAAGAACCCATTTCATCCTCGTCGTTCCTGTCATCATCCTCATTATCCTCCGTATCATCATCCACATACCCATAAGTATTGTCCTCCTTCTCCTCATCGTTTGTTAAGTTACCGGTATCGTCAGCATCTTCCGTATGGTTGTCCTCTTCTTCGGGGCTGTTGTCTTCATCATATTCATTGCTTTCCGGCGCATTTTCCAGCTTATATTTCAGAAATTCGATCTCCTTGTTCATTTTACTGATGAGGAAGTAAAGACTGTCGATCACCGATCCTTCTTCCTCCGGCGCTTCTTCGCTTTCTTCTTCCAGGTAAGAAAAATCTTCGTAGGAAGCGCTGCCTTTGGCTTTTTTATTCCATAGGTTAAAGCTTAGGAAGAATTCGTGCGTATTGGGAGAAAGATCACCGATATCGCCCATACCGTATTCATAGGAATATCCGATCCGGGCAACCTGCCAAAGCTGCAGGGCGATCATGGAAAAGATGCCTGCACTTTTGCGGTAGCCACCTCCCAGATAGAGCGTTTTCTGCCAATCCGCTGTCAGGTAAATGTCGAATTGGAAAGGAGCGGTCATGGCTGTCCTGAAGCTGGCACCCGGTTCCAGGGTAATATCATCGTTCAAGGCCTGTTCCCACGACAAATTGGCCAGGAAATGGCTGACCATATTATAATTAACGGATGTTTCCGTTGGATAATATTGCAAACGGTTTTGCAGTAAGCGGGGTGCAGCCAGATCGATCTTTAGCTGCTTGTTCCGGTAATATAAGCCGGCGCCGGCATCCCAGGTGGTTCCCTGGACGGTATTGTTATAGATCATTTGATCGGTTTGGCTGTTGAGCGCGAGTTCTTCCAGCTTTAACTGGTTCCGGATGATCCCGCCTTCCAGCCCCAGCCTGATATAATGCATGTCGTCAAAATTAGCCCGGAAGCTATAGCCCATCCGCAGCATGACGTTGTTGAAGATCCCCGCCTGATCATTGGTCAGGGTACCGCCCAAGCCGATCCGGCCGGATAAAGGACCGGATAAATTTAGATTCGAGGTAACCGGGGCGCCGTCGATACCTACCATTTGACTCCGGTGACTGATCACTCCGGAGACATGGTTATATTGGCCATAACGGGCAGGGTTAGACAATTGCGGATAAAAAGGATGGAAATTGCTGAGCGGCATTTGCTGGGCCATCACTTCCGGAGATACATTGACCAGTATTACTGCCAACATGATGCCCAATATCGATCTGAATCCCTTTCTGTTAGTCATATGATCCGCTTATGGCTACCGCAGCAAATTAACGGTTCCTTTGTGGATCTCTCCGGTCGATCCGCATTTGAAAACATAATAGTAAGCGCCGGTTGGCAAGGGTTGGCCGGATAAGTTACCATCCCAATCATTGTTATAATTATTCGATTCGAATACCAGGTCGCCCCAGCGGTTGAACACTTTTAAGGGGCAATTG
>JANQFB010000079.1 GCA_028278085.1 Chitinophagales bacterium
GCGCGCAAGTCACCGGCCAGCATACCGGCTTGTACCATATCGATAATATTACCGCTCATTTCATACATAACATTGGTTCGGAACCTGCCCAGATCGCCATTGCTGACATCGTCGGGCGGTTGATTGATCAGTTGAAAGATCATTTCATCCCCAAACGCCCGATCGACCAGGTTGAAATTTTCGGTAACATCCGTATTTAAGGAGAATTGGCCGGAATTGACCACTTTGTCGCACCAGAACAGGGCGTTGTCATAATCGTTTTGCTGGAAATACACTTTGGCGAGAAAAGCTGCCGCCGCCCATTTGGAAGCCCTGCTTTCTTTGTCGTCGGGCAGGTCTTTTTCCGCCGTTTTCAGATCGCTGATGATCTGCTGGTATACTTCCGCAACCGATGACCTGGGCTCCTCATGTCCGTTAGTAGCGGTGCCGGAGAATGTCCGTATAGGAATACCCAAATGACTGTCGTCGGCCGAGAAGCCCGAAGGTTGTGCAAACATCCTGACCAGCTCGAAATGGATGATCCCGCGGATGAACAGGCATTCGGCGGTTAGCAGTTTTACGGAATCGGCATCCTGGTCGGCGAAATTGGGTAAATGTTCCAGTACAATGTTAGCAATATTGATCGCTCGGTAGCCATCGCCCCATAATCCGCCGGCCTGGCCATTGAAAGCATTCAGTTCGCGGGTCCTGAGTTGATTCAGGGAAAAGTCCGAAATAGGATCGGTCGTGAGCTGGTCGGCCATAAATTCTCCGTTTGCGATAAGACCCCCGCCATAGATATGGCCGCTTTGGATGGCGTTGAAGGCTCCAGTGGTGGTTTGCGCCAGGGCGTGCAGGGAGCTCGTGCCGACAATGGCGGAAAGCTTGTATTCCGGTTCGATCTCCAGGAATTTTTTGCATCCTGTGAGCACAAGTATCCCGCAAAGGATCAGCAGTTTTGGTAGGATTGACAGGTTCATGGATTACAGGCTTAAATTGATACCGGCGGAAATCGTTCTGGATTGCGGCGGGGATAAATAGGTAACACTTTGCGTGATCGCCCCGGAGCTGTCCCGGTTCACTTCCGGGTCCCAGCCTTTATAGGGGGTCAGCACATATAAGTTTTGCCCCGCCAAAAATATCCGCATCCCGCGCAATTTGAATTTTTTCAGCAAGTTATCCGGGAAATTATAATACAAGGTAACATTCCGCAGACGGATATACGAGGCATCATGTAAATGCCTGGAGGTATTGAGATCATAATTCCGGTTCAGGGAAAGCTTGGGAACATCGGTTTGATCACCGGGCTGTTGCCAGCGGTCCAGGGTGCGGATGTCCTGGTTCCAACCGAAACCCATATTCCCGACCTGGCGTTTGCCGTGATCATCATAGATCTTTTGGCCGTAAGCATAGACCACCAGGAACTCCAGGCCCAGGTTTTTAAATTCGAATTCGTTCTTGATGCCTCCGAAAAAGGTGGGATAAGGCTGACCCATGGGCTTCCTTTCCGTTACGGAATTGGAGGCATCGAGTGGTACGATATTGCCTTCCAGGTCATAGATCATCTCCTGTCCGGTTTCCGGATCGATGCCCGCCGATTCGGCAATGAAAAATACACCGACCGGCTGTCCCACGATCGCACGGTTTTCACCGAAATTGCTGCCGGATACATCGGCCAGGCCGCCCAGATCGAGCACTTTGTTTTTGTAGGCTGAAAAATTAAGATCGGTTTTCCATTTTAGCTTTCGTTTCGGATTGATATTATTAGAGGTGATCTGGACTTCTATGCCCTGATTACTCAATTTGCCAATGTTTTTAGCCGGTAAGGATCCAAAACCGCTGGAAGGTGATAAGGGAAAATTCTTGATCAATACGTCTTTGGTTTCCTCATAATATAGCTCGATGGTCCCGGATATCCGGTTCTGCCAGAACCCGAAATCCAAACCCAAGTCTGTTTTGGTAGTGGTTTCCCAGCTCAGGTCGGCGGAAGCAATATTATCCGGGCCGATCCCCGCCTCTCCGGCATAATTCTGGTGGATGCTGAAGAAACTGTATTGATCGAAATTACCGATCTCCGCATTACCTACGGTACCGACACTGGTTCTCAACTTCAAAAAGGTCAGCACCCTCGACTCGAACAAAAATGGCTCATCCGATATGATCCAGCCAAAAGAGGCAGAAGGGAAATTTCCCCATTTGTTATTGGCCCCGAAGCGGGAAGAGCCGTCTAGTCTGAAACTGACCTGGAAGAGATATTTTTTGTTGATCTCATAGTTGAGTCGCCCGAAAAAGCTCGCAAAACTATATTCCTGGCCTTTTCCGGCGGTGTCGATCTCAACGATTTGGGCATTTTCGATCGGCGACGGCTCATCCGACTCGAATTCGATGGCTTTGATATACCGGTAGTCCTCGACGGTGTGGTTGGGATTAAATCCTCCCATCACTTCCAGGTCATGGTTTTCGTTAAGGGCTTTGCTGTAGGATAAAATAGTGTTCAGGTTCCAGGTGGTGTATTTAATATTCCTGTCCTCTGCCTGTACGATGGAATCGCCGTCTTCATTGATCCGGTAGCCCATACCTGCAGGCGTAAAAAAGTATTCTTTTTGATCGATGAGATCGAGGCCGAATTCGTTGCGGAAGCGAAGGCCGGGCGTGATCTCATAATCCACAAATGCATTCCCCAATGTCCTCAGGCTGTTATTCCGGTTATCCAATAAAGTGATCTCCTGTACCGGGTTGGTCTCATTGGTAAAAGCATAAAAGGAATTATCATCGTTGTACACCGGAAAGATCGGTAAGGCCGTCGATTGGGCCCGGCCGATACCTCCGGCCCAACCGGAAAGTGCATATTTGTTGGCCGTATTCGAAATACTCATATTATAACCCATGGATAAGGTTTTCAGCGGGCTGTAAGACAAGTTGTTTCGAAAGCTCATGCGTTGGAATTTATTCCCAGCCAGAAAGGTGTTTTCATCCCTGATAGCTCCGCCGAAATAGGTGTTTACCTTTTTCCACCCTTTGCTAACCGAAAGGTTCAGGTCATGATAACGGCCGATCCGCAGCACTTCATCGATCCAGTCGGTATTGGCAATGGAGTCTTCGGGAATATTATTCGGTAATTCAAAAGGTTTCTGGGGAGAGATGAGCCCGTCGGCGACGTCATTATCCCAGGCCTCCCGGTAGAGATCGGCATATTGCTGGCCATTGAGCATTTTTAACCGGTTGGAAGCCGCGGAAAGGCCGCTGTTATAATTGACATCGATCATGGCAGCGGCATTTTGCTTTCCGCTTTTGGTGGTAATAAGCACGACACCATTGGCGCCACGTGCTCCGTAGATCGATGTGGCAGCCGCATCTTTTAATATTTCGATCGACTCGATATCGTTTGGATTGATATTGCTCAAGGGACTGGTGTTATAGCCCAACCGGTTGCCGGCATCGCTGATGTCATTGGTCAGCAGGGGTATCCCGTCGATCACATATAGCGGTTCTGCCGAACTGGATAGTGTTTTAGTGCCTCTTATCCGCATGGTAGTCGGCGATCCGGCCAATCCGTTGTCGGTGGTGATCTGCACACCGGCCGCCTTGCCCTGGAGGGCTGAGGTAAAGTTGTGAACGGGTTTGTCCCGGATCTCTTCGGCGCTCACCGAACTGATGGCACTGGAAATATTTCGTTTGACCTTGGTACCATAACCGACCACCACCACCTGATCGAGCAGTAAGGCGTCTTCCTGCAAGTTTATGTCCAGGGTTTTTTGTTCTCCGGCGGAAAGCTGCAGCGTTTGTTCCTGCGTCGCAAAACCGATATAAGAAAACCTCAGGGTATAAGTGCCGGTATCCAGATCCGATAACTGGTACTTCCCGTCCAGATCAGTAGTGGTTCCCGTTGATGTTCCTTTGATCGCAACAGTTGCGCCAATAGCTGGTAATCCTTCATCATCCACTACTTTCCCGCTGATACTGGCATTCTGAGCCTGTAAAAGTGTTATATTGACACTAATTAAAAAACAAACAGTACTAACAAATAAGGAGTGGTTGTTTTTCATCAAAGTATTGGCTTAGGCTGGATGAGTGGTTCCTAACGGACTAAATTAAGAAATTTTTTCCGTAAGGGGCAAAGAAGATTCGATCTTTGCGAGAGCCATCCCAATACTTTAGCCCCACTTTAAGCATCAAACCTAACGGACCAAAAACGGAGATCAGCTAGTTGACGATGCCGGCTTTTTGCCCGAAGCCCTGAAATTGATGAATTTGTTGAGCAAGTCGAACCAAAACGGGGCGCCAAAGTGTACGGCAATGGATGTAAACAGCAAACCACCGATCTTGAGAAATAAGTTTTTCCAGTCGATCGACCAGGAATCGTCTTTTTTGGAGCATTGGATGATCTCTTCATTTCCTTTCCAGCCGATGGGCAGGCTCAGTGCCGTGATATCATGGTAAGTCATCCTAATATCCTGTAACAAAGAATCTGTGTTGGCTGCGGCATTGAACAGGGAATCGCTTTGTAGCGCCTGGTTTTGCCTGACCTGTTCTTCTGCTGCAGCTACCATCGCTGCTCTCAATTGTGGATTGGTCCACAAGGTCTGCGTAATTTTAAAGGTATCGATATTCAGGCTAAAACATACAATAAGGGATATAACGAAAATGATCTTATTGATCTCTTTTTTATACCAACCTGAGACCCGGTCCATCAGGGTATCGTACCAGTTCTTTAACTCTTTCTGGAACTTGTTGATATCATTCTCAGCATTATGTAATAGCGTTTGCAGCATCGTTTTAAGATCCCCGTCTTCCAGTCCGTCAACAGCTTTTTCAACATTTTCGAAGGTTCTTTTCACCGGCTTGCCGTCCTCGTTTTGCATCAGCAGGTCGCTGAACACGGTTACAAAGGTGTCCGGGGAAATATAGGAGGGCAAAGAGGTCTTTTTCTTGGAGATCGATTTGATCAGAGGATGGTCATAAATATGGGATACCCAATTTTTGGTCGATTGATCATCCAGGATATTGGCCAGTGCATCCCGGAGCACCTGTCCTCTTTTGGCCAACATGCTGGTAACAAATTCATTGATACCGGAAGTCAGCAAGGCTAATAAAAAGTAGATCAGTGAAAGGGAGATCGCAACTTCGAAGAGGGGTGAATTTAACATCGGTATAATAAAGTTTTCAACAAGTTATGGCATGCCCAGTAAACGGTTCAATCCGCCGCTGGCGCAGGGCCGCTAACTTTCAATGTAAAAATATTAACATATAAAAAAACATTCTTTGTCGGCAAGATACAAAAAGTCCATAAAATGAGTTTATTTTTATTGTTAATTAAACCCCGAATTCATGGATCCAACTTTTATCCAAGAGAACGGTATCAACATTATCAAAGCCCACCGGTCGAATATGGGGGCTTTGGCTGATAAAATAAGCGAATTATTGGATCAGGGACAGCGAAAGTTTATTCTTGACCTGGAAAATATAGAATGGATCGACTCCCAGGGGCTGGGGAAACTGATGAGCTATTTCAATACCATCAGGAATGCCGAAGGACAGTTGGTCATTGCCAGTCCCAGTGAGCAGATCGTCATTTTGTTCAACATGACAAAACTCGACCGTACCCTGGTTGTTTTCGACAACCTGGAATCCGCAAAGGCCAGTTTTAATTAGGATTGCCTTCCACCCACCGGATCCGGTGATTATCTACTCTTGATACCGGATCACTTCCTCCAATGCATAGCTTATGATCTGTCGATGCTTACCGGTCTTTCATCCGGTAGGATCCAATGATCCCCAGATGATCGGAGGAGGTCCGTTCAATGGTTTGAAATCCCAGGCAGGCGATTTCCGGGGAATGGAAGATATAATCGATCGGTATCATAGGTAAGCTAAGCCAATTGGGGAAAGTTGCGGAAAAGCCTTTCCGGCTGTCCATTAAGCGGGTTCTGGATTTAAAGTTGGAGATCGCCGAATCCCAGGGAACGGTATTATAGTCACCGATCACCAGTTGAGGCCCTTCATTTTTCAAGACATGTTTCCCGATCTGACGGATATGCTTATTCCGAAGCCGGTACGAAGTTTCCGTTATCGGCGTGATCAAATGGGATATGGTAAAACCTACATCCGCTTCCGGCAGCCTGATCTTGCCGGCAAGGTTAGGCACTTGTTGTAAATATACTGTTTGCAGATCGATCAGGGGGTACTTGGAAAATACGGCGATCCCGTAACCATCGGCCCTCGGTTCGATCCTGGAATAGGGATAGGTCTTGGCTAAGCCGGTATCCAGCGAC
>JANQFB010000202.1 GCA_028278085.1 Chitinophagales bacterium
TTGAAAGTTATTATCCTGCACCGTGGCACCAAAGGTAGATTCGGCATAAACGCCCCATGAAAAAAGAAAGAATGGACCAAAGGAGGTAGATCCCTTGAAATCAATGAAGTTGTTGTTGCTCACATAATTTGCTGTACCACCATTGAGGTAAACACCCTGGACCACATTGTCAAACTGATTACGGATGATGGAAACCTGGTGACCTCCCGTACTACTGGTGAATTCAATTCCTTTGGTCAGATTAACAAATGCCGGGTTGAAATCTACGCAGTTACCATTGGCATCAAAGGCATTGCAGCTTCCAATGACAAAATAATCTGCATCCAGGCTATGGATACCGATACCCCTGATATCATGATCGAAGGAGCCGGAATTGACAAAGGTATTTGCCTGGAATTCGATGTTATGCACATCCCATAGTCGTACATGTGTGGCTGTTCCGAGCGATCTGCCGAAAGCGTCTACATAGCCGGGATCGACCAATGGCCCGGTGCATTCGAAAGTACAATTGTTGAAATAACTTTCATTGGGAAAGGCGTAGGATAGCATTTCGACACTGAAGCGGTTGTTCAGGAAAGATGAGTTGATGGCGAAGATCCTTCCGCCATGATAGCCTGCAGCCGAAAGATTTTGGGTAGTAATACCGTTAATGGCGTTTTCCAGGATCGCACCGTTTTTCATCACGACAGTGCCCTGCTCCGGATCTAACAGGATGGTCTCGGGTTGTTGCGGCTCAGTGCTGTTGCCCCAAACCTCTATGCCGGCCCAAAGCGCTTCGCAATTATTGGTGAGCCGGCCACCATCCACCACCAGGGCTGCACCCCGTTCTACGATGATCCGCTTGTTCTTTCCCATCCTCAACTCCCCTTGTACCGTGAGTGTGGCACCGGGTTTGATACGGATATTGGCATTGATGTCCAGTCCTGCTCCTGTGAAGGTCTGGGATGTGGTGATAACGAGCTCGGAAAGATCAGCCGGTATGGTTGTTTTCCATATGCCCCTGCCATAGGTGGAGGCAATCAGCTCATGTGTGCAATAGTTGATATCCAGGTCCGTGATGATCGCCATGGGCATGTTTTCGGCGAAACATTCCCATTGGCTCATGCTTGCATCGCGGTAGTACACGCCGGTTTCCGTACCGGCAAAAAGGAGATCATTGGTGCCTTCCATATAGACCAGGGAATGCACCGGGAAACGAGGCAGGCCTTCCGAATAGTCTGTCAGGTGTCCGGCTCCGTCTTCGGAACGCAAAACCCGGTATTCTTCATCCGCACCGGCAAAACCGGTCACCGAAAACCACACTTTGTCCTCGTCATATGGGGCGATAGCTATATCACTGATCCTGCGCCACCCGAGTACCTGGTTTAAGGCAAAAGTCCCGGAAGCAGATTGAACGGGTCTTTGCCCGAGGCTGATCCAGGTATTGGCAAAATCATCTGAACGGAGGAGCTTGTTGATGGAGTTGTTGGCTTTGTATTCGGCCAGGTAGCTTCGCAAATTGTTGGAAGGCGCCACTTTGAATGCACCGATCCTGCTAACGTAGGGAATATTCCGATTCTCCCAGTGTTTGGTTCCGCTATCGAAGTAAATGTTCAGCCAGTTGTTGCCGTTGCCATCGGTATTTCTGGCATAGTAAACAATGGAGGAATCTACAGGATCTTGTTCCAGGGTTATGCCGATCAAGGTTCCCCCGCCTCTTGTGTTTGTTGAATTGATGGGGTCGATATTAATCGTGTTGCCGCTGGAAAATATATACTTCCTAATGAGGTGGTTCCCGGTGATGTACCCCTGATCGGCATTGCCCCAGTCAATGATGGAAGCATTGCCATCACCCGCGAATACATTATACCAGGTACCGAACCGCTTGACAAAGGTGTTGTTATGGGTGCAGCCCGATACAAATCGATCGGGAAATAAGTCATGTGTGCCGACATCATAGAATTCCGTAATGGGTAAATGATCACCATTGAGACTGGAATAGCCAAAGGCACCGTCAACCACTAAGGAGGCGCCCCCGTCATTGGCAGTATATACATGCAGGTCAGAGCTGGGTGTGTTGACAAAATATATATCTCTTATATCCACATGACCCTGACTAACAAACGAGGTGCTTGTAAGTGTCAGATCATGCCTATAACAATGCAGACCACCGATGTAAAGCTTGTTCTTTAGCGGAGAATATTCGATCTCCATCTTAGGCCCGGCGCCGCCCACGCTTAATCCTAAGTTAGTCCATGTGAAGCCATAATCAATGGATCGCATGACTTTCCTTCCTGCTACATCGATCAAAGCATAAATGGTCCCTCCGTTGGGTTCTGTCAGCTTCATTCTGATAGCAGTATCTACACTGATATTAGTCGTTAAGTCGATCCATCCGGACAAAGCATCGTTTTTCCACAGTTTGGCACCTGGCGCATATCGATTCCGGGAGGTAAGGAATAGATTGCCGATGTGGTCTGCTTCCAGTTCATACCAGTTGCTATATATGCCGGGATCAGCCAAATGGCCTGGCTGTGAAAGCACCACCCAGGTTGCTCCTGAATTGGTCGATTGAAGCAGATGCCTGCCTGTAATGGCGAAGAGCCACAACTGGCTTGAAGAAACAGACCGATGAACATCGATAATTATTTTCACGACATTGACATATGGGTTGTTACCCATAGCTATGTTAAATCCTGTATTAAAGGCCCAGGTATCACCTCCGTCAAATGATTCGATGATCCCCATTCCATGGCGACCGCCATTTTCCTCGTAGCTGGTTCCTCCTACAGTAGCATAGATATGGTCCTGGTCGAATGGATCTCCGACAATGGAGCTCACCTTGAAAAGCGGCACGTTGAGCTGATCCGTCACGTTTCGCCAGGTGGGATTTCCAGGTGTCCGTTTCCACAAACCTCCCATGGAAGCGCCTATAAGGTAATAGGATTCATCTGCGGGTACATATATTTCGTCCACGAGCCCCATTTCCTGGGAAGAAATACTTTCCGGTCCCACCAATGACCAATCGGCCGGATCGCTTCCGGAACAAAATGGAACGGAACCGGCCGGAGCATTCGGATCAGCCGGTCCGAATCCCTGGAAAGGATTGCTGATGAAGCCGTCGGGATCGACCCGGTCCCGGTAAAACCAAAGGTATCTTTCGATCCCTTTTTGGTGCTTTTCGGCAATACTGTCAGGCTGGGAGGCCAAAAATTCTTCAAAGCCTTCTGAAATCGTGGAGATGTGCCATTCCTGATCGGGTGGCTGAGCATGGATAACTGAAAGGCCTAAGGTTAGCAAAAAAAGAGAGATCCCAAGTAAGTTTTCCCATTGTTTCATGTCATATATTTTTTTGCGTAAGTAAAATTTTGCCTATGCGTCGAGCTGCCTAAATTTATGGCCCTCGCACCACGTTTTAAAGGCCAGGCAAAGATTTGGGACGAACAATGGAAGAATCAGGACGAACAAAGAACGATCGGGTCCCGTAATCACAGATCTGTTTTTGACGGAACATGGTCAAGCCTTTCAAATCATGAATTCGAACCGCTCAATTGGCAAGAAAGGTTATGTTTTTACGGAGGGCAGGAGTATTTCGTCAGACCCACTTCTGCTGATCTTTATAAAAGGCTTCGGCTTGCCACGCTAAAATTTCCCGGGCTTTTTGTTTTTTGAACAGAGCCAGCTCATTTTCTTTGGAAAGTTCTCCGAAAGCGGTTTCGTTCAATTGCTGGTCGGTCCGGCGTAAGGCTTCGCGATGCATACTTTTCTGCTTCATCCAACTCAACTTATCGGCCACTGCATCATTGAAGCGTAAATCATAAAAGCCAATAGGGGCCAGCAGTTTGGCCATGATGGGAGCCGTTTCGATAGCCAGGAACAACAGAAAAATGAAAAAGCCAGGTAAAAATGGCAATTCATTTAAGGCGCTCAAACGAGCCAACAGTCCGTCAAAACCATCGATTACCGGTTGGCCTTCGGCGACGCGTGCCGCTTGTTGTTGCCTCAAGATAGCGAGCTCTTCTTCGAGCCTGGCGATTGGCGCCCGGTTATCGGTGCGAAGTTGTTGTAATGCTTTGGCCTCCGTATCATGTTTGCTTCGTTTTTCCGTGTATACCGGACCTTTACCGATCTTTAGGGTGCCTTGTGTACCTTCTGCTTCATGGATATAGGCATGATACAAGGCATCGACTTCCTTTTCTTTGCGTTCAATGGCGCTTTTGCGGCTGAGGATCTCACCTTCCAGCCGATCGATCTCTGACTGGTATTGACCGGCAACCTGCGCCTGGTGCTGTAAGGTCAGGTTTTCTTTCTGTTCCAATAACACGCGGTCGATCTCTTTCTCGAAGATCTTCAGCTCCAGGGGTTTCGATATCACCAGGGCAATGATCACCGCCAGGATGATCCGTGGGCTGGCTTGTAACAGCTCCTTTCTGAATTGATCTTGTTTGATGATCGTCGAAACAATATACCGGTCGAGGTTGAAGATGAGTAGCCCCCAGATCAACCCAAAAGATGCGGCCAGGTAAAGCTGGTCGAAAACGATATAGAAAGCATAGGAAGAGGCGAGAGTGGCCATCAGGGCGGTAAAAAATACCGTTCCCCCGATACCGGCATATTTGATCCGTTCTGACTTTGGGCTATCCTCTAAGAGATCGGGATCGGCGCCGGAGCACATCCGGAAGAATTTACTTAGCATAACATGGTAGTTTGTAATGCAAGTTACGTAAAAAATTTGGATCGAGGGGCCGATCTTGTAAATTTTTCCCGACCAGGAAAAACCGGTGATCGGGATTTACAGATGTTGTTTTTCGGGGAATATTTTAGGTGTAAAGCGATCGAACAACCCTGCTTTCATCGAATAACGCTCCAGATGAGCAATATCATTTAGGCCATCATTAGGATAGGTTAGAGTTGTAAGTATAGCATTTTTTTAATCCGCCTGAATTTTCTTATAGGCATACCTTTGCGGGCTTTATTCAACGGGATCTCGTGAAGGATCTCCGGGATGGCTTGACCAGTTTTCAGACACACCAGACGGGAGATACCTGGCCGGATATTAATGTGTTGAACAGGTTTGAATAACCTGTTCCTATTATCCCATGCGTAAGATTTGAAACTTTTTTCGTTGAATTCAGTTCAAGGAAAATAGAACTTTACCCCACACAATAGCCGTTATGGGCTGATATCCCAAGATCAGCAAATAAACAAGAGAGTTTTGCGGATGGAGAGTTGATTGAATGGTTTGATGATAACTTAAACTTGTCAAAAATGGTTATGCAGTGTCTGCGGGCAATGTTCATTTGCCTGATTATTCCCGGGCCTCTATCTGCCTCGATATCTTCGATCGATAGTCTCAAAAAAGTTTTACCCGGCACCCAGGGCAAGGAAAAGCTGATCGTGCTGCATGAATTGGGTCTGGCCTCCAAGCATTTCAATTTGGTGGAGTCGCGTAAATACTTCAAGGAGGCCATCCGGTTGGCAGAACAACTCGGCGATATTGTCATCCTGGGAAATCTGTACAACAATATTGGAAATATCGAAAGTAAAAGCGGCCATTATGATCTAGCCCTGAAATACGAACTTAAATCCCTTGAGTTCAAGAAACAAAGTGAGGATATCAATTCCGTGGCCTATAAATACAATAACATTGCGGCTATTTATTCAAGTATGGGGCACCAGGATAGCAGTTATTATTTTTTGCAAAAGGCCCTGGAGATATTTATAACCAATGAAAACCTGGATGGCTTAGGTCAGGTGTATAATAATATCGCGGTATATTACAATGATCACAACCATTTTGATACCGCCCTGGCTTATCATCTGAAAGCCCTGGAAAACTGGGAAACGCTCGGCGATTCCATGGAAATGGCCGGTTCCTACAACAATATTGCCCTGATCCATTCGGACAATCAAAACCTGGAGAAATCGCTGGAATACAACCTCCGGGCGAAGAAGATCTACGAAACTTATGAAAACTGGTATGGATTAACATTTTCCTATACCAACCTTGCCATCAATTATTTTGACAAAGGTCAATTGGATAGCGCCCGCTTTTATAACCTGGCGTCCATAAACGCCAGTGAAAAAATCGGCGACACTTTCGGCCCTGCTTATAACTATTTCAATTTGGCCAGTATTGAAAAGGTGGATAGCAATTATGAGCAGGCTTTGGACTATTTTCAGCAAGCCCTGGATCTTTGGGTGGAGCAGGGAGATGTTATCGGTGTGGCCTATGTGTACTCAAGCATGGGGCAATGCCTGTATGCCAAGGGGGATATGGAGGCTGCTATCGAAAGCGGGCTCAATGTGGTGAAAATGGATACCTCCCTCTACTCCAAATTGCCCATGCGGGAAGCTTACGAAGCGCTGTACAACAGCTATGCCGCCATTGGGAATTACCCCGAAGGCTTTCGATACCTGAAAGCCTTGAAAACCCTGGAAGATACTTTATTCAGCAAACAAAAATCAAAACAGATCGCGGAACTACAGACGCGCTATGAAACGGAAAAGAAAGACCGGGAATTGGCCTTGCAAAAATTAACCCTCGAGCATCAAAGCACAAAGATCGAGCAGCAGCAATCGCTATTATTTTTCTCGGTAGCGGGGATCATCCTGCTGTTGGGCATATTCGTTTTGCTTTACCTCTATATAAAAAGGGGGCATCATAAAAAACAGATGGAAGCCCAATTACGTACGGAAAAGAAATTGCTGGAACTGGAACAAAACGCTTTGCGGGCGCAAATGAACCCTCACTTCATTTTCAACACCCTGGAATCGATCAATAGCTATATTCTCACCAATAATATCGAGCAGGCATCTGATTTCCTGGTCCGTTTTTCCAAGCTCATCCGGCATATCCTGGAAAACTCCAGGGAACATTTCATCACCCTGGAAAGTGAAATTCGCATGCTAACGAATTATCTTGACATACAGAAACGTTGCCACGGGAATAAATTCGATTTTAAGGTGGAAGTAGATCCGGATATGGAAATCGAAGCGATCGGTATTCCTACCATGATCATCCAACCCTATGTTGAAAACGCCATTGTACATGGGGTGCTGCATAAACAAGGTCATGGACATATCCTTCTGCGCTTTCAACAACGGGATCACTCGATCTTTGTTACCGTTCAGGACAAC
>JANQFB010000256.1 GCA_028278085.1 Chitinophagales bacterium
CGGAGCACAAAAACAGCCCAAATGGGTTTTTCCTGTCTGGATTCAGAATGGCGACGGACAAAGAGATACAGTATATATAGGGTACCATAAGGATGCCAAACAAACCGGAGGCGCTGACACTATTTTCGGAGAAGTAAACGAAAAAGTAGACACCAATGCCTTCAATGCAAGATTTTGCACTTCCTGGGGTTGCGGCCCTGGAAAATTGTGTGATAAGGCTCAAAAAGTAATGGTATCAGACTTTTCAGGTTTTGACCCCTGTGGAAACGGAGGGGGAATAATAGATTTACTTAATGTTAAATTTCCATTAGAAATCAGATGGGATGATTCCACCTTTTACAGTGATTCCCTGCCATATAACACCGAGGGAACCTACCCAGATTCTTTGCCGAAAGCCTATGGAAAAGTGTGGTGCATTAATTTTGATCACCATTATAGTAATTGTGGTCTTGGAGGGCATCATCCACCATTCATTTTTCCGGCGGACCCCCTTAAATTCTTTAACATTACCCATTTTAAAGAATGCTATTTTATACCCCCGTCTTCAATACCTTACTATGGATCGTCGCCATGTATTACAACAAATTACATCATATTTTACGGAGACACTTCCCTTAATATACCATATTTGACTTACAATTTTACCTTCCAAATCAGGAAATACGAAGACGATGTTTTCGTACCTCAGCCTGAGGAAGATCCCATCAACATGTCCATTGCCCCTAATCCATTTATAGGGTCGACTTTTATAACCATAAGCGAAAAAGAAAATCAAAAGCTAGCCCAATTTATAACCATATATGATGTGTATGGTAGGGAGGTATACAAAGCTCAAATAAATGATAAGAGGACTGAATTAAGCCTTTCAACATTCCTACCCGGTATTTATTTTTTAAGATTGACAGACGGTGAAAAGACTACCCACACCGAAAAGTTGATCTTAACCAAGTAACAAAAATTGTACGTATGCATTACTTTTTTCGAAGCATGGTACTTGTCATGCTGTTGTGTTTTTTGACTCGTTTTGTTTTCGGGCATATAAATTCTGAAAACGGGGTTTCATTACCAGCCAACGGTGAAATAAGGGTGCTGGTTATTTTTGCAGAATTAGATTGTGAGCCTTGTGTGGCCGGCACACCGGGTTGTGTGCTGAACTATACCGCTTGGCCACCACATGCATTACCTCGTAATGTGGTGGATGCAAGTGGATTGGATGTATTTAATAAAACATGGTTTAATCATACATTGTCCGGTAGCCAGACACCAACACCCGGCAACCTAACAAGCTACTTTTATGATATGTCTTTCGGAGATTATAGAGTGTTGGGAGATTATTATCCGGAAATCATTACGGTACCATGTAATTCTAAAGACCAAGATCTGGCTGTATTTGAAGCGATCAACAATAAAACCATAACAAATGGATCATTCACAACAGCTCATGGCTATAATTTGAATGATTTTGATCTTTGGGATAATTCCGAACCCGGAGCTCCAAAAAACAAGCTTCCCAATAAATCAATTGATGCTATTCAAATTGTATGGAGAAATATTCAGGACAACCCATGTGTTGGGGGGCTTGGCATGGCACCCAACTACACACTTCATTTAATTCATAACGCTGGTTTTGAACATGGGCAACCTGGTTTTATTTATGATAATGGGACATTACCCAATACGGTCTGCGACAAGACGAACATTGATCCATTCAGGGGATCGTTCCATGGCCGATCACAGGGCAATTCTCTTGGCATCCAAGGCGGTCAACATGATGCCTCGATCATAACAGATCAACCCATCACCTATTATGAGCACCGGCAATACCAGGTTCAGGTAACGGCACGATCTGAAGTGTGCGCTGGCAATATGCGCATTGTCAAAAGTGATACACCCACTCATGTAGCTATGACGCTAGCATCAGGATCTGATGTTATCCTGGATGGACAAAACAACAATGTCAGCAATATGGCTGGATACAATTCATTTAAATCGCCTGTTTTTATATCCCAAAAAACGGAAAGTAAGTATTTGGGAATTCACCTATCATCTGACGGCGGAACATTTTGCAATGGATCCGCGGTGTATATTGATGATGTAAGAATTTTTGAAAGCTATACATTACTTCAGACTCCATTTGATGATTATAGGGTATTTATTGGCAGTCGATTGCAATCCTGCAATGCAGAATCTGGTGTTTTTATTGGAGAATATTTTCATGCGCTATTTGGTCGTAACGAATGGCATACTGGTGGTGGTTTAGGCAGAATCACTTTTTTAACATACCCACAAAATTTCAGTATGACCTCGTACTCGCATGTTGGGAATATTATTTCCGGATTTGATAGGCAACATTTAGGTTGGTATGGCTGGGAGGATATCTCCAAGCAATTTAAAAAATCAGACTTGATTAGTGCCTTAGATGCCAGTACAGGTAATGAAGTAAATTTTGAAGAGTATAGTGTTCTCAATAACCCCAGTGGAGGTGAATATATACTGCGTGATTTCGTGAATTATGGAGATGCCATAAGGATTAAACTTCCAATGGGATTCCCGCGTACAGAATGGGATACTTTAGGAGATCCCAAAAATCAATACCTGTGGATCGAAAACCATCAAAAATTGTCAGTTTATGACATCCCCAAGCATGAAGGCAATGGTTGTACTGATCCTTGGACCAGGGGACTGTACGCATATATTCAGGTAGGGAAAGATCAAAAGGACACTTCAATAGTTGAAGACATCTTCTTTTCTGGAGATCCTAGAAATCCAAATTCACTAGGTAGTTGGCTATACCCCCTGACTGCAGAGGGGAACTATGATTTTAAATACCATTACAACCTTGCAGGCACCTGTCCAACTCAACCCACGGTAAATTGTTGCTGGGGACATGATTACATTCCCATTGAACGAGACCATCCTCAAACTAAACCCAATCCGTTTACCGGTATGTCTGATCTGTTTAACATTATCGATGATGATGGTGATGATCGAATCCGAAATATTGTTGCTGAATTTCCCTACCAGGCATGGACAGCGGAAGTCATCAATGGCACTGTAGAGTATAGCCTTTATGCAGGAGGGGATAGTGAAGATGGATATCATTGTCGAGGACTTTGCCCGGAAAAAATCCTGTCCCTTAATACCAATCCTGCTCCGGTACCTATCTATACCTGGATTTCTAATCCTAATAATGATCAGTATATTACCGATAGTGTCCCTTCATTTGAAAACCGAACCATCTGGTTAAATGGATTAAGTGTAGAAATTATTTCAGGGAATGTTGATCTTGCCAGTTATGGTCAAGGAGCCATTAAGGTAAAGATTCGATGGGACGATTACATCGTTGATCAGGATGTTCGATGGTGCGGGAATATTGCTTAA
>JANQFB010000258.1 GCA_028278085.1 Chitinophagales bacterium
TCTTAGAGCTTTACCTCGGCCTCGAACATTTCCGCTTCAAGGATAAATTCGACTATGCTTTTGAGGTTGATCCGGAGATCGACACGGAAAAAATAGAAATACCGCCAATGTTAGTGCAACCTTATATCGAGAATGCGATCTGGCACGGATTGCGGTACAAAGAGGATAAAGGCATGCTGAAAGTGTCGATCAAGAAAGATAGCACCTATTTGTTGGTGAGCGTTGAAGACGACGGCATCGGAAGAGAGCGTTCCAAAGCGCTGAAAACAAAGAATCAACAGGAATCCAAATCCATGGGATTGAAAAATACGGAAGAGCGGTTAAAGATCCTGAACGACCTGCACCATACGAAGCTCAGTGTCAGGATCGAGGATCTGAATGGCCGGCCGGATAGCGGTACCCGGGTAATGATCCATATTCCCTTCCACCAATTGGAAGAGGTTTGAGTTTTTGGAATACATCCGGCGCCTGGTTTGGCAGAATTTTCAGTCAACGGATCATGCCGGACAACGGCGGTAAGAGGAAAAGCATATGTTAAAAGCCATTATAGTAGAAGACGAACAAGCCAGCCGGGAAACGCTGGCAAATTACCTGGAAAAATATTGCCCGGACATTCAATTGGCCGGGGAAGCACCTTCCGTTAAAACCGGTCTGGCAGCCATCCGGGAGCATCAGCCCGATGTGGTATTCCTGGATGTGGAAATGCCCTATGGCAATGCCTCCGATCTGCTGGAGCAGGTGGAAACGATCAATTTCGAAACCATTTTCGTTACGGCATTCAGCAATTATGCCATGAAAGCGCTGAATTTCAGCGCTGCCTATTATATCCTTAAACCCATCGATATCGATGAATTGATCGCTGCCGTGGAGAAGGTGGTCCGGGAAAGGGAAAATCAAAGCTATGCCTTTCATACCAAGATCCTGATCGAGAATATCCAAACGGTCAATAAACAACTGCACAAAGTGGTGCTGCCGTTGCTCGACGGTTTCGATGTGGTGCAGGTCAAGGATATCGTCCGCTGCCAGGGCAATGATAACTTCACCGATTTCCACCTGATGGACGGTCAGAAAAAGGTGATCTGCCGAACCCTAAAATTTTATGAAGAGCTGCTGAATGAATTTGATTTCCTGCGGGTACATAAATCCCATTTGGTCAATATGCAGCATGTAAAAGGCTATAAAAAAGGCAAAGGCGGAATGCTGGCCCTGATCGACGGGTCGATGGTGGATGTATCTCCTAACAAAAAGCAGGAATTGCTTAATAGGTTTTAAATCGCTTTCTTTTTTTGAAAGCGTTTTGCACTTAGGCTTTCATCTTCGCGGTATCCTGACGGCAGTCAAAAATATCTGTGATCACTACCTGCTCCCCCTCCAGGCGATAAATGATTTTATAATTTCCCTCAATTAGCCTTCGATGACCTTTGTTTAGATGTGCTAAATATTCTTCTTTTTGACCTAGCAAAGGATTTTCGACTAACTGATCGGCTCTGTTAAGAATATTATCACGGATCTCTATTAGCTTTTCGAAACTAACGTTTGGACGCAATATTTCCAATGCATCTTCGAGACTGGCCAGGGCAGTCTCTGTATAAAGGAGGGTCACTTACGGAGTGAAGAGTTGGTTCGTTCTACGAGATCATTTCTCGACAATAATCTTTCGTCCTCAATATCTTGTTCTGAGCGAATAGCCCGCTGGGTGAGTTTATCTTTGAGTACCGGATCAAGTCTTGATTTCTGCAGGATTGTCCTGACAGCTTCCAGAATATCCAGATCCTCGACCTGGTCTATAATATTTTTGATCTCCGTTTTAATAGCCAGGGTATTCATACGCGTTTATTTCATTTATTCCAAATATAACGAATTATCCAATCAAAGGTTGCCCATTTTCCATCCATCGTACATTTAACAATACCCTCAGCCCTCCTGCTTCTCCATTAGAAACGCCTTGATAAATGGCTGGATCTCTCCATCCATTACCGCCTGAACATTCCCGGTTTCGTGGTTGGTCCGAAGATCTTTAACCATTTTATAAGGGTGGAATACATAGGACCGGATCTGCGAACCCCACTCGATCTTTTTCTTGCCCGCCTCGATCTTGGCCCTTTCTTCTTCCCTGGCCCTCATTTCCTGTTCGTAGAGCTGCGATTTCAGCATTTTGATCGCCTTTTCCTTGTTTTGCAATTGAGAGCGCTCCTGCTGGCACTCGATAATAATGCCGGAGGGTTTATGTTTCAGCCGTACCGCGGTTTCCACCTTATTCACGTTCTGTCCGCCCTTCCCGCCCGAACGGAAGGTATCCCACTCGATGTCAGCAGGGTTAACGTCGATCTCGATCGAATCATCGATCATTGGGTACACATACACCGAAGCGAACGAGGTATGTCGACGTTTATTGGAATCAAACGGAGAGATGCGTACCAGGCGGTGCACACCATTTTCACATTTCAAATAACCATAAGCGAAGGGCCCGTCGATCTCTATGGAAACAGATTTGATCCCCGCCACATCCCCGGGCTGCTCATCGAGGACATTCACCGAATAATCCTGTTTTTCCCCGTAGCGGATGTACATCCGCATCAACATCTCCGCCCAATCCTGGCTTTCCGTGCCACCGGCTCCGGGATTGATCTGCAATACCGCGCCCATGTGGTCTTCGGGCTGGTTGAGGGTGGATTTGAATTCCAGTTCTTCAAAGACCTTCAGCGCCGTAGCCAGTTGCTGATCCACTTCCGGTTCCTCTACCTCACCGGCCTCGTAAAATTCCAGCAATACACCGAGATCGTCGACAGCAGTTTGCGCCTGTTGATAATCATTAACCCAGGCCTTATTGGTTTTAATGGATTTCAGGATTGGCTCCGCCTTTTTGGGATCATCCCAAAAGTCGGGAGCAAGGGTGATCTTCTCTTCTTCTTCTATCTGTATTTGACGTTTATCGACGTCAAAGATACCTCCTTAGCGACTTCAGCCGCTCTTTAAGAGACTTGAATTGTTCAGGTGTCGTCATAAGTAGCAAAGATAGCTTTTTTGAAGCAAAAGGGGGCGACGGATCAATCCATAAACTGGTCGAAAATGGCCTTCGCAACCAGGCGGTTACCCACTAGGCTATAGTGCCCGTTACCGACAAACAAGGTCGATATATCCTTGGTTGACTGCATCATGGCTGGCCCGGGATCTGCTAATACAGCGCTGGAATCCACGGCATTTAACAACTCCGCATAGTCGAACTGGCCATGCTGCCGGTGCCAGGACAGGTTATAATACTGCGGTAAATTAACCACCATAAAACCGACGGATCTGGTCTCGACAGTTGCTTGAAATTGCCGAACGATCCTCAATGCGAGTTGGGCCGGTTCCCGGGCCAGGTCATAAAAATAAGCATCGGTATACGTCGTATTGAACCGGTTATGCTGAACAAGATCCGCAATATAGGTGACCATTTTGCTGGTATGCCACCACCGGGCCCGGTGATGGTCGGGCTGATAAAAATGTTCATGGATCCGTAAAGGCCATTCGTCGAACCCTTGCATCAATTTCGGCAATTGCCCGGGTTCGGGTACCGGAATGTTGATCGGCTTCAATGCGCCATCGGTCAATACAAACCTCGGCTTTGCAAAGGGTAAGCCGGCTTTGGGGTACAGGATAGGACGGATCAGGTTGATATTGCGCTTGACATTGCCCGGTTGAAAGCCCAAAATGACCCAATCGGGATTAAAGTTATTTTTCAGGGATTGCCAGCGCAGCAGTGTTTGAGCCATATCATAGCCGCTAACGCCAAAATTCCAGACCTCTGCTTCCATACCTGCCTGCCTTAATAGTTGCTGCAGGATATGTCCCCAGGAATGCTCGAACGGCACATCATCGCCGTGAACAAAGGAATCGCCGTAAATAGCGATCTTAACAATACTGTCTCCGGTGTCCAGCTTCCAATCCCCGGAACTAGCCCGGATGCCATCCCGGTTATAGGTATACATCCCTTTACCATTCACCAATCCGGCATTCGGTTTCCAGCCCAGCGTCGGATCATAAACCAGGTAGGGATCTTGCTGGCGCAAGTATTGATCGATCTTAACGGCTGTGGTTTGTATGGGTAGGCGGAATGGCTTTAATTGACGATTGCGGATAAAGAAGTTCCCGTCGTCATCATAGTCTCCGGCTATCCGCACCATCAGTTCACCGGCCATCCCGGCCAGGATCAGCCCCAGGATCAATAAACCAATATTTTGGCCGGGCTTTTTCATGGACAAAGAACAGCGATCGGCACCGGAGGGCGCTAGTGGATCAGGATCTTTTCAGAGAATAGATATCTCCCGGTAGCACTCAATTTTAATAAATATACACCGCCGGTGAGGTCGGGCAGATCGACCACCGGATCGGGATGCGCAAGTACCTCCCGCCAAAGTGACTGACCGGCAAGGTTGATCAATTCCAGGGTCAATTCATCCGACCCTTGGTTGTTGAGTTGTAACCGGATCTGTCCGTTTGAGAGCGTATAGCTTACCGGCACCTTGGGTTCATCGGCTATCCCGGCAGCAATGGGATCATAGTCGAGTTTCAGTTTCATGATAACCGGCAAATGGTCGGACATATCGTGGAGCGCTTCGATAAGGGCTGTGGGCAAAGTCGGATGCCCTGGCGGATCAGTAATGGCATCATTGAAGTGCTGGCCATCGTTCCCGAAGGCTTCGTAACTTCCGGGAACATAAGTAACCCCATTGGTACCGTTCATAACATCGGCGGTAACCAGGATCTGGTCGAACCGATCATCGATACCGCCGGTTACGCCACCGCCAAAGGCCGTTGTCCGGGGGCTTTGAGTATGGATGGCGCTGAAAGCAGGGTTAGCATGCCAGGTTCCGGGCATATCGATCGGGTCTGTCAAGGGATAATTTCCCCCGCTGAGCAGCAACTGATAACCAGGTTCATTACTGTTGTAAACATTAAAGTCGCCACCGAATATGATATTGACTCCCTGGGCTTTTTGGTCCAGGTGATCGTGAAAGTCGGTCACTTCATTTAATCGCTTTTGTTCGTCATCGGGCTGGTTGCCGGCTTTCAGGTGAGCGGAGAAAAGGTCCAGGAATATCGTATCCTGGTGAACGGAAAGTTCGGGGTCGTTAACATAGACCAGGTATTCATTGATCTGCCGGAGGTCGGTTTGAATTTGCTTTTGCTGGTGTAAGACAAACTTCCGGCTATTGTAGAAAAGCATATTTTCCGTGCCGAAGCCATCGGTAAAGGCTGCCCGCTGGTAATAATCGATACCATTTTGGTTGATGGCAAGATCCAGGATATTATCAGCCCCAGCCTCGGTTTGCAACTCATTGACCAGTACCAGGTCAGGTTTCAGGTTATGGAAGATCGTTTTAAAATCGTTAACCCTTTCCGGGGTCGAACCGGGGAAATTCAACAGGTTATAACAGAAGAGGGTGGCCGTATCCTGGGCCTGGCTTATCCCATGCAACGCAAGCCATAGCAGACCGAAGCTGATGATCTTTTTTATCCGCAACATCACATAAATTTAATTAAAACCAACTGAATGAGTCCAATCATAAAGCCCAAAAGGGCGCCGATGAGTTCGATAAACTTAAATTCACGGCGCATGATCGAAAACAGGATCGCCTCTAATTTATCGGCAGAAAAGGCAGCCACCTTTTCATAAACCAGCGCTTCCACGTCAAATTGTTCTTCCAGTTGCCGGGTATACTGTTCCATTAGTCGCGGCAACAATACCCGGATCTCTTTCATCAAAGCATCCTTGATCGTACGGATGAGATCG
>JANQFB010000259.1 GCA_028278085.1 Chitinophagales bacterium
CCCAACAGCCGCTCGATCATAACAGCGTCGATCCGGTTATAGAGGGTCATGAGCAAAACCGCAATGGCGTAGGGATAACTTTTTTTCAGCGTATGCAACAAAAAGGGTAGCTTCCATTTCAGGGAAAGTGTGGTCTCCCGGACAACCAATACAAAGGCTGCCAACAGGGTAAGCAAATAAGCCAATGTCTGCGCCATCACAAATCTTTCGATCGTTATGGGCCCGGGTAAGAGATCCCCCCATAGCAGGAAGGAACAAAACAGGATCATCAATACCTTATCCATCACCGATAGCAAACTGTCGGTTTTGAACCGGTGTAGCGCCGCAATATTCGACCGGAAGTAAAAGATCATGGAGATCAACACCTGGTTCCCGGCCAGGAAGCCCAGCAAATAAAGGTAGGGCCCTTTAAAACCGATCAAGAGCGCAATTAAAAAGCTGATCCCCCCATAGATCAGGGCCAGCAGGAGTTTCACGACCAGGATATTGGGTAAATATTTAACCAGGAGCTGCCGGTTTTGGGCAATATTCCGGTTGTTATAATAACTGATACCGGCGTCCAAAAAAATATAAAACCACAGCGAAAAGTTAAATACAGCGAAATATATCCCATAGTCAGCCCATCCGACGGTGTTTTGAACAGACCTGTCGATACCCAGGATCCAAAAAGGTTTGACCAGCAGATTGACGGTGACCAGAAAAACGAGGTTGGAGAAAAACTTTCGCTGCATGAAATATGGGAAAGCCTGTTTTAGGGCTTCATAAATACCAGGTTTTCGGAGATCTTGGGATGTTTCTGAAAAAAACCGGGAACATCCTGAATGATCTCCAACTCGCCGTATCTTTCAATGATATAGCTGTCGTATCCTTTGCGGGCCAGGAATTTTACCGCCGCATCATGCATGCTGTTGGGTGCATTGATATTCCAGCATTCCATTAATATAACCGGTTTATGATGGGACAGTAGTTGTTCCATACCCTGTAATACCCTTAATTCGGCGCCTTCCACATCGATTTTGATAAAGTCCGGTTTATCATGATCCTTTTCCGCATAGGTGTCAAGCCTGATCCCGGGAACCTGGATCGATTTTCCCCTTTTGAACCCTGTTGATCCAGTAGCCACAATGGTATTATTTTCCGAATCCCCGACCGGGTACTCGATCAGTTCCACCGTTTCATCCGTATCGGAAACGGCGTAGTGATGGGTTGTGGTATTTTTTTTGTCGGCTAAATTTTTAACGAGTATGTCGTAAGTTCTTGGTGTGGCTTCGAAGGCAACGACTTTACCGTTTTTACCGGTCAGAATGGAGGCTAATAAAGAGAAATAACCGACATGTGCTCCGATATCCCAGAAAGTGCACCCTTCTTTGAGCTGCTGGATCATAAATTTGGCCAGCCGTATCTCGGAAGTGTGATTTTTCGCACCAAAAACATAAATATCGAGGCTGGCCGGTAACAGGAGGTAGATGGGGGCATTCCAAAATGTTTTGACACGGGTTAGTTTACCGGACCGGTAAAAGGGTGCGATCAGCTTCCTGAATATCCAGCTAAAAGGCAAGCGGAAAGGATAATGAACCAGGCGGTCCAGTTTGTTGCTGCGCGTCAGCTTGTAGATATCATCCAACGCTTCCAGCCACTTTCTATACTTGTTTTCCCGGGAATCCATTGAAAATAAACGTAAAAATAATACAAAAAAAGTGTTGGGTTCCATTAATCCTGAGCGCTCCATCTGAGGAGATACCAACATATTTTTCCCCCGGAGTTAAATCCCATACACAAATATGCTATTATTGCATCGATGAAGATTGCTGTCAACACCCGCTTGCTGATCGAAAACAAGCTGGAAGGGATCGGCTATTTTACTTATGAAACGCTGAAAAGGATCACCCGTGACCATCCCGAGCACCAATTTCTATTTCTATTCGACAGGCCTTTTCCCAAAGAATTCCTGTTTCATGAGAATGTAAGGGGTTTAGTCGTCGAACCACCGACCAGGCACCCGGTATTATGGTATTATTGGTTGGAGCATGCCTTACCCAAGACGCTTGCCGAATACCAGCCGGACCTTTTTTTATCGACAGACGGTTATTTGTCATTAAAATCGCCTTATCCCTCCGTATTGGTGGTCCACGACCTCGGCTTTCTGCATTATCCCGAGCATGTGCCCTACCTGGCCCGGAAGTTTTATCGCACCTTTGTTCCCCGCTATGTGAAAAAAGCCAACTACCTGGCAACCGTTTCCGAAGCTTCTCGGCAGGATCTGGCTGACCAGTTTGGCCTCGATCGGGATAAGATAGAGGTGATCTATAATGCCCCTAAAAAAGAATTTCAACCCATTGACGAGGCCCGCCAGCAGGCGTTCCGGGAAAAGTATGCCGGAGGTTCGGATTATTTCCTGTATGTCGGCCCGCTGCAACCCCGTAAAAATGTAGCCCGCTTGTTCGAAGCCTTCGATCAGTTCAAAAAAACGGAAAATTCGACGGTGAAACTGTTGATCGCCGGCAGCAAAGGATGGAGCAACCGGTCGATCCACCAGGCTTATGAGCAAATGCAATTCAGGGAAGAGGTATATTTCCTGGATTACCTGCCCCTGGACGAATTGGCGGCGGTTATGGGCGCAGCCCTGGCTTTGTTTTATGTTTCCTGTTTCGAAGGATTTGGCGTACCCATTGTAGAGGCCATGCAATGCGATGTGCCGGTCGTAACTTCCAATGTTTCTTCCATGCCCGAGGTTGCCGGTGATGCAGCCTTACTGGTCGATCCGTTTTCCGTAGCAGCGATTACCGGGGCCATGATCAAAATTACCGACGATCCTGCATTACGCCATCAACTCATCGTAAAGGGGAGGCAGCAAAAAACAAAATTCAATTGGGACGATACCGCCCGGAGGTTATGGGCATGTGTGGAGCGGGGGATGTGAATTGATTCCGGTATCCCGCTACGGAGTTTTACTTACCTGATCTATCAGATCGATAGGTGTTTTTTTATAGTGATCTTCACCTATTTTTAAAATTAAAATTTTTTTATTTTAACATTTAAATAGTTTTTGTATTTTCGCCATGTAAATTTTTTACATGGAACGAAATAATAATATATTTTGCTGCATTTATATCAGAGAAGAATGAAGTACTTCAAACACATAAATTTGTAAAGGCCCGATAACAATGAGCATCTTAAGTATCCTTGTATTCATAGGTACAATGTTTCCGCTTTTTGTAGTAGACACCTATGCTCAGGTCACCTTCGTGAAAACATATAAAGGATCCAAGGCAAATGCTGTTCATCAAACAAGCGATGAAGGATATATAATCATTGGAGAAAAATCGGCTTACATTTATTTGATCAAGACAAACTTAAGCGGAAATGTATCCTGGACAAGATTTATAGGCGGCTCGTATCCCAACACGGGCTTTTTTATAGAGGAGACATCCGATGGAGGCTACATTCTATCCGGCGTAAAAGGCGAAAGGGATTTAGCATTTGAATTGATAGGAGATGCCTACATTATTAAAACAGATAAAAAAGGGGCAATAGTTTGGGAAAAATCTTTTGGGACTAACGGATTCGGAGATTATGGCTACGAAGTACGAGAAACACCCCAAGGGAACTTCATTTTGGCCGGGGTATTAAACACCGGGTTGAACATTGGAGAACCTGTTGCTTTTCTGACACTCTGTAATGCCCATGGGGATTCTATCTGGATGAAACAATATCACAATTTGGCTTCTGCCTATAATGTATTACCGACAAATGATAATGGTTTTATTTTTACCACATTTGACTATGATTTACCTTCGGAAGGCATCCATCTAGCCAAAAGTGATAGCACCGGGAAATTAATATGGAGCAATAACGCGTTTTCAGGAAGTGTCCGTGCCAATGCCCTTAGCATCACTTTAGATAGTAATTATGTTGTAGCTGGACAAATTTTCGATAAGGGTAGCCATAGTGCAGGTATATTGGTCAAGGTAGACCCTCACGGCAATGAGATTTGGCATAAAATATACGATCGCCCTGAAATTGATGCTATTAATGATGTATATCCTTGCAGAGATGGCGGTTTTGTTTTAGCTGGAGCTACGGAAATACGGCAAAAGGCTGGTTTTTTCAATTGGTTGATTAAAACGGACTTCAAAGGTGATACCCTTTGGACCAAAATTTATCCTAATGAATACGATAACATTGCCACATCTGTTGAACAAACCAATGATGGCGGCTATATTGTTACCGGCGAAACCAGTAGCACAAGTTTTGGTCAAAGTTACAGTTCCACCAGGAACGAAATTTTCCTCATGAAAACGGATAGCCTTGGCAATGCACCCTGGGAAGATAAAAAATTGGATAACCTCACTCAAATCAATGACCAGCACTGGCTTTATCCTAATCCATTCAAAGATGAAGCTGTTCTGGTTTATCAGCCAATAGGTGATTTATACAGGGACCGGGACACATTCATCATGTATGATCTTCAAGGCCGAGAAGCGAAGCGCATCGAAAATATCTGGAAGGGACAAACGCTCATCGAACGGGGCGACCTTTCACCAGGATTATACGTCTATCAATTGATACATAAGGAACAAGTGCGCTTCACGGGTAAGGTGGTTGTGGAATAGGGTTGAAGCGTATATATTTTGGTCGCTGATGGCCGGTCTATTGTTTAATAGTTACGCCATCTCACTCTTCTTGATCTGAACCTCGTATAACTTTTTATAGTATCCGTTTCGCTGAAGAAGCTCATCGTGGGTGCCTTCTTCCTTGATCTCTCCGTGGTCCAGGACCAGGATCTTGTCGGCATGCCGGATGGTGGATAATCGATGGGCGATAACAATGGCGGTCCGGTTGGCCACCAGCTTTTCGATGGCCTGTTGTATCAATTCCTCGGATTCCACATCGATCGAAGAAGTTGCTTCGTCGAGGATCAGGATCCTGGGGTCGAATACCAAAGCACGGATAAAGGAGATCAATTGCCGCTGTCCCATGGAAAGGCTGGCGCCTCTTTCCATTACCTGGTAATCATACTGGCCGGGAAGTTTCGAAATGAATTCGTGGGCACCTACGACCTTAGCCGCTTCGATCACCTGCTCCCGCGTGATATCCGGGCTGCGCAGGCAGATATTTTCATATACCGAACCGGAGAACAGGAAAACATCCTGCAAAACCAGCGCCATATTGGACCGATAGGATTGCAGTTCGAAGGCATGAATATCCGTATCATCGATATAAACCTTTCCCTTGTTGATCTCATAGAAACGGTTCAGGACATTGATGATGCTTGTTTTTCCGGAACCCGTTGCCCCCACTATGGCAAGGGTTTGTCCGGCCGGCAGGTTAAAATTGATATGCCGCAAGACATATTGCTCCCCCACATAAGCGAACCAAACGTTGTCAAACCGGATGGCACCACGGATATTCCGGGCTATTTTTTTTCCGTCGTTTTTGATTTGTTGGTCATTGTCCAGGATACCGAAGATCCTTTCGGCAGCCACCAGTCCCATTTGCAGGACATTGAATTTATCCGCCAGCATCCGGATGGGCCGGAATAACATGTTCAAATACAAAATAAAAGCCACCAGCACCCCGAAGGTTGTTTGGCTATCCGGACTGATCACCCGGTGAGCCCCATACCAGATCATCAGACCGATAGAAATGGCCAGAATGATCTCCACCACCGGGAAAAAGATCGAATAATACCAAACCGTCCGGATATTGGCATCCCGGTGGGCTTTGTTGATGACCTTGAATTTTTCCATTTCCTGTTTTTCGGCGTTAAAGATCTGTACCACACTCATCCCGGAAATATGCTCTTGCAAAAAAGCATTCAAATGGGCGATCTGGTTCCGGACGACCTGGAAAGCGGCTTTCACTTTTTCCTTGAAGATATAGGTGGCAAAGATCAGTAACGGTAAAGTCGTTAAACTGATAGCCGCTAAGCGCCAGTCGGTGGAAAACATCACAATGATCACCGTGATCAGGGTAAGGATATCGGCGATCATGGTGATCAGGCCCTGGGAAAAAATATCATTGATGGTTTCCACATCGTTGATGGTACGGGTGGTAGCCGTGCCGATGGGTGTGGTGTCAAAAAACCGCAATTTCAGGCTCATCATATGGTCGAAAACCCTCAGTCGCAGATTTTTAATGATCGATTGTCCCAGCCAACTGGTGATATAGATAAAGTTATAGCGCAACGCAGACTCCAATAACAATAAGCCGATCAGTATGATCGTCATCAACCCGAGCTGGCTGCCGCCAAAAAATTGTTGCATCCTGCTGACCAGGGATACCAACCAGGCGCTGATGGATGAGGTTTGCCCGGGATCGCTGCCGATGATAAAATGATCGATGGTCAATTGGATCAGGTAAGGCCTTGCCGGCGCCAGCAAAGCCAGGACAATGGCCAGGATAGCGGCAACCAGGAAGGTTAGCGTGTATGGTTTGGCTAACGCCAGTACCCGGTTAAACAAAGCTATATCCAGGATCTTGTTTTTCATACTGCTTGCTTCATGTTCACCCGATCAGGACCGGAGGGGTTTCAACCGGTAGGGATATTTGACCCGGGTCAGGTATAGTCCTTGGGGCGGTGCTGCAAAATCTGCTTTGCGGTTGTCTTTACTTTCAATGATCTGGCGAAATTCGGGAATATTGATCTTTTTCCGGCCTACGAGGAGCATGGTGTTCACCAACGCTCTGACCATTCCTCTTAAAAACCGGTTAGCTGTGATGTGGAAGACCAACTGATCCTTTTCCACCCTGGTTTTCCATTTGGCATGATAGATCTCGCATTGCTTGGTTTTTACCTGGGTACCGGATTTACAAAAGCTGTCGAAATCGCTGTATTCCATCAACACGGCTGCCGCCTGGTTGAGGAGGTCCGGATCGGGCCTTTTGAACCGGAACCGGTAGCCGGCATCGAGCATAAAGGGTTCTTTACGGAAATAAATGATGTATTCATAACTCCTGGAAATAGCATCAAAACGGGCGTGGGCTTCATTTTTGACCGGGTAAATATTGATCACGGCGATATCCGGTGGTAAAATAGAGTTCAACCGGTATACGATCTTGCCTGGCAAGTTGGTGGGGGTATCGAAATGGGCGAAGATCTGCCGCGCATGCACGCCGGTATCGGTTCTGCTGGCACCGGTCAAATCGATCGATTCATTGAGTATGGTAGACAGGCTATCCTGCAGGATCTGCTGGACGGTCGGGCCATTGGGTTGAATTTGCCATCCTTTATAGGCGGTACCTTTGTAAGCGATCTCTATGAAATATCGTTCGGTCATTTCTTTGCCTAAGTGGCAATGAAGTGTGACTAAAAAGCGCTAAACTTTTTACACGATAAAACTAGGAGAATAAATTAAATTATGGGTGAGGGGGGTGGTGGCTTTGGAGGCAAGAGTCTTACATATCAATTCCTATCAAGTGAGCGTAAAACTCTGAGACCTCCTGATTATTATCATTGATTTTCATACATTCCTCAAATTTTGACCTCAGATACAATGGATCAAGTTCAAATAGCCCGGTTTCATTTATATGCTTTTGTAGCTGAAACTTAACCTCCATTATTATAGTCATCGATTTGAAAAAATTTGAAACAGACGCTGAACAATGCCATTCAATACCCCAAGATTCATAGCTCCAAAGACTTACCCATCCTGTATCGATATTATATACATACTCTAAAGAATAGTCGATATGACTGGCAAAATTTATCAGGTGAGGAGGTAGATCTCCTGCGTTTGACCCAAAACAAAATCCAGCGTATAAGTATTGTTTTGGAAAATCAAAGCAATTTAGTAGGTATTTAATTTCACTTGACGATTTACAACTTGGTGACTTTTTTTTTATTAGAACAACATCTGAAAAATCACTTTCTTTAAGATGGAGGTATTGATTATAAACTTTAATAAAAGAATCTACTTCTTCCACTGCTTTTAATAATAGTTGAGTCAATTATTTGGCTTATCGGGTATATTGATCACTCCTATTGATTCTCCATTAATTATTATATTCATATAAGGATATTGCTCATTTGAAACCTTTGAAGGAATATTTTCTATAGGTGTTGTCGGCAGTGTTCCAGTATTCATAAAGTCAAGCATATCATCGGCCGACCAATACTGAACCTGAATATCATTGGATATTGTAGCTGCAGCATCAATATGTTCAAAATTATTTTCGAATATACCTCTTTCAAGGAAATCAAGTGCCATCTCATTTAATCCTTCAGTTGGATTTGGCAGGCCTGCAGCTTCTGCAAAGTTGCCTTGAGCTAAATCATAAAATGCTAGAACAACTCCAACTAAAACAAACGCCTTTAAACCTCTTTTTACTAAGGATTTCGAAGAATTTCTAAAAGCAGAACTATGCCAAAACTTCGTATTACCTTTCCCTGTATGGATATTTTGAGATAAAGGTACTGCAAAACGGCCATGTTTCATATGGTGATGACGTATTACTTCATCAATTGGTGCAGCTTTTTGTAATTTGGCAAAATCGTCACCGGATAAGCCTTTTCCTATCTTTTTCAAATAATGTTCATCCACTGTTGGCAATTCTCCTTTTAGCAGTTTTGTTTTATTGGCATCACTCCAAAATGTAGGATCAATTTTATTAATTTCATTGAAAGTCCATCGAGCATTCCATTTTCTTCCCCCACTTACTCTTGTTTTTTCACCTCTAAAACTACTGGGAGCAAAATCCGTATTAATATTAAATTTGCTTACATTCTTTTCAATTGCCATTAGAATTCTATGATCTAATTCCTCCAGGCCATCTAAATCAATAGCTGTGATAGGCTTATTACCTGCAAATTGGTAGGGTGTATACCAAGGATAAGAGGCATTTAGAGGGTCAACTGAAAGGAATCTACCAAGCATCGGATTAAAGGTTCGGAACCCGTAATCGTAGAAGTTGCCATTACCCTGCAACTCATTATCCATTTCTTTTCCATTAAACCCAAAGCGATAATCCGGGCTATTATGTTTCCGCTCAGGCATTTGCATACCAAACGGATAATAATCACTGGCCGTCAGTACATCCGCGACATAATAATCGACGATGCCATCGGTATTGCCAAAGCCGTCGTCATCGACGCCGATCTTGCGGTCGCTGACGGTGGAGAGCACATTCCCCAAATGGTTGGTCAGTTCATAGTGCTTGCTGCCGCGGGCATTTTCGTGCTGGCAATAGACGTGACCGGAGGTTGCTTTCAAATGATGGATCACCTGTATATCGTAACGGGAGCTTTGAGGGCCGGTTATGGCGATGAGTAAACCTTCAAATGCACCGATACCAACCGGGCGGATAATGACCTGGCTGGGGTTGGCGGGGTCTACCTCGGCGGTGTAGTTGGGCGTGGAGCTATATCCATTGATCGCTTGCACCAATACGGTAGCGGTAAAGGTCGGTCCTTGCCAGAAGACCGGCCGGTGAATGGTAACCCCATCCACGGAGACCTGAAAATCGGAATTCACGAGGCTGATGTTTTGCCCGCTCAGGCCTATCAATCCGGTGATATCCGTGGTCACAAAATCGCATCCAAAATCGTGGGTGATTGTCTTCACCTTGTCGATATTTTCAAAGGCACGAGTGTCAGGATCGATGGAGGCAAAAAATTCGGTTTCCTGCCACAATTGATCCCGCTTTTTGATACCCAGGCGGCTGCTACCGTAAAGAAACTGTTCATTCAGCCGGATACTTTCTTTATAGAGATCACCACCCGCTGCTCCTCCACTCATGTGTTTGATGACCGTTCTCATCGGTCCGCCCGGCCCCAGGTAAACATTTTGGATCAGGAGGCCATTCGCGTTAGGTCCTGCGGTAGGATCGGCAAAGATCGTAACGGTATTACCGCTAACCGTCGCCGTATAATCAGGGTTGCTGATATAATTGTTGATGCCCTGGCTTAGCCTGGCAGCCGTACCTGCATCATTGCCCTTCCAGGCGATCAGCCCCGAATGTACGGCTACGCCATCAATTTCCAATTGCAGCGCAGGTACTCCATTGATGTTAAGCAAACCGGCGTTTTGTATTTTCACTTCTCCTGCGGCAGCTACCGGTGCAACCGTTCTTAAAAATGCATAGCTCCGGTCATAGGTAGCCGTTACATTCCCCTGGGCATCCCGGCTGTAAAAAGTGGTAGTCCAGTCCGTATTATCGGAGAGCACGCCACCGCTTCTGGGCTTAATGGTTTTCATCACCCGGTCGCCATGGGCGTCATATTCAAAATGGAGGTCGGGCCTGGAACTGGGGTTGATGCTGTTCTGATCATAGCGGATGACATCCCGGATCTTTCCATAAGTATTCCATTCGATTCCGGCGATCTCCTCGTACCGGTCTTGCACCAGGTTACCGATGGCATCATAGGCATAATTCCAGGAGGAGGGAACGGCTTCATCAAAATTGCCCTGGTCTTCCAGGTCATCGGCGTAGATAGAGGTAACCTTGTCGGTAACATGATAAAGCCGGTTGGCCAGTAAGCCTTCTTTCAGATTAGGATACTGCCAGTTATAGAAGTATACCAGGCTATCCATCACAGGATCGGCAGGTGCGCCGTTGCGGTTAAGGGTCAGGATATTGCCGTTTTTGTCATAAGCAAGATCAACCCCATAGGCATTCGGCGTATTCGCAGCCCCGGCATAGTTTGTGGTTGATAACCAGGCATTCATGCTGCTCAGCCGGTTGAGTTGATCATAGCGGTAGGTGGTAGCCATCATCGGCATCGGGCTGCCATTTGGTTGCGTCAAGGCAGTAGCCATTTGACGAATATTGCCATTAAACAAATTACTGCCAGGCGTAGAAAGCAGATCAATATCCGAAAGAAAGGCATTGGCCGTGAGTCTGATCGCGTTATAATCGCCCTGGAAGTAGCCCAGGGTAAATCCAAAGGCATCTCTCGCTACTTCATCATGTATATCCGGGTTTGAAGCCAAATAGGGTTGTGGGAAGGAGATATTGTTTAATCCATCTTTACCCAAATCGCTGGTGGGGTCGAGCACATTGGTATTGGCTCCCTTCAGCCAGCCCTGGAGGGTATAGGCATAATCCTGTCCCTGCACTTTTTGATCACCCAGCTCTGTCCGGGCCAATGGTCCATGCAGGTAATAAAAATATCGTGCATCCTGGTCCCAGATAGCGCCATCTGTGCTGGTCAACACCCTGGTTAGCCGGTTATCCGCATCATAACAATAGCGGTGATAAAGCTGATCCGGCTGACCGGCCTGAAAGTGCACAGCGGTAACATTGCCACTGACCAGGTCATATTTATAATCGTATCGTTGCGGTTGGTCGGTAAACAGCTTGTTTTCCCGGATCAGTGTTTTGACATTACCATGAATATCGTAGGAATAGTGCGTGGCAGATCGGTAATCGGCATCATCGCTTTGTTCCATATACCGTACGGATGCCACCCGCGATCGAAGGTTTTGCTGCCCCTCGCTACCGAAGAATTCGTCAACTGATGCCGTTAAGGAGGCGTCATAGGTGGTCAGGGTAACTTCCTGCCGTGGAGTGGAGGACCAGGAGAGCGGAAAATCAGATGCATTCAGGATAGCTTCCGTTGGAGGTCCACCCGGCCGTATTTCTCCCACTTCAATGATCCTGCCGAGGGCATCGAATTTGGTATAGCTGTAGGGCTGATCAATGGCTGTGGCCTGCTCCGCATTTTGAGAAGCCACCAGTCGTCCGACACGGTCATAAAAGAACTGATGGGTATAACCCGTTCCGATGGCGGGTTCGGCATCCGGAATGCGCTGGCGCACAACTTCATTCAGGGTATTATACGCATAGGCGGTAACCAATCCATGATTGGCAGCTACAAAAGGATTCGCTTCATCCGAACGATGGGCTTTCACCGCAGCCAGTTGTGCCGCATCGAGTAATTGGACGCCTTCCGGCGGAACCGTCCGTTCCAGGTTCCCGGCCTGATCGTAATAATACAGCGTGAACTGGTATTCCTGGTCTTGGTAGTCGACGGTGAAGTTTTCGGTAAAGTTGCCTCCGGCCGCTGGTGTACGGAAACACTGTTCCCGGTAGGATCTTTCAAAATCCTGCAAGGCATTTTGCCAGGCCTGGTTGTAAAAATATTGGGCATAATAATTAGCGATCACTTCTGCTTCTTGGGCACAGGCAGGCGGTTCCTCGATACAGGTAAGCAAAGCAGGAGGCACTGTTTGCCGGCCTTCCGGATCCCGGTTGTCGCTGGCTTCACAGGCATCCATCCAATCGTTTACATCTCCCGGAGTAATGGCGGGGGATAAGCCATGCAAGGTGTTGTAGGCATTTGCGATGTGGGTTTGAAAGGCACTCAGGTTGGTAGGGTTGTCAGGTAAGTTGCCATTATCATACAAATAAGTGTCGTATTGCAGGTTTAGCTCAGTGCAGAAGCAATGGGGAACGGACTCGCAGGACGGTATTAAGCTAACATTTCTGATACGTACAAACTGAACATAATTGGGATCGGGCCGGGCATGCAACACTTTAGGATAAAGAAATAAATACTCAGCATCATAGTCAGCAGTAAAGGTTACTGAGACTTTTTGCCAATTATTAGAGGATATATTCAGGCCAATCCCATTCGGATTGGGTACTGGCGGTACGATTTGCTGGGTATTGACATGGGTGGGACCGGTATTCATATTATAGCCCACTCCTTCCGAAAGCGCTACATTAATTGCATCTACAATATCAGTAAAGGGATATTTAGCCACTTCACAGGAAAAAGTGTACCGTGACCCCTTATCCAGTTTAGTTTGAAGGGTATTGACGATCCCTTCCGGGCTATGCGTAAGGTGCGCCCACATTTGTGCAAAATTGGGGTCGCCACCTGTACCTTCAGCCAAATCAGGTGTCACTTTAACACCAGTGACGGCAGCACCCCATCCTATAACATCCCCTTCCCTGATGGCGTCCTCTCCAAATACTGTGGAATTAAAAGTGCCATTCTGAACATATTCCTTATCACAAATAGGTTCAATTGCCGCACCCCAATTCTGTACATTACCCACCGTAGCCATCCAATCCCCCGGTACGATCAAATCACTCAATTGCTGATAATAATCCGGCACCCTGATCTTGAATCCGTTGGTGCGGAAAGGCAGGTATCCGCAAGGGTCTCCCACCTGGTCAGGGGGCTGGGAGTTGTCGCAGATATAGTAACAGGTTGCTCTTTTAAGGGTTTCAAACAGGTCTGTTTTTTTGGCTATGTACAGGCGCTTAAATACCTGCCAGGTCTCATCGGAACAGTTGGTGCAACCGTTTTGTCCGGCAATAAAGCTGGCCAGATCCCAAAGTGCAGGAAGCGTTCCCCAGCCGGAAGGGTTTTGGGTTACATCAGCGCATTGTCCATCGGCGTCTGCATCTGCCAGGAAGTTCCGCATGGTGAGATACTGTGAACTGCCTTCACCGGAAAAGTAGGGATCGAGGTTCAGCATGGGAAGCCCAACCGGTGTAACCGGGCACGAGCTTCCGGGTGTGATGTTTGGATTTGGACTTAGATATCCGTCGTTGATCGCTTCCGCCAGGGTGTTCACTTTCCCCAGGTTCGCATCAAAAAGCTCGGAAGTTTTCTTGCGTTCGCACCAGTTATAATGACAGTATTCCGGGTGAAACTCGACCAGGGATCCTTTCCCATCGATCTGATTATCATAGCCCGGGGTACCATTCACCGGGAAGCTTGCCTCCGCCCAACCTGGCTGCCAGTGCATCCGCAAATCATCCCAGTTCCAGATCAGGTCACCATTGGGATCTCGGAAATCGGCAATTTGCCAGTACCCGAAATTATCCGGATCGTGAAGGTATAAAGCCGAAGGCCAGGCATGCAAATAGTTACCGCCGCCTCCTTCGAGCCAGCCATTATCGGGTATGTTATTGTTGATATGCAGGTTATCAAAATATTGCCCCCCCGGGCTCATGTCTTCCACCAACTGATCGTATAATACCTCACAATTATTGGTGGTTGCGGTGGGTTCGCAATCCGTTGCAGCATTGCATAAGGCCGGAAAGTTGGTGCAAAAATCCACACAGTCATCACAATCGGAGAGATCGATGGCATTGTTGAAATTATTCTCATAGGTGGTGAGGTCGTCAAAACAAGTTCCCGGCAAACCGGCTTCAAAATCCTGTAAGGCCTCATTAACGGCATTTTGGTGAAGGCTAAGCCTCTTTTCGATCCGGTATACCCCGACTGCAGGAAAATATACGGTAAACGGTTGCGGCAGGGAGGTATAATTGCTGTTATCGATCACAAATGGTGTATGTAACACCTCGTTCAGGGCATCATCATAGGGATCCGGCTGGTTGCTGTCGTAGATCGGGCGGTCGCACTCGTCATAAATGCTGATCACCAGGTCATATACACACTTATGGGTGGTACTGGCGCAGAGCGCTTCATAGGTTTCCGGTGTAAGACTGAAATCAAATGTATAGGGAATATTGGCCACTTCTGCCAAAAAGCTGGCGTTCATCACAAAAGCATCATCGGCAGCCGAATATTTGTTAAAGGCATTGAAGTCTGTTTCGATACTTCCGGGCCCGCCATTTTCCGGCAGGGGATCCATGCCAACGGGGGCGCCCCCTACAAGGGAGGTAGCCACCACCTGACCGGACAAATTTTCATAACTCAGGCTGAGCTGACCGTTGGCGTCTTTCACGGCTGTCAAACGATAGTGGGAAGCATGGCCGGCTTCCGAGCCGAATAGCCGGTCGAGTTTGGTTTGCATCGGGGTGGCATAGAAAAAGGTCGTTTCATGGTCGGACCCTATCTTGTGGTTAGGCCCGGGCCCTGCTTGTTTCTTTATCCGGCCATTCCGGTCATATTGGGTTTGGGTGTAAGGATAGCCAGAAGCATCCGGTATATTGCTATTAAAACCTTCATTTATAAATTGGGCCGGATGGGTACCGGAATAATAGTTGCCGGCTCCGGCACCGTCATAAATGGGGGCCGATACTATGGTGCAGGCCGCATCATCCTTATCGAACACAGCCTTGTCAAACAAAAGATTGGGCTGATGCAGGCTGAAATCCGAATAAAATTTAAGCTGATTGGAGCGAAGGCTATTGGGTGCCGGTAAGGTTTGAATGGTGGCTCTGCCTTCAAAATCATATTTTGTTTCGGTGATCAGCGCCGCATCCTGAGCGTTTACGCTGGTTACGCTTTGCCTTTCCCGGAGACTACCATCGAAAAAGGTCAGTACTTCCGATGTTTTCCCATCTTCCGCGAAATCAACCGTATATTGCCAGTTTTTATCCGGATGATGATTGGTTACCTGGAATCGATCTTCCAAATTATCCTGGTTGGGATTTGACCAGGGGCCTTCCTTGCGGTAACTGAAAGCGGGGCCAGTCTTTCCTACTCCACGAACCCGGTAATAGACCCATCCGTCATCATAAGGTAATTTCAATTCATAGGAATTAGCCGATATGGTGATCCTGGTAAAATCATGATCCGGAATATCGCCCGGTGCGGTTGGAATAGGGCTTTCCTCTTCTTTCCCAAAAAAAGACCACTCGAGGTCATAGGCTTCGGCGCCTTCCTTATAATCCCAAAAAAGCATTGCTGATCGGTCGCCAGCCGTATAATTGACATGTGTGATCCTGGGTGCTGCTGGCGAGAATTGATGATATCTTTCCAATTCCATTTGTAATTCCAGGCTGATATCATCCGGTATCACGCCGGCGAAATCGGGAGGGATATTCACCTCCTGTATCACCACGACCATCCGGTGGGCGTTTTCGAATGCGAGGACAGCTACATCGTCGTGTACCTGTTGGGGTTCGAAATTCACTTGCAACCGTTCTCCATAGCGGGCCGGTAGAAGTTGACCCTGTTCATCCCAGGCAAATAGATTAAAGACCACTTCAAAGGTCCAGGGTGTGGTATAGGCTTTTTTTTCCGTGCCAGTGTATTTCAGGACTACCCTGTTGAGCACTTTATGATGGGTATATTCATTGATCTGGTACAATTGCATCCTTCTCAGGAAAGGATCCTGCAGTTCGAGTTGACCGACTTCAATATCTTCACCGCTGGCATGCTGGTAGTAGGTTGCCTCGCCTGCCCTGGTCATGACCGGCATAAGCCATAAGATCAACAGCAGCCATCTTTCATGAACAAACCTTTTCATCCTAAATGATTTCATTGGGTATGATTTGTAATCGTTCTTAAGTTGTAATCCTTCCAGGCTTCTCTGGGAACCGCCCCATTTTCAGATAGGCGGATATATTTGGAGATCGAAAAATAACCCGGATCGGGTGAACCGGTTTTTACAGTGTGATAATCAATACTTACCCGGTACATGCCATGATCGAATTCATCCGTCGATTCCCGGTAGGTATACACAATCCTTTTGATCAAGGGTTTTTTCGCATCCAGGAATATCTCCACTTGCCTGATGGAGCCAGTGGCAGGAAGCATCCGGTAATGCCGATGTTTGCTCTTCATTCCTTCATAGGTTAACGAATCACCTGTTGCCAACAAAGAATCCAGCTTGAATGCCGTGAGTTGTTGCTCGCTTACCGGAGAAGGGTGATCAAAAAACAGGAATGACTTTTCTTCATGATCGATGATCAAAGTATTTTCCCGGTTAGTGATCATTTCTTCCTGTAAGAATTTGGAATAATAGTTTTTCCCTTGCTTTTTCATGATTGCCTTACCCAGCAGCATACCCTGGTTGTCCGTTTCACTGCCATACGCCATTACGGTTATATCCATGGATATCTGCGGACAATTTTCATAGAAATGAGCCACTTCCAGGAGATCTTTGGTCGCTTCCCGGCTTATCCCTGTGCTGGTATTCAAGGAACACAGCGCGACTAGAAAGACGTAAGCTATACAACGCATCATGGCAGTTTGGATTTAAGGGTTGAAACAGTACGGCTTTCTCTCAGGGTTTTGATCCCATCGATGGTTTCTTTTTTTACTTTGGTCAATTTACCTTCTCCATCATAGATATAGTGTGTGGCATAGTTGTTGGCATCCAACTCGGCGACTAATTTCAAGGATAAGGGATCATATACAAATGACTTCATATTAGCGTCAAAAGGATGGATCCTGATATCGTCGACATAACAATGTTCCTGGCCGGAGCCGTTGTTCAACCGAACCTCGATAGACTTAGCAGCATTGGGTACGGTGAAGGCTTCCTCGATCCGCTGCCAACCTTCAATAATAGGCCCTTTGCCAACAAACGGACCCAGACTTTGGCCATCGAAATTCAGGGTAATGTTGGCATTTTCGAAAGTAACTTTTTGCCCGGCATTGTCTTCGCTGACCCAGGCGCTTAGCACATAAGTTTTCCCAGGTTCGGGAGAAAAAGTCCCGATACACTCATCACAGGGCAGGATGTGCACTTTTACCGGTACTTTGGGAGATTCACAAACAGGACTACATGCCTGGCAAACGGTAGCGGCATATAAGGTTACAGGATCATTGCCGCCAAAATCAAAAGAAACACCGGTATGCAGCAGGTTTCCGGAATCATCATACCAATTGATATTATCCCCATTCGGACCGGGTATCGCCGTAAGGCTTACCGGGTTGGCATCGCACATACAACCATAGCCATTGGACACCGCGGGTATATCCGGTATCGGCGTAACGGTTACATTTACCGGTGTACAATCACTCCAGCAGCCTGTTGAAGGATCATAAGCCCGGATGAAATAAGTTCCGCTATTGGTAGCGATAAAACTCGGTTCAGTGTTGGCGGTACTTGTGCCCTGGCAGTTATTACCCTGCCAATAGTAAAGTACATCTCCCACGGGATCAGCTCGTGTCAGGACAGTTTGTCCGCATTCAAGGGTGACCGCAGGGACCGGTGGGGCTGCGGTTTCATTCACCGTAATGGTAACCTGGTCACTGTGCTGACAACCGTTATCCCCAGCTACCGTTAGCGTATAGGTTGTAGTGGTTGTGGGACTGACCGTTTGATGAGCGCCGGTGAGGTTCCCAGGATTCCAGGTATAACTATACGGGGCTATACCTCCGCTGGCGCTGCCTATAAGGGTTACACTTTCACCGATACAGATCGATCGGTCATTCCCGGCATTAGCGGTTGGTTTGGGATGTACGGTAACAGTAATTTGTGAGCAACCGGGGCTCCAGGTTCCAAGGGTACTTCGGGCCCGCAAATAATAGGTCCCACTTGCTTGTACGGGCCAATATGTAGCAGGATTCTGGTCACTCATACCACAACTGGTTCCCTGCCAGAAGTATGTGATAAACGGCTGTGCCGGAGGTTGTTGGAGGATCACTTCACCACAATCATCGTGGCCGGTAGGTGGCGGAGGCGTTGCCGGAGGATCATATACACAAACCTTGAAATTCAGCGTGACAGATTTGTTGCACAAACAAATCAGGCAGTTGGTCTTGTATTTGTGTGTCAGCCGGAACTCGTAGGTGCCGGGTACTGGAAATTGATAGGTTGCAGAGCTCGAACCATAGGCTACCATCGAACCATTAAGATAAACTTCGCGGTCAATAACATCACAGGTTTTGTGTGTACTCCCCGTAGAAGTAGAACCCCAGGTAATCGTTTGACCCGTTTCTCCTGCCAGGCAGTTAAAATCGCTGAGCATATCCGATACATATTGACCGTTGTATACCATCCAAACGGTATAATTCCCGTTCGGCACGACATAACAGGGTACTTGTCCGCCAAAATAACTGGCATTGCAGGTTTGTCCAAGAGCTTTCCCACACAAGCACATTCCCAGGATCATTAGCAGGGGATAGCCTGCACATTTTGCTATGTATTTATAAGTCATCACAATCTATGGTTGTTCTTCCTAAAGAAACCGTTGCTCCAGGGGCCACCTTGATACTCCTGCGGCCGGTGTGTGCCCGTGTTTCGGTAATAACTACCCCTTCAGCGCCGGCAAAGCTGAAATGATCATCCAGGATGCAAGCGTCCAATGCATAATCCTCCACCGGATCGAAGGCAATCTCCTTATATTGGGCATTTTCTGCTACTGCGGTGGCTAAAGCATTGCCATATCCGTAAAGCGCCGCCGCATAATTGCCGATCGCATCGAGATTTTCCAGCTCAAAGCCATGAGGTGAGTATTTAGTGATCATATTCACCGTTACCCACCGATCATCTTTGGTATCCGGATCGGACCAGGGAAAGGGAACAAAGCCTGAAAAAATGCCATCTTCCCGGATATTGTTCTGGTATACCCGGTCCGTAACAAAAGCATAGGAACGTTCCGGGCGCCAAAGTCCTTTGCTACCGGTGATGTAGGGATCGTTTGTCAGGCTCGGGTCAAAACCACATTGACCGCAGATACTTTGCCATTGGTCGGAAAAGGAGATAGCAGAGGCATCCAGGATCTTGTCGGGGGTAAAGGTACCTGGTGAACCTTTGGGCGGTAGGTGAAAACCATTCATGGCTTTGCAGGCCAGGGTTCCTACCTGCGTGTTTAAAAGATTTTTTCTGCCGGAGCGGATAATTTTAACACGACTGATCGGCCCTGTCGTCGAACCATCACTCCTTAAAACCGTCACATCATCCCCTGAAATGTCGGTAACATGGGCTCTAAAACTGTTGTTTACCCACAATTCGTCCCCTTCCGTAAAATACCCGGACGCACCCGGATAGTAAAATTGGTTGGTTCCCCCACCGAACTGGCCGGATCCGGCGGTAACCAGCACCTCAAATCCCGTATTCCGGTAAGCCGCACCCATCCCTTCGTAATACCAATGAGCCGGGTAACTATAATTATAAATGGGATCCCTGAATTCATTACTTACCTGTGTCAAAATAGGTGAACCGGTGATGGCATCAAAGGCCAGGTTTTGGGTACGAATAACGGATTCATTGGTGGTGGTAACCACTTCTTTCAAAATACCGGATCTGTGAACCACTTTCGTGGTTACCGTAGTCTTGAGGCTCAATTCATTATCGGCCAGGTAGGGTATAGGCATGATAAAGAATAAAAACGGGGGTGCCGGAAATGTGGGTCCGGGTACAAACAGATCCAGGTTACCCTCGAGACCACGGGATTTGGATTTTTCCAGGTTTTCATGCATGTCCACAAATATGTCGTGCGACTCTCCTACGATAGCCAGTTCGTAAGTCCCGTCTGCCGTTACTACCGCTACTTTATTATCGAGTTCCCCGGCCCCTTTGGTGTGATAAACATATTCTTCCTTCGAGATCAGGTTGCTGCCCCGTGTATCGCCGGGCCGGGTACGTTGTTCCAGGGATTTCAATTTACCGGCCATGTCGTTGAGCACGATAGCATAACCCTGACTTCTCGCGATCCTCTTTTTAAAAGAAGAATAGACCCCTGGTATCGCCAATGGACGTATAATAGCCGGATCGGCATTCATATCGGTCTGGTCGGTGAGAACCGGGAAATCCCTGGGGGTGTAAAATTCATAGATGCTGATCGGTGCATGGGTATTTTCAATACTGACGCTTTTGTCTTCCAGGTTGTTATCCGCCAGATCCGCCTCCCTGGGAGCAATACTTTCCACGGTTACCTTCCGGTACCCAACCCTGGCGCCCGGGTAGTAACTTTCCAGGATCGGTTTTTCCAGGAATAAGTTTTTGGTGGTAGAAAGCGGGGTAGATTCTTTGTAGGTTATAGGGGATCTTAACGGACTTTCCTCCCCGCCAATGGCTGGTTCATAAGCCACACCACTACTGATACGGCGTCCATCTTCCATCAAGGTATAATCATAGGTTTGGCCATATCTTGCGATATTATCAGGTACATTATCGGCGCCGAAATCTCCGTCATCATCCCAATTATCGCTCAAGGTCAGGCTTTTTACCCGTACGCCCCCGCCATACTTTTTACCATCCGAGTCATTCAGGCGGATAATCGAATTGCCTTTGAGATAGGCTTTTTGGCAATAGCCCTTTGTATAGCCCCATAAGTTAAAGCCTAATATGGCCGCTGCCAGGTCATCCATGATCCCGAAAACACTGCCGAAAAGATTGCTAACCTGCGCGACGGCTGATCCATCGGGTATTTCAATATTGTATACCAATTCCGATCTTTCGACTTTCAGGTGTTGTAAGGCAGCTTTTAAAAAAGGATGTACCGGGTTGCCGACATTCACCGCACCAAGGGCTTGGTTCAACGGAACGCCTTCCAGGGTGATATAGCCCACGGAATAATCATTTGTGACAGGATGTTTAACCACCCCGAAATAATCGGGATTATTCTTGTTGCCACTTACCAGGTCGGCATAACCCCTTACATAATCCCTTTCCGAAAATGCGCTCGCGTTTTTCAGATCGATCAGGGATTTGAACCACAGCTTATCCACGCCTTCCAGGTAATATTGGGCCAGGTAATTACTTCTTTCTTGTTGAGAAAGCGATGGATCCAGGGGCGTTTCCAGTTCAAAGTAAACCCGGTATTTCCCATCGGTACCATTTTTCAGACTTTTGGCACGCACATCATTTTTATCCCGGAAGGGATAGTCGGCGGTTGGCACCTGAAGGGCGCCCTGGTGGTTAACGGCATCATCCAGTCCGACGATATCATACATCCGCATCGCTTTTTTATCTTCTACATAGGCATAATCATCGGATTCATATTCGATAGCCAGGGTACCTCCGGAAGGCAGCTCTATCTGCTTCAAACTCCAGGGGGCTGCTACGGGTTCGTAATCGGCTGCGACGGGTGGATGATTATCGCTGACCCGGTTATCCTGTTGGGTATAAGGAAAATTCACGTAGGGGTAGATCCCCTGGTCATAATTGATATCATTGGGTTGATAATTACCCCACCGGTCCATGTTCCTGGGATTATAGGGAGGGTTGTCTTTAACATAGTCAGGATCGCCATAACCAAATTCATAGGGACTCAAGGCTCCCCGATTGGAATGCTGGTAAGTGAAGAATAACTTCTTCAGGGTTAATTTACCTTTTTTGGCATTGATGTCGGGTTTGCCGGATTGTGCAGGAGGATTGCCATCCACATCCACTCCTGTTCCGTCATTGTTGGGTACGCCGGGGCACAGGGAATAATCGTATTTAAAGTGTACGGATTTTATCGGTGTCGGCGACGCACTTTGGTTTAGGTCATTTTGGGTATATAGATCGATCCGATCCAGCCGATGCATACTTCTGCTACCCTGGTCATTGTCTTTTTCTTTAGCATACTCCCCCCCTGCCTCGAATCCGTCTTTTCTGGGAGAGGTGCTAAATTTTGCCTTATGGGTTTTGGTTTCAATGGATTCGAGGTAAAGCACATCTTTTTGGCCATAACTGTAGTAAGCGGCGTCATCATGTGGATCTGACATATTACCTTCCTGGAAATTGTTGCCCTGGTAGGGGATCCGCCATTCAAAATCGGGTAAGGCATTACTGTAGTTGAATTTTACCCAGTAACCATAGTCGTCGGGTGTTGGCCCGTCATGGGTTAGATCCACATAATCGGAGGAAACCACGGCGCTTAACAACCAGGAATGGGCATATGGTGGTAAGGTGGTTTTGGACAAATAGGCCCGACGTGTTTCGTCGTAATCATCCGCTTCAACATCGACCCTGACGGTATTATGATCGGCATTCGGTTTGTCAACGGAGAAATTGGCGTCAATATGGACCTCATTATAAGCCGGCAGGCCGTAAATATAGCGGGTGCCGTCGGGTTGGGTAACCACGATCTCGGAAAGATGGTGGTCCTCTTCGTTGCCCCGGAATGTTTTGTTTTGGGTAAATCCGTAATTTTCCGCATCATTATTGGTTAATCCTTGAATGAGCTTGGCCCTGGTTTGCCTGGTTTTTTTGTGGCGCATTTGGGCATTTAGGGTATATTCCGGTCCGAATTCCTGGTGACCGAATTTGTCGGTGGCCACGAATGACCGGTTTAACCAACCATTTTCTTTGTCCAGCTTTACTCTCAGGGCTTGTTCTCCTTCCCAGGCGTCCAGGTAATAATCATTGATAAAGGTCGTGGTCTTTTCCCCGTATTCCTGGAAATAGTAGGGTTCGTAGTCAGCTTCCTTACTACCGGCATTGGATAAAAACGTTTCATCACCGCTTGCCCATTTCCCTGAAGAGAGGGTGCCGCTCGTTTTGGTATAGCCGATACCGATATGAAAATAGGGGGTCGTGAAACCGGCATATTCCAGGCCCAGATCCTGGGTTTTGGAAAGGTTGTGTTGATCCTTGTCGGTCAGCAAAGCTACACTGGAACGATAGGGACGGAACATACCGCCGGTGCCCTGGCCGGTGTGCATATACAGATCGTGGGTATAGCTCGAGGGTGGGAGGTTTGGAATTTTCTTGGAGTAGGCGATATTAGCGCGATTGAAATCGAGCATATGGTCTCCCAGGCTGGCCTCCTGGGTATATAAGTATCCAAAGCCTGCCGAATTGGCCATTCCACCATTGGCCACAATGGAATTCACCACAAACCCGGACCAGATACCGGGAAATTCGGCTCTGAAGTCCCCGAAAAAGGTCGGGTTTTTCCCGATCTTAATGCGAACAGGTGTTGTGGTATTTTTCATCGGGATAGCAACCGATGGGATGGATTGTCCAAAGCTATAGGTAAGGCTGGAACGGCTACCAAATCCCAAACCGCTCTTTTGCGTTCCCGGTTCCGGCGAAAGTTCGGGCGTTCGGCTTTTGGTTATTTGACCGGAGAAATTAGCCCCTTGCGTGCCTTCCCGGGTATTGATGGTTGTGGAGAGACTTAAGGAAGCCTTAATATCTTTATGCTTACCTGCGAGGTTCAGGCTGGGTTCGATACCGATCCCTCCTTGGGAATCATAGGAAAGACCTACTTTTACATAACCGGTGCTTTGCTTATTCTGCCGTTGCGGATTGTACATAACGCGGTAGCCAATCCCCCGGTAATTGTTGTAATACACCTGGAACTGTACGGCAGAAGGATCTACTTCATGCTTATCATTCGGGGGTACCCCGAAAGCTTCGCGGTATTCATAGTCTTCTTTGAAATCCGGGATATCTATACCTACCGTTCTATTGGGTTTCAGGTGCATTTGCTGCTTGACATTATCACCTTTGAAATCATCCGGGAGCCCTCTGAGTTGCCGGTTGATCGCCCCGACATTCAGGCTCCATCCCAGACCTACCCAACTCGCCTCCTGTTCCATACCCACACCGGAATGATAAGCCAGGTTGATCGGATATCCACCGTTTGGGCCCGGTACGGAGAGTAAAGGGATATTATAGGTAAAGTCTCCGCTATACAGGTCGACCATGTCGGTCGTGCTCACCGGCTCGAAGCTTGCGAATTCTTCCTGTGCCGGACCCGAGGTCAAGGCCAGCGCTACCGCCGGAACAAGTCG
>JANQFB010000283.1 GCA_028278085.1 Chitinophagales bacterium
ATCCAGTTGTTTTTCCACGGTGGCTCCGGGGGGTGGTTCCATTCCGGCGGCGAGCAAAACAGGCAGGAGGAAAATCAAGTAAGGCATGGTCTAATTTACTTAAATTCCGGCGGCAAGTAACAAAATAATTGTATTTTGCAACGCACGCCCTTTCCGGCATAAACCCGGCTAACGACCAACTTCGCATGGATTTTTCAAAACCCAAGGCCAATTTCGGAACGGCACCCGTATTTTTTACCGCCATATCCACCATTCTGGGGGCGATCATGTTCCTACGGTTCGGATGGGCCGTCGGGAACCTGGGCTTCTGGAGTACGGTCGGCATTATCGTGCTCGGCCACTTGGTAACCATCCCTACCGGTTTGGCGATAGCAGAAATTGCTACCAACCAAAAGGTCAAAGGCGGCGGGGAATATTTTATCATATCCCGCTCCTTCGGACTGAATATCGGTGCGGCCATTGGTATTGCCTTATTTTTTTCCCAGGCCATCAGCGTGGCCTTTTATATCATTGCCTTTGCCGAAGCCTTCGAACCGCTGATATTTTATGTCCGGGATACCTTTGGTATCGACCTGTCAGACCGCAGGATATATAGTGTACCAGCCATGATCGGGCTAACCTGGCTGATCCTGAAAAAAGGCGCCAACCTGGGTATGAAGGCCCTCTATGTGGTGGTGGCCGTATTATTCCTTTCCCTGATCTTGTTCTTTTTCGGGCAAACGGATTATAGTGAGCAAGCCACCGGTAATCTGCTCAACAATAAGGTCTTCGACAATGAAACTTTTTTTACCGTTTTTGCGATCTGCTTTCCGGCTTTCACCGGTATGACGGCAGGAGTCGGTCTTTCGGGAGACCTGAAAAACCCCAGGAAATCCATCCCTGTCGGGACATTGGCGGCTACCCTTTGCGGGATGATCATTTACGTCCTTATCGCCTTCAAGTTCGCCATGAGCGCAAGCCCGGAAGACCTGGATGCCAATCAACTGATCATGAGCGATATAGCTGTTTGGGGACCTATCATTCCTATCGGCCTGGCCTGCGCGACCATATCTTCCGCCATGGGATCCATACTGGTGGCTCCCAGAACCTTACAAGCGCTTGCCAACGACCGGATGTTCCCGAACGCCAAATTGAACTACTGGCTTTCGCGGGGCAAAGGCAATACCAACGAACCGTTTAATGCCACCATGATCACCGTGGTGATCGCCTTTATATTTATCATTCCGGGCAACGTGGATTTTGTGGCAGAGATCATCACCATGTTTTTCATGGTAACCTACGGATCACTTTGCCTGATCTCCTTTTTGCAGCATTTCGCAGCCGATCCCTCCTACCGGCCGTCGTTCCGGTCGCGGTGGTTCCTGTCGGCAACGGGCGCATTTTTCTGTTTGATCCTGATGTTCCGCATCAACACTATATATGCGATAGTGGCATTGATCATCATGACTTTGATGTACCTGGTATTAAGCTATTACAAACCCGAACACAAAGGCATGGCTGCCATTTTCCGGGGAGCCATCTTCCAGTTAAGCCGTCAATTGCAGGTATTTCTCCAAAAAGCCCAAAAAGGTGAAACGGAGGAAAGCTGGCGGCCTTCCATTGTTTGTATCTCCGCCGATTCCATGAAAAGATTTGCCGTTTTCGATCTGCTGCGATGGTTGTCCTATCGCTATGGTTTCGGTACCTATATCCATTATATTGAAGGCTACTATTCCAAAGCAACGAAATCGGAAGCGCAACATGTGCTCGACAAACTGATCCGTTTGGCGGATGAAAGTCGAAGCAATATCTACCTGGATACCCTGATCAGCCCATCCTTTACATCGGCGATCGCGCAGATCATCCAATTGCCCGGGATCTCGGGAAAGGAAAACAATATGATCCTCTTCGAATTCCAGCAGCAAAAGCCGGAAAGTCTCGAAGCGATCATGGAGAATTATCACCTGGTTACGACAGCGGAATTTGATTTCTGCATCTTGCGCAGTACGGATAAAGGCTTCGGGTTTCACCGGGAGATCCATATCTGGCTGACCCCGGCGGATTATGATAATGCCAACCTGATGATCCTGATCGCCTATATCATCCTGGGGCATCCGACCTGGAGCAAGGGAGAGATCAAGATCTATGCCGTATTCCCGGAAAATGAATTGAACGAGCAGCAGGAAAAACTATCCGGCCTGATCCAATCCGGCCGTTTGCCCATCTCCCCGGCCAACATAGAGTTCATCCAACAAAAAATTGATGTGGATATCCGGTCCATCGTCAACAAAAACTCCGTCGATGCCGACCTCACCCTGATCGGCTTAAACACTTTCCAGCTTAAAAATAAAGGCACCGCATGCCTCGAAGGCTTCGATCAGATCGGTAATATCCTTTTCGTGAATACGAATAAAGAGAAGGAGATCAGTTAGCTTGGAAAAGATGGATAATCGAGGTTAATGCTGGCAGCCATTCCAAACCGGCCCTAAATCGACTCCTGCTGCAGGAAAAAATCCAGGGCGGCTTCCTCGTTGTTCAAAAGCTTGGATTTCTTGAGATAGTCCTTGTCCGGGTAGTAGATGAACATGCAAGTCTTGTTGGAAATAGCCGGAATAACCGTTTCCCGGTATTGGGTGGGTATCGCGGGGCAACCGAGGCTCCTGCCTAAGCGGCCGTAGCGGTTAATATAAGACTCACTGACATATTTGGCAGTGTGGAAAACGATCACCCTGCCGCGGGCATTGCTGTTAAAGCCTCGCTCCATACCATCCAACAGCAGGGAAAGGCCGTTTTTGCCATAGTAGGTTTTACCCGTAACATAAAAGCCGATGCTGCTTTGATAAGTATCATAGGTATTGGAGAATTTCCGCGCATACTCATAACCCGTATTCCGGCCGTGGGCCACATAAGTATTAACCAGTACTTCCTTTTTCTTCAGATCGATCAGCCAAAACCTTTTTTCCTTGGAAGAAGGCCTGAAATCAATGATCGTTAACAACTGTTTGCTGGAAATCTTATGTTGCGATTTGAGGTTCAGATAACCGATCAGACCTCTTCGGAAAAGCATGTAATCCGGTTTGCGTGATTTGGTCTTCAAATTTAGGTACAGCTTCGAAATATGATCTTCAAAGAGCTGTTTCTGTACTTCTTTGGAGTTTGGACCTTCCTTTAAAAAAGCGTCTGCCGGGTAACTGATGGGTAGACTAAGTAAAACAACGGTTATTGCAATAATAATGTTGAATCTCATTCAGTACTGGTTTGTCAATAGCAAATCAAAAAACTTAGGCTTGGCAAAAATCGACTAAAAATATGATTTCTTCATAAAAAAACCATGCATTTTTCGTCTAAAAAGTTTTCAACAAATCAACAGTCTCACTCGAATGTGTATGTTGTTCTATATAGATTATCATAATATTTGTTTTATAAGTTTCTTAAAATCAAATCCTTTAAAAACTCAATGCTTCAGGCGGCCGGCCAGCGGGCAAACCATCCTTCTTCCCGGGTCCGGGCACCAAACTGCCTTGCAAGCGATAGCATTACCGATACAAGATCATCTCGACCGGTCAGTTATTCGTAAAAATGTAGGTTATAAAACCAGGCTAAACCGAAGGAATTTCGGTGTTTGAATCTTTCGTAAGTGCCTTTTACGCAAAACGCTTAAAAAGGGTTGCAATTTTTTGTTCCGTTGATCAAGGTTTTCTGATCAATACCAGCTTTTCCCGGAACACGGAGGAACGGGAGCGGACAGTTGCCAGGTAGACTCCTGCCGGACAGTCTTCCAGGTCGATGGCAACAGAATTCTCCAGGCCGGATCGATAGACCTGCCTGCCGGTACCGTCTGTTATAATAATCGCAATGGGATGATCGGACCGTATCATCAGACGGCCTGCTGAAGGATTGGGCCATATTTGAAAGCCAGGCTCCGCATACCCGTCAAGAAATGAGGACACCGAAATCCGGACCGTTTGACAACTCGAATCGGTACCACATTCATTCATAACGGTTTGACAAACGGTATAATCACCCCCTTGGGCATAAGTA
>JANQFB010000292.1 GCA_028278085.1 Chitinophagales bacterium
GTCTGGGCAGCTACATCGACTGCGCTGTCGGATCGCCTATCCGGACTTTCTTTTTTAGCGGCTTCCTCTCCTTCACTATCGGGAGTAGGTTGATCAGGGATAGGCTCCCCGGTAACCGCTACCGGATTGCAGGTATCCTCGGGGAGTGTTCCGGGAAGATCGGGCTTCCGGTTCGACAAGCCGGCGGTGATGGGCCCGCTTACATCGGCAGTTGGCGATGGGCTTGTTCCGCCAGGGGCGGTGGATCTAGGCGCCTGGTTTTTGGCAACAGGTTCCCGGCGTTCAGTCGACCGGGTATTTGTGGCTGGCCGTTGGGAGGCCGGATTTTCGGCAACATCGGTTGGTGTGATCGATGCCGGCTCATCGGGTCCCTGGGAAGCTTTCGGGCTTTCCGGTTCCTGTGGTGGCGATTCAGGCTTGACAACAGGCTGGCTTTCGACCACCGGATCGGTTTTGTAGGTCAGGCTAAACGTTATCCCCAGCGCTATGAGCAGGAAGATAGCTGCAGCCGCAACTCTTCTTAACAGAACGATCTTACGGGTATGGCGGGCGGCATTTTTGGAGGCCAGCTCGGTAGCAAGGTCGGCCCACATGGCTGCGGGCGTTTCCCGTTTCGCCTGCTCGAAGGTTTCACGGAAATGCTGATCAAAAGAAGAGGGGTTGTTTTGTGGATCAACCGGATCTTTCATTTTTCAGAAGTTCGTTTTGGTGTATGGTTTTTTGCAATAAGTTCCTGGCTCTCGACAGGTTCGATTTCGAAGTACCCTCCGGGATACTGAGCATATCGGATATCTCTTTATGGGAATATCCGTCTATGACATATAAATTAAATACGGTTCGATATCTTTCCGGAAGCTGCCGGATCAGCAGCAATAATTCTTCATAGCCATAGTGGGATATGATCGGTTCTTCCGAAAAACTTTCCGAAACCGATTCCACATCGACAACCGGGTATATTTTATTTTTCTTTCGATAATGTTTAATGGCCGTATTGACCATGATACGCCTGATCCAGGCTTCCAGCGGGCATTCCTTGCGGAACTTGTGGATATTATCATAGACTTTTAATAAGGCATCCATCAGGATCGCCTGTGCTTCTTGTTCATCCGTAGCATAGCGTAAGCATAGCACAAGCATCTTCCCCGAAAACTTTTCGAACAAAGCCCGCTGAGCGTTAATATCGCCCTGGATACAACCTATAATAAGAGCCTCGTCAGTTGTCATATAAAGTAAATATAGGCATTTCGGCCCATACCACGCTGTTCCCTGTCTGTAATAATGACCCCCATCTTGCCCGGTTGGTTGCAATGAACTTTATTTTTTTAGTTGACCGGGTATGGAATGAAGAATGGCGAACAGGGAATGATGAATGATGAAGTGGTTCTTCAACATTCATCATTCCTTATTCAGCCTTCATCATTCCTATCGACCCGGATCAGTTAGGCCGGTATCGTGGTATCATATGGCCAAACATATTCGGCTGATTTTATTGAAATTAATCCCAAGAAAGGTTACATTTATGTATCCTATTATTTGCTGATCTGAAAAGTAATTCCGTTGAATCGTATACCCATTGTCGTGTTGTCCCTCATGATCTTATCACTGGGCTCCTGCACTGTAACCAAATATAAAGCCGGTAAAGGCTATTTGATGTATTCCCCGGATCTGCCCAAATACGAGGTGATCCGGCAATTTCAGGTGATCCTCGATGAACAAAAGATGTTTTTCGGTGCGATCAAGCTGAATAATCCTTCTTCCGAACTCGGGGAATTCCTGGCGCAGGAAGTGGTGAACAGTGAAGGGGATGCGGCGATCATCCTGGATATGGAATACCAGAATGATGAAATGGGCCTGCTCTTTTCGATCTTCCGGATCGGCTTCATCTACAACTCTAAAAACGTGATCATCAACGGGCAGGTGATCAAGTATTTGTAATACCACCGGTACTCGGAATCCAGTATAGTTATCAGGAATAATCTTGAAAGTTATGGTTCGTAAAAAAATATTAACCGATCAAAACTTCTGATTAGTCGATGAATTGTAAGGGTTGGTCGAAATCGCCTCCATGCAAAAAGTTAATTATGTACATTAGCTGATACAATTCCGGTATCACTTTAGCATAAGACAAAAACTTGTTATGAACAACAATTGGTTTTGTCTGATATGCTTATTAGTTGCCTGATTTTTTTTCCCGCCATTGTATGTTATCTTGTTCTGAGAAGGTCTGAGGCCTCTGATTGTCTACAGAGCATAAACCCACATTTCCTCCGATACTTTTATGCTTTTCAACATGGCTTAGCCCGGGTTGGCATAGGTGCAGTATTTTTTGATGCATCTGCCAATGAAGTAACCCCGAAAGCCACTAACCCAAAACAAACCGGCGGAAAGTATGCAGTGCCTACCCCTGTGCTCTATGAATGGTTTGGTTATATAAGGGAAAAGCAGGTAGCTTTGCCGGCTTTTCTCACGCATCTCTTTGGATTTGAAATAAAAGGATTTGGTAAGCCTGATAATGGCCATATAAAAAGGGAAGCTAACGATATCCCAGTCTTATGCATAAGTGATACTATGTTTTCAAACGGGGTATCAGATGTTAGCTTCCCTTATTCATTTAATGCCAGGGATCCTCAAAAAAGTTACCTAAAACTAAGAAGATACAAAGTTAAATCCAATGACCCTCACCATGAGTTTTGCTTAAAGGCGTTGCGTTTCCCTCTCCCCACTTATCTATTGGGATGGTACCCATATACACACCCCGGATCAACGAGTTGATATGAATAAGAACCGATGGCAGAGGATTGGGTGGATCATAGGCATATTTATTATAATACATATAAATATAATAATACTATTTTATGCTTTTGTCTGATAATAAACATAATATATTCTATAATGCAATTGGAAATAAAAAAATTATCCATCATCATTCCGGTCTATAACGAAGGGCGGACCATACAGAGCATCCTGGATAGAGTCCGATCAGTATCCCTTCTTCATGGTATTAAAAAAGAGATTATCGTCGTCAATGATGGATCCCAGGATAATACCGAAGAGGTCATCTTACAATATCAAAAAGCAAATCCGGCCCAGCATATAAAGTATTACCGGCATGCCAAAAACCAGGGCAAAGGGGCTGCCCTGCATACGGGTATTGCTATGGCTACCGGCGAATATCTAATTATCCAGGACGCCGACCTGGAATACGACCCGGAAGAATATAACTTATTACTTGATCCGGTCGTCAAAGGATTTGCCGATGTAGTGTATGGCACAAGATTCTATGGAGGCAGGTCTCACCGCGTACTTTTCTTCTGGCATACCATAGGCAATAAGTTCCTCACCTTCCTATCCAATTTTTTTTCCAATCTCAACCTCAGTGATATGGAAACCTGCTATAAGCTCTTCAATACAAAGATCATTCAACAAATAAAACTCCGGGAAAAAAGATTCGGCTTCGAGCCTGAGATCACCGCCAAGATTGGCAGGCTCAGGAATATCAGGATCTATGAGGTGGGCATTTCCTATTACGGAAGAACCTATGAAGAAGGTAAAAAGATCGGTTGGAAGGACGGGTGCAGAGCGCTGTATTGTATTGTCAAATATAATCTGTTTATGACATGAGTTCATTTAAATTCCCGGAAAACGATATCGAAGGCTTGGAAACATTGGATTCCATTTCAAATGCCAGGCTTTTCAATCAATGGATGTACGAAACCATCAAACCGTTTTGTAAAGGCAAGATCCTTGAAATCGGCAGTGGTATCGGTAACATCTCTCAACATTTTATTGAAGATGACTATGATATCATGCTTAGCGATATCAGGCTTACTTATTATCAACTATTGAAAGAAAGATTTTTCCCAGGTTCAAACCAGAAGTCGGTGATAAGATTGGATATTGTGGATGAACGCTTCGACGAAAAGTTTGCCGATTATTTCAACACATTCGATTCCATTTTTGCTCTTAATGTGCTGGAACATATTCAGGATGATAAACAGGCTATTCGAAATTGCCGGCAGTTATTAAGACCTAATGGTCATTTGATCATACTGGTTCCATCCTATAACATCCTTTATAATGAATTCGACAAAGCTTTGGAACATTACAGGAGATATACCGCCCAAACCCTTACCCATCTGTTGAAGCCGGAATTTAACATACTACATACGCAGTATTATAATGCCGCTGGCATATTAGGTTGGATCTATGGGGGTAGCTTATTGAAAAGAAGAACGATCCCTCAAAAACTGATGAAATATTATGACAGACATGTCCCCATTTTCAAGATAATCGATAAGATGATGTTGAACGAGATAGGGCTTTCCGTGCTTGCAATCGGAACCAAATGAAGCGAATTATCCCTGGTGAAACGATTGTGTTATTGCTGATAGCTGTAAGTGGTTACTTCATTGTAACCGTTTTATTACAGCTATTCGAAAATGCTTCGTCGAACAATTATATTCCTTCTGATGCCGAATCCTACTATAATGCTGCGAGCTATTTATACCAGCACAATTTCAAATCACATCCCACCAGACCGATGGGATATCCTCTGATGATCGGTTTGCCTTTGCTTTTTAACCTCAACCAGGCTGATCTTCATTATTGGGTTTACGGGGTGAATGTTACCGCCTGGATACTAACGGTATTGCTTGTTTTTAAAACAGTAAGGATGGTTACCAATATCCATTGGGGATTTGGGGCAGCCATATTATTTTCCCTCAACATAGGCAATATCGGCATTTCCAATCAGGCCTTAACAGAGACTGTTTATACGTTAACCATAACTGCTATTTGTTATCATGTATTCAAATATCTGATGCATAAACATACTCATCATAGGGTGTTGGCATTCCTGCTGCTATGTATATCTATCATCATCCGGCCGGCAGGCATTTTTCTTTTACCTATTGGACTGCTTCTAGTGATACCTCCCTTTTTAAGATTACCCGCCAGATCATCACTCAAGCATGTTTTTATGGTATTGTTAGGCCTCAGTTTAGTCAATATACAGATGTGCCTCATCAAAATGGATTATGGGAATTATACCATCTCCTATAATGGAAAGCTGGCCTTATACCTATATATCGGAGCATTTGCTGAAAACTTGAAAACAGGCACTCCTGTCAATACCATAAAGTCCGGAAGATATCATGGTTTGTTTTCCGGCACTGATGTCGATTGGTTACAGATCAATCAATTGGCCAATGATGATTTCAAAGATCAGGTATTCAATAATACCTCGAATGTTTTACAGGCATTCAAGATAAATCTTATGATGAATGCTATGGGAAGATCCTCTGGTATTTGTATGGCGCAAAACCTGCGGCAGCGGGATCGATTTGATCAGATCAAACGAACATTTTGTTCCATTTCCAGGTATCAGAATACCCTATATTCCATGTCAATAATTGGGGGCTTATTGCTTAGCCTGATCTTATGGAGAAAGATCCCCCCGGAAATAATAACCGGGATATGGGTATGCTCGGGCATTGCCATTTATATTGTTTTAATATCCGCTTTTTCTTATTGGCAGGGAGATAGGTTCCATATTGTAATTGTTCCGTTGATGTTGATAAACCTTACATTGATTGCCTTTTATGGGGTCAAATCATTTGTCCGTCAATTCACTGGCTAGATCGAATTCATTATAAGGGAGATCCATATTTGAATACATTAGCAGTATAGTTCAGGTATCAATTGTGCATTAGACTAGCGCTTGTTAGTTGTTACAGATAATTTGCTAAATTTGATATTGTCCGGCCTGTCTCGTGCCTCAATACCCGCCGATGCCGGATCATTTTGTATTCGGATCAGCTCACAACCAATAACGGATCAATTTGGTGGCAGGCGTGTCTTTCAAACAACATACAACACAATTATGGGTGGCCGGTTGGATCCTTTTTGCCGGGATCAACATGTGCTTGACCTTTATGGGGTGCTTACATCCCACGGAAAAGCCCCTGAGTCAACCTGCCAGCCCTGATGATAACAGCCCTTTGGTTTACCATTTGCTGATGGATCAGGTAAGCGAAGTTTCTTCCGGCAAGGAGTTGCAGATGGAGGAAATACCGGATCAGCTCATTATCCCCCCGGGGAATTATAACTTTCTGGGTAAGGCTTACGCATTGGAGCAGGAGGGATTATACCGTTTTCTATTACCAGGAAAATTCAATGCACAAAGGATCGTTTTCCGGGAAGACCTGGATGCATTATTGTCCGCCATTGCCTGGATCGTTACCCACGGCAACTCCGACGATGGATTGCCTGGTCCGGAGCTAACAGAAAAGGCCCTTCATTCGAAACTATTTCTCACTTGCGGGGATATCTCAAAATGGGCGCATCACCTGTTATCCGGTCTCGGGCTCCCAGCACGGCCGGTTGCCGGGATCACCCTGGAAGACTGGAATGATTATGACAACAGCCATCTGTTGATAGAGGTTTGGCGAAACCGGTGGAGTAAGTGGGTCTTATATGATCTGGACAACAATGCCTGGTTTGTACCGGAAGGCGACAGTATCCCCTACTCCCTTATCGAGTTCTCCCGGGCTGTTGCCCAAAATAATTTCCGGGTTATCCGGTTAGCCTCGGATACCCGCCTGGACGTTTCGAATTTCGTATCCGATGACGGCTATAGTTATGGCTTTTTTGCCGAACAGGTCAATACCAACCTCCGGGATTGGTATCGCCGGGTGATGCAGTTGCCCCTGGTTTTCGATGAAGATCGCCGTAAATATGTTTTCATGGACAGGGAACACCAAGAAAAGGTCGAAGGCTATTCCTCCTTTTACCAGTACATCGAAGGCGGTGAATTTATGCAAAAGTTTTACCCGACCAATTGAGCAAAGTCAACTCGTATAAGCCATGGCCTGCATAAAGGAATAATAAAAAACAGCATTGGGATCTTTGGCCACTTTTTTCATCTCCTCCCGCACCGCATCACCGATTTCTTCGGTAACATAACCGGCCTCCAGCAATTGTGGAAGTCCGCTAAGTAGCAGTTCGGTCCAGTATTGGATCATATCCGCCCGTTTGGCCGGGTTCCGGTTGTCGAGGTGCATGTTCCTTGGGCGGGTTTCGATATGGGCATAGCCCAGGGATTGCAAAATATTACCCAGCTTGGCGCCGATAAAGGGATCACCACCCATATCGTATTGCAGGTCGTTGAATTTCATCCAGTATTGCAGGACATTCGGAGAATAGGGTTCTACAAAAAAAGTGGAATTCAGCACTTCCGAGATCACGACCAGGCTGCCGGGTTTCAGGACCCTTCTCACTTCCGACAATACCTTCACCGGATCCGGTACATGTTCCAGGATCCAGCATAAAAATGCTCCGTCGAAGTCGGGAGCCGAAGGCAGGTCGATATCCGCCGCATCCATTTGCAGTAGACGGAAGCGGTCTTTGGCATAGGGGATCTTCTGCAGAAAAGTTTCCGCCTGCCGGATCTGCTTTTCCGACCGGTCGATACCGGTCAATTGTAGTTGAGGAAACCGCCGGAGGATAATTTCCGATTGGGCGCCCACACCCACGCCGACCTCGAGCAGATGGCTGACGCCGGACAGATCGATGTGGGAAAAGACCATCTGTTCCAGGAAACGGGCCTGCTGGTACAATCTCAATTGTTCGGCATCATTGAATCCATGGAGATAATCCGGGCTACTTTTCATGTTTAAGGATTAAATTCGTGTGTGAATGATCCCTACAAAATTGAACTTTATTTTCAATATGGAGTTAGCATAGCCCTAGACCGGATGGCCGGAAGCGGCCCGAAGCCGGGAGCAATTCAACAGTCGTGGGGATAACGTTCCGGGGTAAAACTTATGGAAAGTCCGTATCCTATTCTATTTGAAGACAATCACCTGATCGCCGTTAACAAACCGGCACGGGTGCTCATCCACGGCGATAGTACCGGCGATCCAACCCTGGTCGATGAGCTGAAAGGCTACCTGAAGGAAAAATACCAGAAACCGGGCAATGTATTCCTGGGCGTTGTCCACCGGCTCGACCGACCGGTGAGCGGGGTGGTGCTGCTGGCCAAAACGAGCAAAGCCCTGAGCCGGATGGTCAAGCAATTCAAAGACCGTGAGGTGCACAAGGTCTATTGGGCGCAGGTATCGGAAATGCCGCCGCAGCCCGAGGGGCATTTGGAGCATTATTTACGAAAAGACGCTCAGCAAAACAAGGTCATGGCTTTTAACCGCCAGCAGCCGGATACCAAAAAAGCTAGCCTCGATTACCGGCTGATTAAGACCAGCGCCCATAAATATTTATTGGAGATCATCCCCCGGACCGGCAGGGCGCATCAGATCCGTGTGCAGTTATCCGCTATGGGATGCCCGATCATCGGCGACAAGA
>JANQFB010000293.1 GCA_028278085.1 Chitinophagales bacterium
GCCTGTGATGGCGGACACAAATATGTTCCGACCGCCTTTATCCGTCCAAATTTAAATGAAAATTTTTGATATAAAAAAACGGATGAAGCAAATACCCGTAGTTACAAAAGCGCCAACATTAGCTTGGGGAGTATGGGATAGCAGGCTTTTGGGGTATCAAAAAATGTTGAATGATGAATCAGGAATGATGAAGTAAGAAGTATCTTTAACAGGCTTACTTCCTCATTCTCTCTTCATCATTCATAAATTCATCATTCAAAACTCCTTCATTGCTTGATCTCCGCCTTTCTTCTTTCCAGCTCTAAATTGTAAGTTCTGGCAGTGATGGGTTTGCCATTTTTCTGGTACCTGGATACGCCTTTCTTATCGGTGATCTTCTCATATATATAATCCTTGCCTTTGGTTACGATCGTAACCGTTTCGATCGTTTCTTTCCCCCTTTCTTCCGTATCAAAAACAATATCGATCACTTTGTCGGCTTCTGCCAATTGTTCTTCTCTTTTCGCCTGAGCCTTCATGGCCGCGGCTTTGTTCAGCCGTTCCGACTCCGCTTTGGCTTCCGACTCCGCTTTCGCCTTGGCGGCAGCTTCCCGTTTCAATCGCTCTGCTTTGGCTTTGGCCGCTGCCTGCAACCTTGCCCTTTCATCGGCTTCCTTTTTCAGCCGTTCCGCTTCGGCCCGGGCGACAGCCTCCGCTTTGGCCCTTTCCTCCGCTTCTTTTTTCAAACGTTCGGCTTCTACCTTCGCAGCGGCAGCGGCTCTTTCTTCGGCCACCAGGGTTAACCGTTCGTTCTCCGCTTTGATCCGCTGGCGCTGCTGCTCAATGTTTGCCTGCAGGGCTTCGATCTCTTTTAATAATTGTTCATGCTGATGATTGGAAGCGATCGATTCTTTGTTGCGGGCCAGCTTTTGCTCCAAGGCATCCCTGGAGGCTTTCTCCAGGTCTTTGACCTCCCCGGCATCGGCGGATAGCTGCGACTCCAGGATAAACCGCTCACTCCTGGTTTGCTCCAATAAGGTCGCCTTCTTCAGCTTTTCGGTCATCGAACCCTGGACAGTGGCCTTTTTCTTGAGCAGTGCCAGGTTCGTTTCCATGAGTTTCAGATCCTTCTTCAACCGGTCCGCACCTTGCAGCCCCTCCGCTTCACCTTCCAATTGCCTGATCGCCCGGTCGAGGTCCGACAATTCGAAATCATAGGAAGCGATGATCGTTTCTTCCTGTTTGATTTCCTTCTTCAGCTTTTCTTCCAGGGCTTTTTTGGCAGCAATTAGGTCAAGCAATTCATTCTTACGCTCCTTGGCTTCGCTCTCTTCCTGGATCTTCTGCTCGGCGCCTTTGATGGCTTGCAGCTTGGCTTCCAGTTCTTTTTCCTTTTGGGCGATCTGCTTTTTGTAGGTGGCATAAGCAGCATTGTTCCGGAGTATTTGCTGGTTGACCAGTTGCTTTTCCTTCATCCGCTGATCGCGGTTCCCGGGGTCTTCTTCTTTGACACCCAATTGTTCGAGTTGCAACAGGATGTCGGTAATTTCCATCCTGGTATGTTGAAGGCTGGCCTCATTATTGAGCACATTGCCTTTCGCCCGGTTGATCTGCACGTTTCCTTTCAATTGATCGATCTCCGTCCTGATGCGGTCAGTTTCATGCAACAATTTATCGATACCTGATTTGGAAGCAATAGCTTCATGGAGCGCGGATATCTTACCGGTGAGATCCTGTTCATCCTGTAAGGTTTTGATCTTAGTTTCCTGTTCGCGATCAGCGGCGATCGCCGTCATCAATTCTGCCGCAATCGATTTATGATAGGCCAATTGTTCCTTTAGTGCGGCAATAGCCCCCTGCCGTTTGGCTTCATCTGCCGCACGTTTGGCTTCGGCCTCGGCTTTGGCCGCTGCTTCCGCCGCTAAGCGCAGCCGTTCGGCTTCTTCACGGGCCGCCCGTTCGGCAGCAGCTCTTTCTTCGGCTTCTTTTTTCAATCGCTCGGCTTCCGCTTTGGCAGCTTCTTCTGCCGCGGCCTTTTCTTCCAGTTCCTTTTTCAGCTTTTCCGCTTCTAACCGAGCTTCTTCCTGCGCCTGCCGTTCCTTTTCTTCTTCCATAAAATCACCTACCAGCCGATCGACCAATTTCCTGACCTCTTGGGGATCAGGTAGCGATTCGTAGCGGAATTTGGTCGGTGTAAATCGTTGAATGGCATAATTCATACTTAACCGTGCTTCCGGCTCCTCGATCTCTTCTTCCGTATCCTGGCCTTCAAATAATTCTACGTCGAACTTGAAATAGGGCCAAATATCCAGTAAGATCGAGTCCTGTATGGTCGTGCTGTAGCTAATACTTTTGGTTTGATAGCCTTTCTTGGAGATCACCACCAGGTATTCGTTATTCAAGTCGAGGGTAAAGGTGGCCTTGCCGTTTTTTTCGGTGGTTACCAATGCCGTAGCCGAATTATTCTTGTAAAACCGGATGTCAGCACCTTCCAGCTTTTCCTTGCCCTCATACACCGTCACCGTCAGCTTCATGTAGGTGATCGGCTTGACCTTCAGTTTTTCCGATAATTTCTCCTTTAAAGTTTCCTGGCCATATACCGGCAGGCCGGATAACAGCAGCAAGATTAGCGGGATGAACAAATGAAATACGAGACCTGTGATAGCCTTGGTTGGTATAGCGTGTTTCATACGAAAAGAGTGGGCACAAATATCCGATTTATTGCAGAAAAAGAAAAAAAATTCTGGTGTCGTATCAAGTGTGGTTGTTGGGATAAGTTGCCACAATTTAGCGGCAGATTTTGGGTTATTTTCTATAAACGGTCACCAAAAATATTGTTTCGTTTTTGTGATAAGTTGAAGCCCGCATAGGTAACTTGTCGATATAAATAGCTTCATCATCAGGACCCCGGAGCAATTATCTGACCGGGAATTTGTAATTTTGTGGCTGATCTAAAACCCATGACACTTAGCCAACTAACTGCTATTTCCCCGGTCGACGGCAGGTACCGCGATAAAGTGGATGAACTGGCAGCTTTTTTCTCAGAATCCGGATTGATCAAATACCGCCTGGTCGTTGAGATCGAATATTTCATCGCCTTATGTGAATGGCCCCTCCCCGGATTGGATACCTTCAAACCGGCACTTTTTCCTGCGCTCCGGAACATCTATCAAAAATTCGGACCCACCGAAGCACAACGCGTCAAAGAGATCGAAGCCATCACTAACCATGATGTCAAGGCCGTCGAGTATTTTTTGAAAGAAGCCTTCGAAAGATTGGACCTGGGGGCTTATAAAGAGTTTATCCATTTCGGTCTGACCTCACAGGATATCAACAATACCGCCGTTCCCCTTTCCTTAAAACATGCTATCCAGAATTCTTATACGCCATTATTAAGCAGTTTAGCCGACAAACTAACCGGCCTGAGTAAACAAGGCGCTGAGATCCCCATGCTCGCCCGGACCCACGGACAACCGGCATCGCCAACTCTTCTGGGCAAAGAGATCGAA
>JANQFB010000101.1 GCA_028278085.1 Chitinophagales bacterium
AGCAATCCTTATTTTAAGCCCTGGAACCCCGTTACCGGCTTCATCGCTGCTATTCGTTGATATATCAAGGTTCCCGGTTAATTTATGATCCGGGAAAACTTTTGTCTCAAAAAATTCGTTTATTTGATCAAATGCCCGGATCGCTAACCAAGGAGCCCATAGGCCCGTTTAGGATCCCTTGGTATCTGATAGTTGCAAAATAAAGCCTATGAAGAATATTTGCTTGTTTATAGGATTGAGTCTGATGATCCAGGCATGCGCTCAGGATCAGACCAATTTCCAACAACCAAAATCACAAAACCAAATGAACAAGGATACCACCGACAACACCAAAATTGTGAAAACTGACAAAGAATGGCGGGCGATGTTAACCGCTGAAGAGTTTATCGTTACCCGCAAAAAAGGAACGGAAAGGGCTTTCACCGGGAGATATTGGGATCATAAGGAAGATGGCATCTATACTTGTGTTTGCTGCGGAAACCCTTTATTCGATTCGTCGACCAAGTACAGATCAGGCACCGGATGGCCGAGTTATTACGCACCGGTGGATCCGGATAATGTATCAACCGTCGAAGATTATGCCCTGGGGATGGCAAGGGTAGAGGTAACCTGCAGCCGCTGCGACGCTCATCTGGGACATGTTTTCGAGGACGGGCCGCAGCCAACGGGTATGAGATATTGCATCAACTCCGTTTCGTTGAGATTTTTGGAACGCCGGAAAGAGGATCAAAAAAAATAACGCCCTCGCTTAATCCGATTCCTGCTCTTTTTCCTTCTTTTCCTTATCCCGCTGGAGGTATCTATCCAGGATATCGCCGAGCTGTTCGGCGCCGATGCCCTTGGCTTTGATCTTCTTGTCTTTGTCCAGCAAGAATATCTTAGGGGTGCTGCTGATGTCGTATTTGCTGCGGAAATTGGTTTGATGCATGGGGTCGGCCACGTGGATCCAGTCCTGCAGGCCTTTTTCCTCGATAAACTTCTTCCATTTATCCATTTCCACTTCCGTACACACCCCGTAAAATTCCACGTCCTCATCCAATACCCTGTCCGAAAGCCTTTTGAGCTTAGGCATCGCTTTTTTACAATGTCCGCAATCGGGGTCCCAGAAGATCAGTACCGTATACGCAGCATCGATCTTGTACAGTTCCCGCCACTTCTTATGGATATCCATCATAATAAGGTTGGGCGCCTTTTTGTTGATCAGCAGGGGTTTCAGGGTCTTGGCACGATCAACGATCCGGAATACCTGGACGGAATCCGCCCAATAGGCCTGGCCGGTGGCATAATAATTCTCGACCAGGCACACATACACCGCATCGAGTCCCATGATCTTGGAGTTGGCGTATTTGTTCAACAAAATGATCACGGTATATTTAAAGACCTCTTTATTGGCTTTGGCTTTACCGATGATATAATTCGCCGCTGCACAAAGAGAATCGGGATGGGTAACGGTCAATTTGTTCATATAATGCATCACCTTGTTATGATAAACCGGTGTGCGCAGGATGCGGTCGTCGCTGAAATCGACACCGTCGAAATAATGTTGTTTGAAGTAGCGATAAGGAAAGGTTGAATCCGCAACACCGTTCTCATCGACAGGTGTTTCGGGAATTTCCGGATCCCGCATGGCATTGATCACCTTGGCATAAAAGGAATTCGGATGCTCTTCGATGACTTTCATACGGCTTTCCTGGATGTTTTTAGATAAGGTCGTGGCCTTCTCGGTCATCAGGTCCAGGGAATCCTTTAAGCCGGTCCGGTAGTCGACGCCCAGCGAATCCGCCAGCTTTTGATTGGCAGTGAGCCATTGGTTGATCGATCCAAGCACGTTTTGGCTTCGGTTGACATATTCGAGGTTTCCGTAAAAAACCTCGTTTTCCGGTGAGCCGGTGATCTTCATTTGGGTAACCGGATCGGTGCGTCCGGTCTCGAGGCTAAAATGAGTTTCATCACCGCTGTATATAAATTCAAAGTATGATTTGTCAGGAAATACGAACAAATAAATGCCGCCGGGTAATTCACCCTTTCCCTCGAAATGGGTAACACCATTGGCATCCAGCCTTACCGTATCCTTATAATATTGTTTGTTGCCATAATGATAAGCGATATGGCAGGTGGTATCGGCCATGCCGATGATCTTAATGGTTACTTGATATCCATCGGAATGCGTTGCTTTCGCAAATGCGCTGGCAAAAATGCCGATGACCATGAATAGTATCGTACTTCTTTTCATCCGTTTAATATTGATTAACCGCTAACAAAAATATGGATTTTACCCGTTTTTAGCGTATATATATCCTTTGTTAACAATCTGTTAACAATTCCTGCCGGTGATTAATTCCACGATCCGAAGTATCCCGGTGTCCATAGGTTTCCCGCTCCCGGAAGTACGTGATCAAAAAATTGCTACATTTGTTCCAACCAACCGCCCATGAAAATACTTCGATCTACCCTATTTTGGGCGCTTTTTTTCGGGACATTGTTCCTGTTGTCTCTGGACTTCTGGTCCTGGAACGAAGCCATAAGCCTGGGATGGATGAATTTCCCGTCATGGCTGGGATATTTCCTGGTCCTGCAGGGTTGCCTGGTGCTCGGCCTGGCGGTATTTGCCATATATAAATGGGATCGTAAATAGCCGAAGTGCTATGGAGCCGGAACTGCTAACCGTTTACCTGATCATCGGGATATACCTGGTGGTGACCCTGCTGAGTGGCTTTATTTTTTATAAACGGGCACAGGCCAGCCCCGAGGATTATTTTTTAGCCGGCAGGGGAGTTGGACTGGTTGTGTTGTTCTTCACCCTGGTAGCCACCAACTTCAGCGCCTTTTTTTTCCTCGGTTTTGCCGGCGCCGGTTATCGCATTGGCTACAGCTACTATGCGATGATGAGCTTCGGAACAGCGCTTGCAGGCTTGTCCATTTACGGGATCGGTCATAAAGCCTGGCAACTCGGGCGATCGAAAGGTTATATTACCCCACCCGAACTGATCGGAGACCTTAGCGGCAGTAAAGGACTGAAATATCTTTACCTCACGGTATTGGTTTTCTTCACCTTGCCCTACCTGGCCTTGCAGCCGATAGGGGCCGGGATCATCCTCGAACAGCTCACCCATGGCCAGATACCCTATTTTATGGGCGCTTCCGGGTTAACGGCGTTTATCGTGATCTATGTGTTCCTGGGCGGTATGAGAAGTGTGGCCATCACCGACCTGGTACAGGGGATCATTATGTTTGTGCTGATCCTGCTGGCCGTTTGGTTTATCGCCGGTGACCTGGGCGGGTTGGCTGCAGCGAACGGGAAAGTCTACCGGATCCGGCCGGAACTGTTTGGCAGGGGAGGTGCGGGCAATTACTTTAGCCCGGAAAAATGGTTCAGCCTGATGTTGTTGTGGTTATTTTGTGTGCCCATGTTCCCGCATATGTTCATGCGCTTTTTCATTGGAAGGGATGTCCGGTCTCTCAAGGTTTCAACAGTGCTTTACGCCTTAGTACCCTTCTTCCTGTTTATTTGCCCGGTAACGATCGGTGTGCTCGGACACCTGACTTTTCCGGGGCTGGAAGGCAAAGCAGCCGATCAGATCCTGCCGATGATGATGAATGCCCACGCCCCCGGTTGGGTAGGAGCGCTGATCATGGTGGGAGCCCTGGCGGCTTTTATGTCGACGCTGGATTCGCAATTGTTGGCAGTTAGTACCATGATCACCCGGGATATTTATCTTCCATTGTCCCGAAAAAAAGTATCTTTTTCGCAACAGATCCTTGCCGGAAGGATATTCGTGATCGTTTTTGCCGCCCTGGGACTGGTAATTGCCTGGTCACCTCCAGATACCATTTTTGCCATTGCCAAACAGACCTTCACCGGTTATGCGGTCCTGTTTCCGGCGACGGTTAGTCTCCTGTATTTCCGCCAAACGAATGCGCTCGCCTGTATCCTGTCGATCCTTGCGGGGGAATTTATTTTATTCGGCCTCTATATGAAGTGGATCCCGGAAGAATGGTTAGGAGGTTTCGAGCCTGTTATACCCGTTTTGTTGATCGCCTCGATTTTTATCGTTGTGGGAAACCGGATCCATCGAAAGAGATTTTAGTTAACCGTTCGGTCAATTAAAAAAATATCTTAAAGTTAATTGATTTGGATCGGGGCGAAACAGGCCCCCCGAAATACTTCTGAAATAATCACTTAGAGAGCAGACTCTGTCTAATTCTGGATGAGGTCAAAAATCTCCTATCACATAAATTATTTCATGTATTGGAAAACTACCAATATGAATGCCTGTGTAGTTTTGACATAATCCTAACATCATATTATGTCAATTTTAAGTCAATATTATGTCAAATTTGTGAATGCACAGAAACCGGATCTAGCGAAAAATTACCGGATTACGGGCTAAAAATGTCAAAATAAAGGTCCAACCCAAGGTTGCAAAAATGTGCGTTACCCGATCGAAGCGGCTGCGCGGTACCCAGGAGTTTTACACAGTTCAAAGACGAAAAAAATAGGCTTTAGGGGTGTATAAACAATAAAATTGAACCCCATTGTTTGTTTATCCGGCTATGGATAGGGCTTTTTGAACAGGGTGAATATACATGCGGAGGGCTTACAGTGCAAATGTCTGTTATTTCCGGAAAGCAAGCAGTAAAAAATTATCCTGAATTTCCTGGGTGAGTATTGCCCGATGCCTTAAAATACCTTCTTTGTAAAAATTTCGGGTCCGCTACGTAACTGAACGATCAGGATACCGTTTTCATTCACCGGCCTCGGTATACTGGTGTGGAAGGCTGACAATTTCCCCGAATATAAGGTCTGTCCTATGGCATTGTGCACTTGTACCTCCGCACCCAGGTAGGCCGGATCGGTGAACCGGATATACAGGTTA
>JANQFB010000372.1 GCA_028278085.1 Chitinophagales bacterium
GGCGGCTGGAACTGTTCGATCACCTGCTCGTACTTGATCTGCACGTCGTTGCGCCGCTGATCGTCGCTTATACCAATAGCAATATCGACCTGATCTCCCTGACATCGACCGTGAACATCAGTGATATCAAACGGAAAAACCTGGTGGGCGATAAAAACATTTACGATATTCATTTGAGGCAGCAGAAAGCTTATCTCGCTACCGGTTTTGGCATCGTGGTGCTGGATCTGAAAAATGAAGAGATCAGCGATACCTATGTTATCGGCGAAAATGGCAGCAATATCAAGATCAACCAGGTAACCACCCTGAATGACTCGATCTATGCCGCTACCGAAGAAGGTATTTATGCGGCCAGCCTGCTCAACCCGGTGCTGGCCAATTTCAGCAACTGGACCAGGCATGGAGCTGCCGAGCAGGCGCCTGGCGGCGAATGTCAGGCTGTGTCCAGCTTTTCCGGACAAGTTTATGCCGCTTTCGGGGATAGCCTTCTGCGGCTGTCCGGGCAAAAATGGTCCCTGGTTTTCCAGGATAATTCCTGGCTTACTAGCTACCTCTCTGTTACGGACGATCATATGTACTTGTCGCAGGTTTTTGATACCAGCGGGACCATTGAAAATGCCCGTATTATCGAAATGAACGCACAACTGCAGATTGATTATATCCAGCAGCGTATTTTGAGGCCCCGGAATGTGATCAAAGACGAACAGGGAACCATTTGGATCGCCGACAACTGGCGGGGCTTGTTAAAATATAAGAACAACACCTTTGAAGAGATTGCCCCCGATGGACCCAGAACTTCCAATGTCCAGGAAATTTTCATCCAGGATAACATCGTATCCGTGGCACCCGGAGCTATTTCCAGTTGGAATTATAAATTTAACCGGGACGGCTTTTTCCAGTTTAAAGATCACCGGTGGGTCAACTATAACAGGAGCTCCATGAGTGTGTTGGATTCTATCCTGGATATCATTACCGTTATTGCTGATCCATCGGGAGAACATCTTTATCTCGGTTCCTATGGCGGTGGGCTGGTGGAATTTTATGACAATAAACTGATCGTCCATAAACAAAACTCCAGTATCGGCGAAACAGTAGGTGATCCCGGATCATTCCGGGTGAGCGGATTAACCATCGATAATGCCGGAAACCTTTGGGTGAGTAATTTTGGTGCGGTCAATCCGCTCTCCGTAAAAAAACCGGACGGAAGTTGGCAGTCGTTTAAGCCTTCTGTATCTATACCAGACAATACTGCCGGCCCGGTTATCGTCGATTCCTGGGATCAAAAATGGATGATATTGCCCCAGGGAGGCGGCCTGCTGGTTTTTGATCATGGAGCCGACCTGGAAGATACCAGTGATGACCAATACAAGAAATTAGGGTTAGGCGAGAATAATGGCAACCTACCCAGCGTAAATGTATTGTCGATCGTGGAAGACCTCGACGGAGAGATCTGGATCGGAACCGACAAAGGGATTGCTGTTTTTTATTGTGCGGCGGATGTTTTCAATGAATTCGGCTGTGATGCCGATCAGATCTTTGTTAAGCAGGATGGGATCGATGCTTTTTTGATGGAAACCGAATCGGTCAATACCATCGCTATTGATGGCGCTAACCGGAAATGGATCGGTACGACCAATGGTGTATGGCTGATGTCCGACGACGGTACCCAGGAGATCTTCCATTTCAATGAGCTAAACAGTCCTTTGTTATCGGATTTTGTGATGGATATAGCGGTCAATCATGAGAACGGCGAAGTATTTATCGGAACGGAGACAGGCATCATTTCCTATAAAAGTACCGCCACCGGTGGAGGGTCCACGCATAATGATGTTTATGTCTATCCCAATCCCGTTACGCCCGATTATATGGGGATGATTGCCATCAAAGGCCTAGTAAAAGATGCCGATGTCAGGATAACGGATATTAGCGGAACGTTGATCTACCGGACAAAAGCCCTGGGCGGCCAGGCGGTCTGGAACGGGTATAACTATAGCGGGCAGCGTGCTCAATCGGGTGTATACCTGGTTTTCAGCACGAATAGCAATGGTAAGGAGACGCAGGTAACCCGATTCCTGGTGATTAATTAAGGTAAAGTCTTTATTACTGAAACAAGATCATCAACCAAGCGGGCTACCCCTGATCACATATCCGCCAACGCCAGCCGGTCTTTTTTGGGTAATCCGGATACCACCAGCTCATAGGATTCATCGATCCAGGCTTTGACGAGCTTGTCCGGGATGCTCCCATCCATCGTCACCGTATTCCAATGTTGCTTGTTCATATGGTAGCCGGGTTGAACGGCCGGGTATTGTTCCCTTAAGCTGATCGCTTTTTCGGGAAGGCATTTGAGGTTGATGCTTTCAAACAGATCAATATCGGTGATCGAGAACATTTTCCCCATCACTTTAAACACAAGGGTATTTTCATCAAAAGGCAGGGATTCCGTTACCCCTTTTTTGGCCAGGCAATAGGTGCGGAAGGATTCAATATCCATTTGGTTATCGTTGATTCACCTCTTCTCGAACAGGGATTTGTTGAATTGTATGAATTGCCGGAATGCCTGCCGGGAAGTAAATACTTCTATGATGATCCCGAGGTATTGCTGTAGCAGGTTTTTCTGTTCGGGTAGATTATTTTCCCGGATAGCTTTGTTTTCCCTGCGGTGATATCCGTTAGGCTTAGCGGATTTTTCCGTCAACTGCATTTTATCCAGTTCGTCGGCAATTTTATAATAATCCCGGGCCTTTTTCAGGTTGCCGAGTCTTTCCTCCAGCATGCCGAGATTATTCCTGGCTACCGCATCTTCGGGATCCAGGGCAATCGCTTGCTGGTAATCTTCAATAGCGCCTTTCGTGTCGCCCAGCCGTGCTCGGATATAGGCCCTGCTGGAATAGCGGTAGGGATTTTCGGGCTCCAGGTCGAGGGCTTTATTCATATCGGGAATGGCCGTTTGAAACTCCTGCATATGGAAGTAGGTGATCCCGCGCTCACAGTAAAAATCGGCAAAGTCCGGCGCCAGCCTGATTATTTTATCCAGGTCATCCAGGGATCTTCCGTAGTTTTTGAGCTTCCGGAAGGTAATGGCCCGGTGATACAAGCCTTCCAGGTGGTCAGGGTTGTCGTCCAAAAAGCGGTTGAATAAGGTCAAAGCTTTTTCGAAGGCCTCCTCCTGTAACGCTTGTATGGCTAGTGCTAACACCTGAATGGGTTGAAATGAATGCTAAAATTAAGCGTTTTATTAAAGCCTGTCCAGGATATAGCTCAGAACCTTCTGCATCAGGTGAACCCGATCCTTACCCCTGACATTATGGGGATGTCCGGGATAGACAAAATAATCGACCATAACCCCTTCGTCGACGCATTGCTTGAGAAAGGCCAGGCTATGCTGCCACACCACCACATCGTCGACGGTTCCGTGGATAAGCAACAGGTCCCCCTTCAAAGTTTTAACATCCCGCAGCAAGCTGGTTTCGCGATAACCATTGGGATTATCTTCCGGGGTGTCCATATACCGCTCGGTGTACATCACCTCGTAGAACTTCCAATCGATCACCGGTCCCCCGGCAACACCGACCTTAAAAACCTCCGGGGCACGCAACATCAGGGTTGTGGTCATAAAACCTCCGAAGCTCCACCCATGAACGGCCATCCGGTTCGCATCAACATAGCTTAAGCTTTTCAAATAATTGACGCCCTCCAGTTGGTCATCCATTTCCTGGGCGCCCAGTTGCCGAAAAACACTTTGTTCGAAGGCCAGGCCACGGTTGGCGCTGCCCCGGTTGTCGAGGCTGAAAACAAGATAGCCCTGTGATGCCAGGTAGTGCATCCATAACGGCGCCCCGCCGCCCCACTGGTCCCGGATCATTTGTAAATGAGGTCCGCCGTAAACATATACCAATACCGGATATTTTTTGGCCGGATCAAAATCATGCGGTTTAATGAGCCTGGTATATAAAGCGGTGCCGTCATCGCCGGATATACTCGAGATCTCACAGGCCCCGATCTTGTAATCTTTTAGAGGATTTTCAGCAGTCAGGAGGTTTTTAATGCTTTTCCCTTCCTCGTTCAACAGGTCTATCCGCCGCGGTGTTTCCAGGCTGGAATAGCTATCGATCAGGTATTTGCCGGAAGCGCTGAGCTTACCGTCATGAACGCCTTTTTCCCGGGTCAGTTGGGTGGTCGTCCCGGTAGCGATCTCAATTTTGTACAAATGCTGCTCGGTGGGAACCTTGCCGGTTCCTTTGACAAAGACATATGTTTCCGAGGCATCGAAGCCCAGGATATCCAGTACTACCCAAGGCCCCCGG
>JANQFB010000385.1 GCA_028278085.1 Chitinophagales bacterium
GTGATCAGCACCCTGGCATCTGTGGGCGCCACCCGTTCGATCGTATCTTTGATCTTGGCAATACCCGGCGATTCCCCGACGATCTCACGGGTTTTACTGACTTTTCGCTTGAGCACCTTTGTCTCCGTTACCAGGTCTGACTTATCCAGCGCATTGCGGACCGTTACCAGCAACCGGTTCAGATCAAGGGGCTTGGAAATGTAATCATAGGCCCCCTTCCGGATCGCTTCCACAGCGGTATCCAGGTTACCGTGCCCGGAGATCATGATAATCGGAACATCCGGATTGATCAAAATAGCCTGCTCCAACACTTCTATGCCGTCTTTTTTAGGCATCTTGATATCCAGAAAGATGACGTCATAAGCGTTTTCCTTGATCTTGGTCAACCCCTCCTGGCCATCTTGCGCATCTTCCACCTTATACCCTTCATATTCAAGGATCTCGCGCAAACTGTTCCGGATACTCTTTTCATCATCAACAATTAATATTTTAGCCATATGATTGCTGTTAGTAAGATTATGAATGGATGTTGTACAATATTTTTATTTAGCCGCCCATGCTCGATCCCGGTTGAGTCATGAAGCCTTTATTTCAATTCGCCGGCCTTGTATTTTTCCGTTTTGACCAAATTCCCGGCTTCGTCATATACTTCCCATTTCCCTTCTTTTTTACCCTTTTCATAGATGCCTTTGGATTTCAGTTGACCGTCGTCAAAATATTCTTTCCATTCCCCCTCTTCCAGGTTATTCCGGTAGCTCCCAACAGACCTTAACTGGCCGTTTTGGTAGTAGGAACGCTGTTCCCCTTCCAAATTTCCGGCAACATATTCGTAATGAACAGCCAGTATTTTATCTTTAAAATACCATTTGGTCGTCCCATGTCTTTCCCCGTTTTGCCATTCGCCCTCTTCCTTTAGATCCTTGCTGGAATAATACTCCAAACGGGTGCCGTGCAATTTATCATCCTTGAACGGTGCTTTCAACTGGATAGCTCCCCGGTGCCCATAGGTCGTTTTCACCCCGTTCTTTAAATTATTCCTGAAGCTCACCTCGGAAACCAGCTCTCCCTTGGGATTAATGTTCAGTTTGAGGCCGTGCAGTTCCCCGTGATTAAACTCTTCGACTGTGGCCAGTACCAAATTACCATGATAGGATTTCCAGATACCATGTTTTTTACCATTTACCAAACAACCCTGCTCATGTAATCGCTTTTGCTCATCGAAAATATCATAGCAAACTTTTCCGGCGCTCCCATCGCTCGGTACAACCACGGAATCCTGGTTTTGATAACGGTATTGAGCGCTGGCGGAAAGGGAAAATCCGAATAAAAGAACGGTAAATCCTATCAAAATCTTCATTTGTATAGTTTTATAAGCAATAATTATACCTAAATATGATCGTCGATGGTTTGTGATAGATCAAACCTATCCAGCAATGCTTGAAATTAAGGAAAACTTTTAGACAATGCGATAACCGGAAGGATGTTTTTCGGAAAAGCCGGATTATGTCATTTTTGACATGAAATTGAGTCAAAATCGTGTTAAAATTGCGTCAATATTGACAAATCATCGCCAAAATCAGCTATAATAAAGACTACAGACCTGTAAGCCGGATTCTGTATTCGCCAAAGCGAATTGCCATCATTTATCTGGCCCTGACATCACTGCCAGGATCTATCAGCCTACCCCTCCCCCTGGCCGGCAAGCCGGCGTTGAACGAGCAGCTCTTCTTTTACCTTGCGGTAAAAAAGGGGGATATATTTGGCCTTTCAACCCGTAAGGTTTGCCCCTTTGAAAAGTTACCTTAACAAAGCGTGAGCTCTTACCTCACGTTTTCACCCTTATCCGCCTTTGCTCCGCTAAAGCTACGCGAAAGCGAGCGGGCGGACGGTTATTTTCTGCGGCACTTGCTGCCCCGGAATATGATCCCGGGCCCTCCCGTTAGGAGGTACGGCGCTCTGCGTTGCCCGGACTTTCCTCCCCGCTTACAGGTTATATAAGCGGAGCGATGGCACGGTCTGCAGTCTTTATATCCGAGTTATGTATATCCCAGACGTTCTATGATATTAACAAAATTATTGAAAATTAATTTCCGTTGCGCCATGGCCGTATTTGGGATGATAGTCATTATTAAAAGAAATGACGGCCTCATGTTCTTCGAGGATCTTAAAGATCTCTTGCCGCAGCTTACCCTTCCCCAGTCCATGGATCACATATATTCTCGGCAACCGGTTGACGATCGCCTGCTCCAGGAACCGTTGGAAATGATTGAGCTGTATCGTCAGGATCTCGAGGTTGGTCCTGGCTTTGTTATCATCGACAAGCTTTTCGATATGCAGATCGATCGCGGTAGGCAGGCTGGCTTTCCGGAACATTTCGTGCTGCTCCATTTCCGGCAGATGGATGGGTTTTTTCCGCCTAAATTCCACATCGGAGATCACATTGGGTTGAATGGCGGGAATATCCTCAAACAAAAGGTAGAGGTAGGTTTCGGTATGCAGTAATGGGGTTGGTTTTAGTTTGTTGAAAAAATTCCGGGCTTTCGGTTTGATGGTTCTGCCAAAGTGGTGCTTCTTGCCGGTGGGCGTTTTTTCCGGCCAGAAATCCAGTTTCAGGGCAGGAACATCATTCAGATCATCGAGCGCCAGCTTCCCTAGTTTAATCGTATCCCGCGCATCCACACGACTCTTATCACTTTTCACTAACCGGTGTGCCAGCGACAGTTCGTAGCTGTACAATAAGTGTTGTTCCGTATTGTTGACCAGGAAAATATCGAATCCTGTCAGCTCCTTACCGGGTTGATCCAAGGGTTTAAAGCTGATAAAAATTCCGGGCTGGCCGCTATCTGTGGGTTCTTTTGTTTCGGAATGCTTTTCGGCAGCGGCCGGCGGGGAGGGTGGAGTTTCCGTATGCTCATATGCATGCGCCAGATCGGTAAGTGCTACCGGAATTTCAAAATCATCGACGGAAACCAGCGCTGTTTCATCGTCTACCCAGTCGACAATATATCCCTTTTCCCCGGTATGGATCAGGACTACTTCATCACCTAAGGAAAGTTTCATGGGATATTAACCTTTTCTGCTATTTTTGCAAAATTAAAAATTGTAGATGAACAAATCACTACGCTGGAAGGTTGCTCAATCCGTTGAGCTGAAATGGTGGAACAACTATTTAAAAGGAAAGGATAAAACAGCCTACCTCACCTGGAAAAAAGGGTATTGGAATGGTTTGCTGGATAAGATCCAAACGCCGCTTGGCCTGGATCAGCACAGCAGGATCCTGGATGCCGGTTGCGGGCCCGCCGGGATTTTCATCATTTTGCCCGACCTGCCGGTGGTGGCCGTAGATCCTTTGCTGGATAAGTATGCCGCACAACTGGACCATTTCGATCCTTCCGACTACCCGACGGTGGACTTCCGCAATGCTCCCCTGGAAGAATTCCGTGATAGCCAGCCATATGATGTCGTATTTTGCATGAATGCTATCAACCATGTCGATGACCTGGACAAAAGCTTCGACCTTATCGTGGAACTGACCAAACCGGGCGGTATTCTGGTAGTTACGATAGACGCCCATAATTATGCCTTGTTTAAGCACATTTTCAGGGCCATCCCCGGCGATGTGCTCCATCCCCATCAATACGACCTGGAAGAGTATACCTCCATGTTAACGGACAGGGGCTGCACGATGCTGGAGGAGATCAATTTGAAGAAGGAGTTCTTTTTCGATCATTATATGTTGGTAGCGAGGAGGGAAGTTGGCAGTTGAAGAGTTGAAGAGAGTAGGCAGTAAGCAGTTGGCAGTTGGCAGAGTAACTAACTGCCCACTGCCAACTGCCGACTTTATTACTGCCAACTTTCTTCTAATAATACACCGGATATCCCCTAAGCTTACCCAAACTATTAAACTCCAGCGCAGGAGCCGGGATCTTCAGGACATTTAGGATGCCAAAGGCAAACTTCAGCCCGCGATGCCTGGTCGGGATCTTGGTCAGGTCGAGGTCGAGACTAAGCAGGTATTGGCGGTACCTGGGATAATGGCTAAAATCATGGACGATCTTGCCGTCTTTTCTGATGATATTCGATTCCGCACCCAGCAAACCTTCAGCGCTGTAGCCCAGCGAAACCATTAACCAGGGTGGGATCTTATCTTGATTTCCGAATAAGGCTTTTAAATTGATCGAAGACCAATTGGTCTGGCCATTGTAATCTTTCATGATCCGTTCGGGGATGCTGGTGCCATACAGATGTTCGGCCCGGTCCCTGACTTCCGGCGTATAATGGACCGGATGCCAGGAAAATTTCATCCGGATCAGTTGATCTTTCCAGAAATATTCCTGACCGGCTACCAACAAAGTACCGGTGGTATTGGCGATCAAATCCCCCGGTGAAGCGCCCCATTGCAGCGAAAAGGCATCGAGGACCTCGATAATGGTCAGATAGATCCAGCCCGAACCGGCGCCATAAATAATGGCTTTATTTTCTTTCATGCCGGTCCAGCGGGCGTAGTCGATACTCCATTTGGTAACATTGTAAGTAGCATAGGTGTGGCCGATCTTATCGACCTGCAGCCAGCCGATGTTATCGTTGAAAAAGTGAAAACCGGACCGGGGAAAATTCTTGTACCACAAGGCATACAAACCCGTCAACACCCCGCCATACACCCCGACGACGGCAGTGCCGTACATGGCAGCCCGTTTCGGATTATATTCGGGTGATATATCCAGCCAATGCAGCTTTTGGCGGGGAGCTTCCCGGACCAGGGTATCCTGCGCGGTTACCCGGCCCACAAACGCCACAAGTATGCCGATAAGCAAAAACTGTTTCATGGTATGGTACAAAGAAAGCCTGCTAAAAATACGGAAAATGGCCCTGGCGGTCTGAATCCCCTAGGAAAGCAGGGTGCTGCGGGCCGCTTCCAGCCCTTCCCCGACTTTTTGCCGGTCAGGAGCTTCGACATACACCCGCAGTACCGGTTCCGTACCCGAGGGGCGGATCATCGCAACGGCATCATCAGGGAGGAAATATTTAAATCCGTCAATTTTCTCCACCCTCTGGATCGGGAAAGCACCGAATGACTGATAATGATCAGCCTTGCATTTCTCCAGGATATCCTGTTTCTGATCTTCGGTAATATGCAGATCATTCCTGTCATAAGCAAACGCTCCGACGATGTCATATATTTCCCGGATCAGTTCCTGCAGGCTCTTGCCACTCTTGGCCATATATTCCAAAATGATCAATCCGTTCCAGATACCGTCCCTTTCCGGGATATGTCCTTTCACCGCAATACCGCCGGATTCTTCTCCTCCTAACAGCACATCTTCCTCGACCATATGGCCGCAGATATATTTGAAGCCGATCTTGGTGATCTCCAGGGGCAGATCATATTGCTCACATAGCTTTTTGATCTTTACCGATACCGAGAAAGCCGTTACCACCTTTCCGGTCATCCCCTTATGCTGATGGAGATAATGGATCAGCAGCAAAATGATATGGTGGGCATCGATAAAATTGCCTTCATGATCGTATAAGCCAATTCTATCGGCATCGCCGTCCGTGGCTAATCCGTAATCGAGCTTATCGTTCCCTTTGATCAGGTCGGCAAACTCACCCAGGTTCCGGTGGATCGGTTCGGGCGCCACCCCAAAAAAAGAAGGATTATAATCACAATGCAGTAAATATGCGTCCGGAAAAAGCTTGCGGATCACGTTCTGGCCGGAACCATACATAGCGTCATATGCAAAACCGATACCTGACTGCCGGATCGCTTCCAGATCAAAATTGGCTTCCACATGCTCGATATACATCCCTTCCAGGTCTATATATTCCAATAGCCCGGAAGATCCGAGGGCTTCCAGTGAATTGTCAGGAACCGCAGCTTCAGCGGGTATCAGGTCTTCCACTTCCTGGATATGTTCCGGCAACAAGGGTCCTCCGAAATGAGCTTTGAGCTTGTAACCGTTATACGACGGGGGATTATGGCTCGCGGTGATCACAATCCCGATGCGGGAGCCGGTACGCTGGGTTCCGAGCGAAACCATGGGGGTGGAGACAAAATCTTTGGCCAGGTATACCTTTATCCCGTGATGACCCATAACCCTGGCCGTTACGGCGGCAAACATCTCTCCGCCAAACCGGCAATCATGGCCGATCACCACGCTATGTTGTCCTTCCTGTTTCAATAACCACCGGGCTGTTGCGGTGGCTACCCTGGCTACATTCGCGACGGTATAATCATCTGCAATGATCGCCCGCCAGCCATCCGTTCCGAATTTCAATTGCTGCATAGATCCTTTTTATTCGATTCTTTTCACGGGCCTCTATAAAAAAGGGAAGCCCTAAAGCTTCCCCCGATATTTTCTCCCGTAATGGGCTGTTAATGTTTTTCCAGAAAGGCTTTGATCCTGGAGAAATATTCATCCGTTGCCGAAGAAAAATTCTCTTCGTTATTGTCAGCGCCTTTGCGGATATACCAGCCGTATTTTTTAACCTTCGTGCCTTTAAACGTTGTTTTCAGGTCTTCGAAGCTGATCAGCGGATCATTTTCCGCTACGATGACCAGGATACCGTAAATGTGCATGCCCTTTTCAGCGAGGGCAAATTTGGGTTCCATTTCCACTTTGTTATAACCCAGCGGCATCAGCAGGGTTTCGCCTTTGACGGATTTATACCGCTTTTTCATTTCTTCAAAGGAGGTATAAGGCGCATCGGCTATGGCCCGGCGAATATGGAGATTATTGACCGCAGCACAAATGGAAAGGCCTGCGCCGATACCAATGCCATACAGGTCGACCATGGTCAGTTTGGCATGATACTTTTTACCCCATTTGATCACATGATCGAGGTCTTTCTGGAATTGGGAATAAATATAAAACTTGGTCTTCACTTCAAACGCATCACTTTTACCATAGCCCCTGTAATCATACATGACAACATTATAACCCAGGGAAAGGAAATTACTGGCGATCTCCAGGTTATCGGCCATGTTACCATTACCATCATCACTCATGATGATCATTTTTTTGCCGGCTTTGTTGGAGGAAGGGAAAAACCAGGCATTAAGGGTAATAAATTGGTCTTCAGTGGGGATCCTGACCTCTTTATAGTTCATGCCATAATCATCAGGGGTAATTTCATACTCCTTGGAGGGATTTAAGGCAATCAATATATTGCTTACCATTATGAAAGTAAGCACAAGACCAAATCTTTGCATGTGTAAAAGTTTTTTGGTTAAGGAATCTGTGCAAATTTAGAAATAAAATTATACAAATCTTAGCCCCCAAAAGATAATTCAACAATTCGCTCAGCCGTCAAAATCGGGTCAAAAATCGTAAGTTTGGTGGGCGAAGTTGCCCGTTACAAGACTTTCAAAGTGAAGACAAAGATTGCCATTTTGATCCTGGTCTGCTGTTGGACCCTGGGCGTTGTGTGGGCGGGAAATGATGTGGCCAGACAGCAGATATATATCAAGCGAACAGCCGAGCCCATTGTCCTGGATGGGCAGTTAAACGAACCGGCCTGGCAAAGGGCCGATATCGCAGCCGATTTTTATCAAAATTTTCCTTACGACACGGCATTTGCCCGAATCCGGACGGAGGTAAAAGTTACCTATGATGACAAGAACTTTTATATCGGCGCTACCTGTTTCGATACGGCTTATTTCGTGGTGCAATCCCTGAAACGTGATTTTGCCTTAAACCAAAGCGATTTCTTCGGGGCCCACGTAGATCCCTTTAATGATCAGACGAATGGCTTCACCTTTGCGGTCAATCCATTGGGGGTACAGGTAGAAGGTTTGATCACCGGAGGGGGTGGGGGTTTTGGTGATAACTTCGATTGGGACAATAAATGGTTTTCCAAGGTTCAGGCCAAAAACGACCGTTGGATCGTGGAGATGGCCATTCCCTTCAAAACGCTGCGGTATAACAACGAAACACCGGTTTGGGGCATAAATTTTTCCCGTAACAATTTATCCCGCAACGAGCGATCGAGCTGGGTACCCATTCCCAGGAATTTCGACGTGAGCACGCTGGCCTTTACGGGCGATATTGTCTGGGATGCGCCACCGGCTAAGGCTGGGGGGAATGTTTCCGTGATCCCTTATACCATAGCCAACATGAACCAGGAATTCGAACCCAACAGCCCGGCCACTTATGGCGGCAATGCGGGATTAGATGCCAAAGTCGCCGTTTCTTCCTCCCTGAACCTGGATGTAACCGTGAATCCCGATTTCTCACAGGTTGAAGTCGACCGGCAAGTGACCAATTTAACGCGGTTCAGTCTTTTTTTCCCGGAACGGCGGAACTTCTTTATCGAAAACAGCGATCTGTTCAGCCAATGGGGATTCCGGCAGATCAGGCCATTTTTCTCCCGGAGGATCGGACTGGCAGATGGAACCCCGGTACCGATCCTGGGGGGTGCCCGGCTTAGCGGCAAACTCAATCAAAACCTCCGGATAGGCTTGTTGAACATGCAAACCGAGGGCATGGGTGAACTATCGCTGAACAGCCAGAATTATACGGTCGGCGTCTTTCAGCAGCAGGTCCTGGGACGGTCGCATATCGGCGGGATCTTTGTGAACCGCCAGTCGTTCCAGGGCGGCAACCCGGAATACGATGATTATAACCGGATCCTGGGCATGGATTTCAACCTGTTTACCCGGGATAATAAGCTCCGGGGAAAGGTTTTTTACCATCATTCCTTCAATACGGAAAGCGACCGGGACAATTATGCCCATGCCTCCTGGTTACTGTACAGCACGAAAAAGCTGTTTTGGATGTGGAACCATGAATATGTCGGCGCCAATTATATTGCCGATGTCGGGTTCGTGCCGAGGATCCATAATTACAACAGCGAAACCGACGAGATCGTCAGGCTGGCGTATTGGCGGTATGAACCGATCTTAAACTATAAGTTCTTCCCCAGATCGGATTGGCTGGTCAGTCATGGCCCCGATCTGTATAGCAGCATATATTTCGATAAGGATTACCGGTATTCGGAATGGCAGCACCGTTTCAAATATCTGTTTGTCATGCAAAATACCAGCAATTTCGAAGTGTTTTACAACAACTGGTATGTGCGGCTGATCTTTCCGGTAGATATTACCCGTACCGACCGGGAGCCTTTACCTTCCGGAGACTATTATTTCAACAATGCAGGGATGTCTTTTGCTTCGGATAAGCGAAGGATCTATCATGCCTTTGCCACGATCAACTACGGGGAATTTTACAACGGGACCAAGCTTTCCTATAATGTGAGCCTGAAGTACCGGCGGCAACCCTGGGGGATATTTTCCATCGATTTTTCCCGGGATGAAGTCAGGTTACCGCAGCCTTACGGGCATACTTTTTTAACCCTGGTGGGACCTAAATTCGAATTTTCCTTTACCAAAAGCATATTTTTGACCACGTTTATCCAATACAATACCCAGATAGAGAACATTAACATCAATAGCCGCCTGCAATGGAGGTTCAAGCCGATGTCGGATCTTTTTATTGTTTATACCGATAATTATTATCCCGTCGATCTCCGGAAAAAAAGCCGTGCCCTGGTGGTTAAATTCAATTATTGGTTTACTCTTTAAGACCTATGCTGGCAGATACATACAGACATAAAGGCATGCGGAAAAAGCTGGTGGATGAGATCCGCTCCAAAGGGATCGATGACGAGCGGGTGCTGGAAGCCATCAACAAAGTGCCCAGACATTTTTTTCTCGATAAGGCCTTCCTGGAATTTGCCTATGAAGATAAGGCTTTCCCCATAGGTAGCGAACAAACGATCTCACAGCCCTATACCGTCGCCTACATGACCCAGCTATTGAACCTTAAAAAAGGAGAGAAGGTGCTGGAGATCGGCACGGGTTCGGGCTACCAGGCATGCATCCTGGCGGAAATGGGAGCAAAAGTATTCACTATCGAACGTCAGCGGGCCTTGTATGATAAAACCAAAGCACTGCTTCGTAAGATCTCCTATCCTTTTATCAAATGTTTTTATGGAGATGGGTATAAGGGATTGGAGGCTTACGCTCCCTTCGACAAGATCATCGTTACGGCCGCTGCACCTGAAATTCCGGATGCGCTGATCGAACAATTGAAACCCGGCGGCTGCCTGGTGATCCCCTACGGCCGGTCAAAAGTCCAGCAGATGCTCCGCTTCAATAAGATCGACGCAGACACGATCGAAAAAGAAGTCTTCGACCATTTCTCCTTCGTTCCTATGCTCAAGGGGAAGAAGGAGTAGGCAGTTGTTTAGTTGGCAGTAGGCAGTACGCGAAGACTTACTGCCTACTGCCAACTGCTCACTGCCAACTACTTACAATACCAACTCCATCAAAACTCACACTAATCCTACCCCAACCCCTTCAAACTCCTGTCCAAATCCCGTTTGGTATCTTTGGCTTTGATGGATTCCCGTTTGTCGTGAAGTTTCTTCCCCTGGGCCAGGCCGATCTCCAGTTTGGCATATCCCCTTTCGGAAATGAACATGCGCAATGCGATGAGGGACAGACCTTTTTCTTTGATCTTTTTCTCCAGCTTCTTTAGCTCTTTCCGGGTCAGCAATAATTTGCGTGAACGCATGGGATCGTGGTTATAATGGGTGCCCAGCGCATATTCTGCGATATGGATATTCTTCACCCACAATTCACCTTTGGTAAAATAACAATAGCCGTCTTTCAGGCTGACCTTTCCCTCCCTGACCGATTTGATCTCGGTACCGGTCAATTGCATACCTGCCACATACTTTTCGAGGATATTATACTCGAAATAGGCTTTTTTATTCTTGATATTGATGGCTTGCGACATAGCTGCTATGCTTGGGAACGGTTCAATGACTGCATGATCCGGTTGAGTTTTTCTTTTTTAAGCACCTTTTGACCGGTTTCGCCAACGGCAACAATCCGTTCGCCTACTCTTGCTTCAAAACTGCAAATGATCTCATGGTCGGTTAGGCGTTTAACCTTCGCTTCAAATACCACCTTGTCATTCAACAAAGCAGGTGCTAAATGCTCGATCATGAGTTGGGTCCCGATCCCCTCTTCATCGGCTTCTTTCATCTCCAGTACAAAAAGCCGGCATGCCCATTCCGCATCTCTTGCCAGGGCAAATGTCGCATATACCGGATGTACATTGCCCGAGGCAAAAGTTGCCGTATCTGCTTCCGTTACAACCTTCTCAAAATACCGGCAATCCCCCGGCTGAAAAATCTCTTTCATGGAAATGTTATTGTAGCTTCCGGTCTAGGATAATTCTATCGCCCATTCACCGGAGTCTCAAGCATTCTGTCCGCTCAAAGTTAAGGATCAACGGCATAAGTTCAAAAACTTAGCATGCTCGCTCAATTCGTAACAGATGTCTGTGTAATTCGTTCCTACAAGTCCATTTGGTAAAGAACTGCTTTCAGAAACTTCAAGGTTTGCTTGAGGTTCTCATTAGCCAATATAATTCCCGAAAATCAATAAAAAAATGTAATTTAGATAAGATAAATATATTTGAGATTCATGGATATCGAAAGTAGAAAAAAAGAATTGATAGACATCATTTCGCGCATCGAAAATGAAGCGCTTATCAAAAAACTGGAAAAGGCCATTCGAAACCTGGAAAGAGATCAGATGGCATTAAATGGTTTGCTAAAACCTGCTAAAGAAAAATTAAGTATTGATGAAATGAGAAAAGAACAGGGCTTTAGGGGAATTGACCGCAACAAGTTTGAACAATTAGCAACCGAAATAAATATTCAGGAAGATGTAGACAAACTTCTTGCAGACATATAGTGTAAAGTGAGATACCTGATTGACACCAATATTATTGTTCTTTACCTAAGAAATGATTATGCCAGTAAATATATTGATGAAAAATACAATCCTCTTGGACTTGAAAATATCCCTGTCATTTCTGTTGTAACCATCGGAGAATTAAAGTCACTGGGGATACGGAATAATTGGGGACCTAAAAGACAAGAAAAACTAGAAGAATTCCTCCATCAATTCCTGATCGCAGATATCAATTCAAAAGATGTATTGGACAAATATGCTGAAATAGATGCCTTCAGCCAGGATAAGCTTCCGGGGTCCCCTTTGGGAAATTCATCCAGAAATATGGGCAAAAATGATCTTTGGATCGCATCGACTGCAGCAGTAATTAAGGCCTCCCTGATCACAACAGACAACGACTTTGATCATCTTGACAACAAATATTTGAAGTTGATCCGAATTGACAGGAAATCACTTAAAGATCAGTACAATAGCTAAATGAGCAAATTGTTCTCGGCTCCCAAATGAGCATCAATTCCAATACCTTTTTCTACCAAAACAATAGCTTATCCCAGCGCAACATCCAGGATCATCATCACGACAAAACCGAACATAAAGCCCAGGGTGGCATGGTCGGCATATTTATCGCGCTGAGTTTCAGGTACTACTTCCTCGATCACCACGTAGATCATGGCGCCCGCAGCAAATGCCAGGGCATAAGGCAGAATAGGCGTAGCGATCAATACCGCCGCAGCCCCGATAACACCGGCCACGGGTTCGACAATAGCCGAAAGCTGCCCGTACCACCAGCTCTTGAGCCGGCTGGCGCCCTGCCGCCGCATCGGCATAGCCACGGCAATACCTTCCGGGAAATTCTGAAGGCCGATCCCGATAGCCAGGGCAATAGCCGCGCCCAGATCCGCCGACGGCAAATTGGCAGCCACCGCGCCGAAGGCGACACCAACGGCCAACGCTTCGGGTATATTATGCAAGGTAATGGCC
>JANQFB010000388.1 GCA_028278085.1 Chitinophagales bacterium
TCCTCGGGTAGCGGATAACAAAGGGGTTTTTGACCTTATCCAGTTGAGCGGTATACATGAGGTTTCTCAGCTCGGATTCGTCCATGGGTGCGGCAACGATCATATTCGGAATACAGCGCATATAGGCAATGTCGTAGGCGCCATGGTGGGTGGGTCCGTCAGCACCGGCCACACCTGCACGGTCGAGACAAAATACTACCGGCAGGTTCTGCAAGGCTACATCGTGCACCACCTGGTCATATGCCCGCTGCATAAAGGAGGAGTAGATATTACAAAACGGCCTTAAACCCTGCGTGGCCAGGCCTGCTGAAAAAGTTACGGCATGCTGTTCCGCGATCCCGACATCGAATGAGCGTTCGGGCATTTCCTCCATCATGAATTTCAGGGAGCAGCCTGTGGGCATGGCGGGAGTGATGCCCATGATCTTTTCGTTGTCGCGGGCCAGTTCGATAATGGTATGCCCGAACACATCCTGGTACTTGGGGGGTTGGGGCTTATTGATCTTCTTCTTCTGCAGTTTTCCGGTGATCTTGTCGAAGGGAACTCCGGGGGCATGCCACAGGGTCTGATCGCCCTCTTCCGAATGTTTAAAACCTTTCCCTTTTACCGTTACGCAGTGCAGCAATTTCGGCCCCTGAATATCTTTGAGGTCTTTCAAAACATCTACCAGGTGGTTGACGTTATGCCCGTCGATCGGTCCGAAATACCGTAGGTTCAAGGCTTCAAATACATTACTTTGTTTCGACAGGAAGCCTTTGAGACTGGCTTCCATCTTAGAGGCGATCTCCTGGGCGCTTTTTCCGAACTTACTTAAATGACCCAATGTCTTCCAGATCTCGTCCCTGACTTTATTGTAGGTCTGTGAGGTGCTGATATCCGTGAGGTATTCCTTTAAGGCGCCCACATTCGGATCTATGGACATGCAATTATCATTCAGGATAACCAGCAGGTTCGAATTGGAAACACCGGCATGGTTAAGCGCTTCAAAAGCGAGACCGGCGGTCATGGCACCGTCGCCGATAACGGCAATATGCTGCTTGTCTTTATATTCCTGGTATTGTGAAGCCATCGCCATACCCAGGGCCGCCGATACGGAAGTGGAGGAATGGCCGACACCGAAGGTATCGAATTTGCTTTCACTGCGTTTGGGAAATCCGCTGATGCCCTGGTATTTGCGATTGGTATGGAAGATATCCCTCCGACCGGTTATTATTTTATGGCCATAAGCCTGGTGGCCCACATCCCATACCAACTGGTCGACCGGGGTTTTGAATACATAGTGCAAGGCTACGGTAAGCTCGACTACTCCCAGGCTGGCGCCGAAATGACCGCCATAAACCGATACGTTATCAATGATGTATTGCCTGAGTTCTTCACATATCCTTACAAGCTTATCTTTCTTGAAGGTTCTCAGGTCGGCGGGGCTTTCTATCTGCTTTAATAGCTTTCCGGGTTTTATATCCATAAAGATTCCTTATGCTTAACGCCGCAGTTTAAATTATGGGAAATATTCGAGTGATACAGACTTTCCTGTCAATAAAGGTAATATGGTTAAAAGTCCGATTGGCACTGCAAATATACGATTAAAGTAGTTAAAAAATTGTCATTTATGTCGTTTCTTTGTAAGCAGGGAGGGCGTTAATTGACTACTTTTATAGACTGCTAAAAATCTTTCCGGGTTGAAATACGAAATAAAATTACCCCAATTCGAAGGCCCTTTTGATCTGCTGTTGTTTTTTATAGAACGGGACGAACTGGATATTTATGATATTCCCATCGCAAAAATAACCGCCGATTTCCTGGATTATATCCACCAGATGAAGGCTTTGAACATTGAATTGGCCAGTGAATTCATCCTGGTGGCGGCAACGCTGATGCGGATCAAGGCCAAGATGCTATTGCCCAGGAAGGAGCTGGACGAACAAGGGCAGGAGATCGACCCCAGGCAGGAGTTGGTCGAGAAATTGCTGGAATACAAGATCTATAAAGAAGTGATCGGGGATTTTAAACATTTGGAGGAAAAACGGTCCAAACAATTTCCCCGCGGACAAGCCCTGATGGAGATCGATACGATCGTTAAACAATACAGCTCGACGGAAACCGACCTGGAATCCCTTTCCCTCTATAAATTGCTGAAGGTATTTTCCCGGTTGCTGGAGCGCTATGAAAGTGATAATAAAAAGGTCAAGCACGAGGTTATCCGCTATGCTTATACCATTGCCGATCAGAAATCATTTATTTTGAAACAAATCAAGCAGAATCATAAAGCTACTTTCGAGCACATCTTCGAAGCCTGTAAAGACCGGTTACATGCCATTTTTACTTTTTTGGCCTTACTGGAATTATTACAGGAAAAATTCGTCAGGATCAAGGTGGGTGCTGGCAAGAATAATTTCTGGATAGGAGCGGCCTGATGTCACAAGCATATCCCAAAATATTTAAAATCTTTTCTCCGAAAAGGATCCTGCTGATTATTGCCATCGGTTTAGGGGTTGTTACTTACATGTTTATCAGCGGCTTCGATAAGGAGGCCTTTCTGGCTATCGAATGGTCGTGGAATGCTTCTTTTTGGATCCTGATGGCGATTGTTATGATGATGGTCCGGCATTTCGCTTATATGTACCGGATCCGGATGTTGACGGATAAAAAATTAACCTGGAAAACCAGCTTCGATGTGATCATGCTGTGGGAGTTCGCCTCTGCGGCTACGCCATCTATTGTCGGCGGATCGACGGTGGCTTTATTTTTGCTGAACAAGGAAAATATATCGGCCGGAAGAAGCACTACTATTGTACTGTTCACGGCTTTTTTGGATGAAATGTTCTTCATTGTCGTGGCACCGTTGTTTTTCCTGCTTGCCGGTAAAAATTTCATCTTTCCCGACCCTACTGCCGTTGATATCGAAAATTTGAAAAGTATCAACAGCCTGGTTTATTTTTTCATCTTCGGATATGTGGCCCTTTTCGTCTATACGCTGGCCCTGGCTTATGGCTTATTTATCAGGCCCAGAGGCCTCAAATGGTTGCTGATCAGGATATTTTCGATCAAGCTGCTGCGGCGGTGGCGGAGAAATGCCCTGGATACCGGTGAGGAGATCATTATCAGCTCCAAGGAATTGCAGCAGAAAAATCTAAAATTCTGGCTGGATGCTTCCATCTCGACGATTTTCTCCTGGTCGGCCCGATACTTCACCATCAATTGTATCATTATGGCCTTTGCCTCGGTGGATAACCATTTCATCTTATATGCCAGGCAAGTGGTGATGTGGATCATTATGCTGGTAACGCCCACACCGGGCAGCAGTGGTATGGCCGAGATCGTATTTTCCAGTTTCCTCGTCGAATATATTCCTCACGGGCTAAACGCCTCTTTGGCGCTTCTCTGGCGTATCATCAGCTATTATCCCTATTTATTTCTGGGAGTGATCATTTTGCCCAGGTGGCTGCGGAAGGTGTATAATGTGAGTGAGAGTGGGAGTGGGAGTGGGAGTGGGAGCAACAGCAAGAGTGTGAGTGAGGAGTCTTGAGTTGGGTGTTAAACGAATGCTGTAGTTAGTAGGCAGTGATGGAGTTGGCAGTGGGCAGTAGGGCTTTGTTGTTCAACCCAGACCTACTGTCTCCTGCCAACTTACTAACTGCCAACTCAAACTTTTACCCAAGAAAATGAGAAAAAAAGCCCCTGATAAAATTGCAGCCGCAAGCATCAGAAGCCACCATTTCTCATTTGATTTTTCAGCTAAGATCAATGGGCTGGTATCACCTATGACCACAAAGCCCGACCAATAAAGTGGATGGGCTCTTTCTCCCGCCTGTTGCATGATGTATGCCAGTTTTGCCTGTTGTAAAGCTTCCTCTTTGCTTTTATAATCGGCTAATCCTCTATAAAAACCAGTCATGATATCAGCAGTGGACTGATCATTCACCGACCACAAGCTGGTGACAATGCTCGGGCATCCCGCATAAGTAAACGCCCTGGCTAAACTCATGATCCCTTCTCCTCGTACTAATTTACCATATCCGGAATTACAGGCGCTTAATATGGTCATGCTGGCATTTAATTGCATATTATAAAGTTCATAGGCATACAAATTACCGTCTTCCGTAGTATCTTCATCTTTTGAAAACAGGATCCTTGACTGCATCGGATGTCTATCGTCTGCAATGGCATGAGAGGCAATGTGCAACCCACCGAATTGACCGGCTTTCTCCTTAAACTTTTTTTCAGTAGCCTCAATCCCTGTATAGACATCGCCGTATTTCTCCATGTTTTTTACCTCTTTAAGTGCTCCTTTTAAAGGCAACAATGCATCGCGGAATGTATCCCGGGTAACTGTGGCGAAGTTGTTGGTTACAAGTTCATCGATGGCATTGGAGTCGGATGAAAAGGAGGGCGCAAATCCTACAATATAAGTGGCCTCATTTTTTTTCTGTCTGGCAAGATCATTTGTTAGCTTTTGTTGAAACAGCATCGTAGCAGAATAGCTGTAACTAATCCCGTAATCTCTGATCAGGTAGGCTAATTGCTGATAATTAATGTTACTGATATCAGCGGGTTGAGATAATAACGCTTCAAAAGGGATATAATTCAGTAATCCATCCCTAATGAATACTAGTTTATTGATTTCTTGTTGATCGTCTGTTTCGTTTTCCGCCTGTAAATGTTTTTTAACGGGGGCTAATATTAGCTGGTACAGGGCATAAGCGTTTGCTACGTATTGACGGTTGGCTTTGTGGGTGCTTCCTTCCACTTCTCGTTGGGTTAGTCCAGATCGCAGTAACCGGACTGTCTTGTGAAATGTCGAATCGATGGGAAAATGATCTGCTGCTATGTGATTGGCAGTGATGGTAAAAATGAAAAGGGTGCTATCGCCAACAAAATATTCGATTAAGGCTGTGTTTGAATTTAACCCGGCTTGAATAGCGCTTGCATCTGTTGTCTGCATATTATATTTGAGCTCATAGTACTTTGGATATTTTTTTTCAAAGTGTTGAATCAAGGCTTCGTATTCCTGTTTTAGGGTAAAGCTTTTGTCTTTCCAAAGAGCCATTTTGGTGGTATCGGCGCTTTCCTTCTTATATTCCTCTTCCCGAATTTGATGGTCATAAAAAGCCAAATCGATTTTCAGCGCTTTTTCTTTTTCGAGCAAGCTATCAGGGATACCAGCAAAGTGTTTCGCTTTAGATGCTTTGATGGTTTCGAGCAATAAAACTGACTTACTTTTTTCGGCAAATTGAAAAGCATTTGCCAGGTATTGGTTTGAATCGGATATTTCATAAAGTTTTAAGGCGGTTTGAATGGCTTTTTCGTAGATGGGGATGGACTTTGTTGCTGTCAGGAAGGCTTTAGAGCCTTCGTGTTTATATCCGATCCGAATATTATCTATGAGACGAGAAGATAGTTGGGAGGTGGAAAGGGAGAACTTCAAATCCTTTATAACTGAGTGATATTGATATCCATATTGTTCAAGTTGGTTTGATGCGGACATAAACATCGCTTCCGCTTTATAATCCAATGCTCTTAGTAATTCTGTTTCGGGATTCATTTGATCTAAGGAAGGATTGACATAGATATTTGTATCCCCAAAGTCATCGGCCAATGTGATCAGGGCCTGCTGAAAAAATGATAGTCCTTTTTTAGTTTTGTTCTGTTTACAATAAATCTTCCCAATATTGTTGCAGGCTTCAGCAACCTTGAGCGGATTTTTCCTTTTAGCTTTGGAGAGGAGGTTTAAGCAAATTTGTAAATGTTGAAGTGCTTTTTCGTAATGCCCCATATGTTCAAATGCTGCTCCTATATTTTGATAACTTAATGCTACATCCCAGTGGTTCCCCATCGCTGTTTTTACCGGTAATGTTTTTTGAAAATATTCCAATGCTTTCTCATAATTACCCTTGGTGCCATATACCGCTCCAATATTTTCATAAAGTTTTGCTACTTCAAGGTGGTGGCCACCAAATATTTGCTGCTTGATCAAAAGCGATTTTTGAAACTGTTGCAGTGCTTGGTCGTATTGACCTTTCATCCAATGAACGCGCCCAATATTATTATAGCATTTCGCAACTAGTTGATGTTGCACACCATCTGCTTTTTTGTAGATAGATAAGGCTTTTTGATAATGCTCCATCGCATTATCATAATCTTGCTTGATATTGCAGGCATTGCCGATAATCAGATAGATATTTGCAATGTTTTGATGGTTGGGATCGAAAGTCTGTTTTTGTATGGCTAATGATTTAAAAGCGCATGCTAAGGCTTTGTCTGTTTCTCCTAACTCAAGATAAATTAATCCCATATTGTAATAACTGATAGCCACCTTTATATCCTGTTCTTCATATATTTCTTTCTTAATGGACAGTGCTTTTTCATAGTATATCAGTGCTTCATCGTATATAGCCTGATCTTTCCACACCCATCCGATTAGGCTATAACCCGCAGCAACGGCCGGGTGTAAAAAGTTTAGGTGAAGAATGCTAATTGTTACAGCACTATCCGCATACCCTATCGCCTTTTCATATCGACCCAATAGGCGATAGTTGTTTCCGATCTTGATCAGGCATTTTACATACCTTACCCAACTTAAAGAGTCGTCTTGCATGTCCAATTGCTGCTTGTAAATGATTGCCGCTTTTTCATAGTAAGCTCTAGCGCTATCGTACCGGGCATCCCGTGTAAGTGATTCGGCCTTCAACATCAATTGCGGGGCCTGAGTGGTATCTTGTTGGAAAGGGTCTGCACCAGTAGATGTGTTTGTTATCAGCTTGCCATCATAAAAAAGAAACCCTATAAGAATGGATAAAATAGATATGGTTAGGCATTTAAAATAAGGAGATTTTTTCATATGTCTATAAAAATAGTTATTCCCCATTAACTATTTGAATGAATGGATAAGGGCCCCTGTCCTGCTGTTAGTCTGGATTTGAAATCCAGACTAACAGCAGGGGACTAACAGGAGAGTAGTCATGGTACAAGCTGAAGTTACACCATGACTACTACCTGGTCTAAACTATTTAATATGAATGGCTTTTCTGAATTGCTCTTCTCCATCCACTTCCAAAGTATAGATATACACTCCACCAGGCAGATCACCTGCATCCCAATCCACTGAGTAATTACCTTCCATTTGCATTTTATCCACCAGAGTGGTTACCCATAAACCCATCGGGTCAAAAACCCTTAATATCGCTCGTCCTCTGTTTTCAAGCTGGTAGCTTATGGTAGTATGCCCGCTGAACGGATTAGGATAGTTTTGATTTAGTGTGTTGTTCAGTTCGGCATGATAACAATCGCTTAGTTCGGCCAAACAAGCCTTTAATTCGACTAATTCGGCTTTTAATGATATTAGTTCAGTCTGGGTTTGTGTCAATTCCTCGGCGAGTTGTGCATGGTTACCTGCTTTGCCGGATGCTTCAAGGGTACTCAAGTCAATCAAAATGACTTCGCCTGTAGCATCTACCGTTAGGACCCTGTTGGGATCATAATCACCTGGGTCCGGGACTAAGACGCTCGTAGACGTTAGTTGAGTGAAGGTTAGGCCGCTTTGATTGGGATTATCTATTCCTGCATCGATTTCCAAGTTGTTAGTTGGAGTATTTGTCCCGATGCCGACATTGCGATCAGCTAAAATATTCATTGGTGAAGGGCTGGCAAGAGCAATATCTTGCCTTCCGAGACCAACATCACCGTCGGGATAGATTATTATATCTGTATTTTGCAAGTCTTGGTTGAGGGTTAAAGCTCCCGTGTTAAACCTTGTGATAGCACTCCTCTGCGCGAAATCCGATCGCCCAAATTGAATTTGGGTAAAATTGGGCATAACCGCTGGTGCAGTGCTTTCCAAGAAAAGTATGGGATTAGGATCTCCTTGTACATGGAGTTTTGTAGAAGGCGCTGTTGTTCCGATGCCAACATTGCCATTGTCGATGATCTTCATAACATCTCCCGGCGCGCTGCCAATGCTGAATGTAAGAGACCCTCCTCCAAAAGTCCTAAGCTGCAAATCGTGTGGGCCTCCTGTACCCAATGCCAGCCGTCCGGTGTTATGTTTTACAATTGATGCTGTTCCTCCGGTAAGTGTTTGTAATTCAATCCTACTGATTGGAGGGTTTCCAGGAGCAGTATTTTCAATTCTCAGGGTGGGGTTATCAATTCCCTGAATGTGCAGCTTCTGCAGCGGCATTGCAGTCCCTATGCCTACAAAGCCATTATTGTCATTGGCATTTAAAATAGTATTGGCAGCATTGTCGGGTGCCCTGCCACTTAACGACTGAATGTGGCTATTAATTAAAAGATTACCACTGTTTTCTGAAGAATATATATGATTAGGGCGATTGCCGCCTCGCCCATTTATCACAACTGAGTTCGTTCCAACTACAAACTGCCCAGTAACCCTTGCATCCCCATCCACCGTCAGTTTTTCGGCAGGCGTATCTGTCCCAATCCCCACATTAGCATTGCTGTTGGGCGGAACAAGGATGATATTATCATCGTCATCACTGCTACTGCTACTTCCACTACTGCTTTGAGCAAAAATGGTCAGGTTCCAAAAGCACAATGGAATTAAGATGAGCAAAAGCCGGTTCATGCTTTTCCCAGAGAATTGTTTCTGGTTAATTTTCTTGTTTAAAGTTTTCATTGTTTTAAGTTTTGTGGTCCACGCTTAAAAGGACCGGGTTCAACAATTTGATTTTTCCCCTTAGTAGCCCAAGTCCCGAAAAGGTAACCACCTACCTAAAAAATATTTTATGTGCGCTAATCTTTATATTTGGGTTACCATTTCCAATCAAATCATACTAATTGCCAGGAGATAAGGCCTTTACAGATGAAGCAATCATTACCGGCATCCTTAATGGAGGCATGGAAGAGTCGAAATATATTAAAGCTTTGTACCTGCAGAACCTGGATAGGGTGACCCGGCATATCGAGCTTAATAAGGGAACCAGGGAGGATGCGATCGATATTTTCCAGGAGGCGGTGCTTGTGTTTTATGAAAAAGTGAAGAAAGGGGAGTTTCGGGGAGACAGCTCTATTGCTACTTTTATCTACGCGGTCGCCCAAAACTTATGGCTGTCGAAATTAAAAAAGCGGAAAAGAGCGCTCCATCATACCTATGTAGTTGATAGCAATATACAAGCGGAAAACAATCCGGAATTAGCGGTATTAGACCAGGAAAAAGGAAGGCTTATCATGGCGGTACTGAATCGGGTGGGCGCGTCCTGTAAAAAAATTTTACTGTATGCCGTATATTATCAATATTCTATGCAGGAGATAGCGGCAAAAATGGGCTATAAAAACGAACAAATTGCCAAAAACAAAAAGTATAAATGCAAAAAACGGTTTAAGCAACTATTATTAGCAGACCCTGTTTATCAGGAATTGTACGGTGATTGAAGATACAAGGATAGCACTTTATGAATCAAGAAGACGAATTAATTGAAAAATATCTGGAAGGAAAGCTGACTGGCAAATCCCTGGAGGCCTTTGAAGAAAGATTAGGGACGGACCCTGCATTTTCTAAAGCGGTGAAAATTCAAAAAAATATTCAAGATGCTTTGAAGACTGCCGGAAAGATGGATTTTATCCAAAATTTAAAGGCTATACAGGCCGAGGTGGATAAACCTAAAACCAAAAGCATACCAGTTAAGCGATTGTGGCTGGCTGCCGCTGTAGTCATGTTGATGCTTGTACTGCCATTTACCTGGTTTTATTTCTTTAACGTGAACACTAATGAAAGGCTTTTTGACGCCTCTTTTAAGCCCTATGACAACCTGATCGGGACCAGGGATAATCCTAATGACAGGCTCCAGGTAGCCATGAAAAAATACGATAATGAAGATTATGAGGGTGCCTTGAACGATTATTTAGCACTATTACCAAAGCATCCTGATTCCATAGATATCCGGATGTACGCCGCAGTTTCCTGTTTAGCCATCGGCAAGCCCTTAGCGGCAATCCGTCATTTGAAAAGGGTGAACAAGAAAGGTGATCACATTCATCCACAAGCTGCCAAATGGTATCTGGCATTGGCCTATTTAAAATCCGGAGATAGAGATATGGCAACAAAGACCTTGCGGGAAATTGTGAAGAAGGGAGGCCGATATACCCATCAAGCCCGTGAATTATTGAAAAAACTGGATCGAGTGGGAGCGAGAGTAGGAGTGTGAGCAAGAGAGGGGGAAGCGGTTTGAATCGGGTGTTAAACGAATGCTGTAGTTAGTAGGCAGTGAAGGAGTAGGCAGTTGGCAATGTTGTACAACACAGACCTACTGCCAACTACTTACCGACTGCCAACTCAAAACTCCACACTCGCCCTCAAAACTCACTCTCACACCCTAATCCCAATCACCAGGATATCGTCGATCTGGTTCATGCTTCCTTTCCAGGCTTCCAGTTCTTTTTCCAGGATCACGCCCTGATCGGCCATGGGTTTGCCTTGGACATCCGTTAAAAGTTTCCGGAACCTTTTATAATTGAACTTCCGGCCCTGGCTGCCACCGAACTGATCGGGGAAACCGTCGGAAAACAAATAGATCGAATCCCCATTTTGCAAGGTTTGTGTATGGTTGGTAAAATCCTGCAGTTTTTTTCTGAAATGGACCCCTATCGGAAATCTGTCGGCCTTGGTTTCGAGAAAAGAGCCGTTCCGGAAGATATATAAAGGATTGTAGGCGCCGGCATATTCCAGTTGTAGCCCCCGCAGATCCAGCTTACATAAGGCAATGTCCATACCGTCCTTCACTGAAATTTCGGACGGTGATGTCCCGGAAATGATATGTCTGAGCCTGCCCTTTGGAGGAGGCATCTCCATTTGCCTGGGAGCAGCGATCAGATCGGGGAAATCATCATTGTCTTCTGCATTTTGTTTGAGGGAACGGATAATACCTTCTCTCAGGTGATCGAGTATTTTAGCCGGTTCGCTGATCTTTTTCTCATTAACGATCTCATTCAACAGGGAAGTCCCGATCATACTCATAAAGGCTCCCGGAACGCCGTGGCCCGTACAATCGGCTGCGGCAATATAGATAGCGCCATTACCGCCCACATTACTCTCCGCGGTGGAAAACCAATAAAAATCACCGCTAACGATATCCCTCGGTTTAAACAGGATAAAGTAATCGCGGAATACCTGGCTGATCTCTTCGTCGGTAGGCAGGATAGCCTCCTGGATACGCTTGGCATAGTTGATGCTATCGGTAATGTGTTGGTTCTTCAGCTCGATCTCATGATAGGCCTTTTCTAATTTGGCGTTGGCCTTCTTCTTGATCCGGTAGCGGCTGTAAATAAAAAGAGCGCCCAACAAGACAAAGATCAAACCACCGATGAACAGGTTTTTCTGTCGCTGCACTTCATCTTCATGCCGCAGCTCCTGGATCTTGTTTTGCTGCTCCAGCCGGTCGATCTCCTGCTCTTTTTTAGCGGTTTCATATTTGGTCTGCATCTCGGAGAATTGTTCCTTCACCTCTTCCGCATGCAAGGTATCTTTGAGAGCGGCATACCGGCGATAGTATCCATAAGCATTGGCAAAATCCTTTTTATCCGCATAGATATCGGAAAGGATCTGATAGGCTTCTTTCATCTCGGCCTTGGCGCCGATCATTTCCCCGATCGCAATACTTTTTTTCAATTGGGTGATCGCTTGCTGAGCCATCCCTTTTTTAGCATACAGGTCGCCCATACCGTTAAGGGAATAGGTCATTCCCCATTTATCATCGAGCATTTCCTGGATGGCCAGGGCTTTTTGCTGATAATCCAGGGCTTTGTCGTAAGCTCCCTGCTTGGTATAGATAGCGCCTATATTGTTATAGGAATCGGTCATACCCTTTCTGTAACCGACTTCTTCCTTGATCTTTAACGACCGGAAATGGTTTTCCAGCGCTTTATCGTATTCTTCCTGGTCTTCGTAGATGGTTCCTTTGTTATTATAGGCGGCTGCTATCCCTTTTTTATGATCCAGACCGGTATAGATCTCTATGGAAAGATCCGCAGACTCGATGGCTTTGGGGTAATTCTTTTGCAGGCGGTAAACTTCGGCAATATTATTATAGGCGCCTGCCATACCGCTCCTGTCGCCCAGTAATTCCTTTATTTGGGCGGATTTGATAAAATATTCCACGGTTTGGGCATAATTGCCCTGGTAATAATTGATGATTCCCATATTGTTGTAAACGGCAGCCACATTGGAAGAATCCCCCATCCGGGAAAACAGCACCGCCGCCGAATCATTGGCTAATAAGGCCTGATCATAGTTGCTAAGGTTTTTATAGGCCAAGGCCTGTTGGTAGAAAGTTTTGGCCCGGCTTTTGGCATTACCCGTTTTCCGGAACAGGGCCAGGGCTTTTTTAAAACTCGCGATAGCCGTAAGAAAATCACGTTTGTAGTAATAGGCCTTCCCCTGCATGAATTGAGCGCGGGCTTCGCCCGGCAGAAATTCCAGATCCTGAGACATTTTAATGGCCCGGGTGGTATAAACCAGGACGCTATCGCGCTTTTTTTGAACGTTAAAAGCTTTAGCGATAAGGTTAAGCTGACGTACCTGGCCCGTATCCGATTTTCCGGTAGAAAGTAACTTTTTCAGGCTGTCGACCGTATCAGCAGCCTGAATAGCCGGTGGTAAAAGGCATAGGCATAGCAAATACAGTACTGCCGGGGTTTGCTTGCAGTAAGTAAACATCAAAAGAATAAGAGATCAATTCAAGGCATGATAAAAATATAAAAACTATAAATCATTTTCAATTAACCGGAAAAAATTAAAAGCGGGTGATTTGTTTTCGGTTGTTTTTTTGAGGATGAGATGGAATAAACCGAAAGAATATTAGTCTTTTTTGCATAGTTTTTTTATTACATTTATCCATCCCATCTTGAGATTGATAATATAATTTCTTAATTTTGCATAAAATAACGTTGCTGCATAATGAAAAAGCTCAGTCTTATTCTCATTATTGTTGGTGTTGCAGCTTTTGCCTTCCCCGGTTGCAGTGGAAAAGGCGGTCTTAATTGTTTCAGCTTTGATACGGGTAAAGTTCAAAAACAAAGAAAGCATGAAACATTGGGACATCTCAGAAGAACAGGCGGTATGGGCCGAACCCGGGTGGTACCTTTAAAAAACAGGGATAAATAACTTCCCAGCCCTCCACATATTCACTGTAGTCTATCTTCTATTCGGTGGGTCAGAACCCGTTGAACCGGAAATTTACCGCAATCGTCAGTAACACCATAGCGGTCAGGATCAGGATGACCTGCAATGGCCACATCCAGGCAAACCATTTTTCGAAAGGTATCTTGGCCATCCCTAATACACCGATCAAAGTGGCGGATGTAGGGATGATCATATTCGTAAAACCATCTCCGAACTGGAAGGCCAGCACCGCCGCTTGCCTGGAAATACCCAACAGATCCGACAAAGGCGCCATCACGGGCATGGTCAAAGCCGCCTGACCGGAACCGGAAGGTACAAAAGTGTTGATGAAGATCTGAAAGATATACATCAAATTGACCGCAACCGCCGGTTGTGCTCCCCGGAAGGCATTCGATATTCCATATAAGATCGTATCGATGATCTTGCCGGCTTCCAGCACTTCAATAATGCCGGCAGCCAATCCAACGACCAGTGCCGCACTGGCAATGTCTTTGATACCATCCATAAACTGGTCGACAATGGTATCGGCCGAATAGCCCAACGCGATGCCGGAAAATATGCCCAGCGCCAAAAATGCGGTCGCAATTTCCATGATATACCAACCATGGCCCATCACCCCGATAATGATATAAACAATGGAGAAGAATAATAGTAGCAATACAAAATAATGCACCGAATGCCGCAGGCTGAAAAAACCCGCCAGGATAAATAATACTGCCGCAAAAGCCAAAAAGGGGCCACTGATCTCAGAGGCTCCGATATGCATGGTCGACACCGGATAGACCCAGGCAAATACGGACAAGGCTACCGACAACAATACATAAACCAACCATCCCGATGTCGTTTTTACCGGCTTAATGACCGGTTCGGTTTCCTGGTCTTCCTGCTGTTTCCAAATTTGGTTGATCTCAGCAACCGGTGACCTCGACGGATCTTTTTTGATCCTGGAAGCATACCGGATCACATATCCGATCCCGATCAAATTGATGATCGCGAAACAAAAGAACCGGTATTCGAGGCCGGAAAACAAAGGCAGCCCGGCAATTCCTTGTGCAACACCGATCGTAAACGGATTCAGGATCGCTCCGGCAAAGCCCAACCCCGCTCCGACAAAGCACATCGCCACCCCAACGATCGCATCATAGCCCATGGAGACCGCCAGGGGTACAAAAACCAGCACAAAGGCTATGGTTTCCTCGCTCATTCCGAAAACGGCTCCGAACAAACTGAACAAAAGCATGATCCCCGCAATGATCAGGTTATCGACCCATTTCAACCACCGGTTTTGCTTCAGGGATTGGGTGTAATTCAGAAAGGAACGGATACCGATGTTGATGGACTGCGAACGCTGGACGATCATAAATGCTCCGCCCACAATAAAAATGAATACGATGATATCCGCTTTATGAACAAAGCCATTAAAAAAAGCGGAAAAGATCTCCCAACTCTGTCCCTGGCTTTCCACCGGCTTATAGGAGCCCTGAACGATCACTTGCTTTTTCATGCCTCCGACAACTATTT
>JANQFB010000417.1 GCA_028278085.1 Chitinophagales bacterium
TCCTTCGGCATCATTGCCCTTATTCTCATAAAAGACACCTCCCGAATAGCCGCTGATCACCACATCCGGCCGGCCGTCTTTGTTGATATCCACGATACCGGCGCCCCTATTTTTCTGACCGGCGATCACAGCCAGCAGATCGGACCGTTCCCGGAAATAAGGATAATTGTCCACCAACTGGCCCGAATGCATAAACAAGCTATGGGGTTGCCATTTTTCCCAATTCGCTGTCAAAATATCCGGATGACCGTCGCCATTCAGGTCGGCAATGGCGGCATCCATGGCATTTTCGCCGTCAGGTGGCAGGTTGGTGGAGGTGGTATCCCTGAAATTTCCCTGAGCGGTCTGCAGGTGCAGGCGGTTTTGCTCATAAGTATCCGCTAGCAGGATGTCCGGCCTGCCGTCGTCATTTACATCGGCAATCGCTGATCCGTAGGCGTGAAAAATATGCGGGGTTTGTGTAGCCCGGTGGTTGGGCAGGAGGTCCGTAGCATCGCTGAAGGTTTGATTGGGCTCCTGCAGCAATAAATAGCTATGGATACCTGCCACAAAGATATCGAGCCTGGTATCCCCGTTCATATCGGCGATCCGTACATCGAAAGAGGAACGGAATTTAAGGTCGGGGTCCGGGAAATTAATATGCGTGGCCGTTGCATCCTCAAAAAAGCCATGGCCGTTGTTGAGGAAAAGCCGGCTTTCTTCCGATGGATTGGCGTGCAGGGAAGCCCTGGCCTCGTTCGTGATAAACAGATCGATATCGCCGTCACCGTCTAGATCAGCCGCTTCTACCGCTGTGCTGGGCATAAGCACGGACGGAAAAGAATCCCTGGCCCAGGTAAAGGTGCCGGGCGATTGCGGGTTGTTCAGCCATAATTTATTGTAATAATTGTCATCTCCGGGGTGAGAGCCCTTCCAGAAAGAATCATGAAAATTTGTTACGAAAATATCGGCCAATCCGTCCCGGTTGAAATCCGCCACTGCCACATCCGTGCTGAGATCGCTGTAAATATTAAACCCGGAGGCATCGGAGTGATCCGAGAATTCGTTGACCCCATCGTTATTATTGTCGGTGGTGGTGGCCAGGAAAATATTGTTTTTCAGGAGCTGATTCCGGAGCGACGGCAGGAGTATCCACTGTCCATCAAAGGGTTGTAGCGGTTCGACGGTGATGAGATAATTTATACCCCCATTCACGACCACCAGGTCGGTCAATCCGTCATCATTCAGATCCCCGGTATCGATACCCATACTATAATTGACTTCGTGCCGGAAACCCACCAGGGGGATGAGTGGCCCGGCCGGAAGATTGTCCGGGGCTTCTTTAAAGGTACCATCTCCCCGTCCGAGCAGGATCCTGTTGCGACCGTTTGCGAGTGCAGCGCCTCCCGAGGCGGCGCTGCGGGCTTGTACCAGGTCATTGATACCATCCCCGTCCACATCATACACAACCATTTCATGGGTGCCTCCCGAGATCTGCCAGACTGCGGTATCGGGAACGAGTGTGAATTTTCCCTGACCATCATTCAGATAAACCTGGTCGTGCTGGTGTGAGCGGCCTACGTAAAGATCCGGCGCCCCGTCACCGCTAAGGTCCGCCGCCCGGATGAACCAGCTACCGCCGCCATCCAGCGGAAGGCCCTGGTAACCGTTCAATACAAAGGAATCGATCTTTTGCGCCTGCCCGAATAAGGGGAGTATCCCGCATATGACGGTAAACCATACCACAAATTTTTTGTTGACCGGGTGATGCATCGGTATCATTTTTTCTTCCGGTTCTTTTCCTTCATGCTCATCAAGGGAAAGGGAAATCAGGCTGCTTTTTTCCTGATCCGGGCGTTAACCCTCGGGATGAGCTGGTGATAGGTACCAAACATCTGGTGGATCATGATGGCAAATAAAACCGCTTTATCAATGTGCTTGGGAGCCTTCAGCACCGACCAGCCCAGCAGTTTCCAGAAATACAGCCGGCTATTGCTTCGGATGCCCAATAGTAATATGATCCTGAGGAATATCAACAAATTTTTCCATCGGAAGCTGCTTTTGATCCTGACGTTTGTTTTGGGGAATTGATAGGTATTAAAGAACTGCCGGATCCTGCGATAGGAACTTTCCGGCGTATAAATATGGTCGATCAGGTGTTTGAAACCTGTAAACAAGGTTTCATCACCGATCTCCGGAACAATATTGGTATCTGCTTCGGAAAAGCCGAATTTTTCCAACAGCCGGCCTTCATTTTTCATCCGGTCGAACAATTCCGTACCGGGCGGCGCTTTCAGCACATTGACAATAGGTAAAACAATACCACTATTTTGGATCAGATCGATTTGCCGCTGAAAAATAGTAGGGGTATCCGTATCGAAGCCGACGATAAAACCACCGGAGATGATGAATCCGGCTCCCTGTAATTTGTAAATATTATCCAGGAGATCCCGCCGGGTATTTTGTTTTTTCCGGGAATGGACCAGGCTTTCCTCTTCGGGGGTTTCGATACCGACGAAAATATGTCGGAACCCGGCGTCGAGCATTAACTGCATCAATTCATCATCATCGGCGAGATTGATAGTCAATTGTGTGGCAAAGAAAAATTCCGGTTTCACTTTTTTCCGCCATTCGATCAGGGCCGGTAATAATTCATCTTTGAGGATCCTTTTATTACCGATCAGGTTATCATCGGCAAATAAGATCAGATCGGTATTTCCCGAATGCCGGATGTCCTCGAGCTCGGAAATGATCTGCTCATTGGTTTTGGTGCGTGGTTTTCGGCCGAACAGGGCGGTAACATCGCAGAAGTCGCACATATAGGGGCAGCCCCTGGAATATTGTACGATCGCGTACAAATAATCTTCCATGTCGATCAGGTCGAAACGGGGCAGGGGTGTGGTATGCACATCGGCATAGCTGCCCACTTTATATATCGGTTTAGGAGCCCCGGCTTCCAGATCTTGCAGGAATTCGGGGAGGGTTATTTCCGCTTCGTTCAGCACAAAATGGTCGACTCCCGGAAACCGGTCATATTCATGGGTAAAGAGGGAGCCGCCGGCCACAATCTTTACGCCTGCCCGATTGCATCGCTCTATGACCTCCTGGGCGGAGGATTCCTGGACATTCATCGCCGACAAAAAAACAAAATCCGCCCATTGCAAATGATCGTCGCGGAGGTCATGGACATTGAGATCGACCAATTGCTGTTGCCATTCATCCGGAAGCATAGCTGCCACGGTCATTAAACCCAATGGGGGGTAGGAGGCTTTTTTGCCGACCACTTTCAGCAAATGCTTCATGGCCCAGAAGGTATCGGGCATTTCCGGATAAACCAAAAGGATATTCATAGCAACCGAGCTTTAATGCGTGGGGATGACCGGAAATTTAGGGATTTTTTTACTCATCCGGGTCTTTTCAAGCCTTCTAATTTAAGGATTTGCCGGATGCGGCGCGGATTTTTCCGGTAAAAAGGATAATTTTAAACGATAACCAAATATCCTTTTTCGCCTATGTCTACTGCAGCAAACAAATACCAGGAGATCGTTTCAGGTATTCCGGAAGTCAAACCCGGCAAAATGTTCGGCGCCCTTTGTATGAAAACACCCAACGGAAAAGCCGCGGCTATGTTTTATAAGGATGAAATGGTGTTCAAGCTGGAAGGAGAGGCTTTAAACGATGCTTTAAGCCTGGATGGAGCCCGCTTGTTCGACCCGATGGGTGGCCGCCCGATGACCGGTTGGGTGCAGGTTCCATTCGACTATGCGGACCAATGGCCCGCCCTTGCCCAAGCCGCAGTCGATTATGTGAAGGCGTTGTGAAAAGCAGACTATCCCTGGAATTGACAATGGTTTATTGAATTGGATATCATCCGGAACATAAGTTTTTTATAGTATGGCACTACCGATAAACATAAAAGACTTAATAAATGGGGGAACTGTTGAATGGGATCGAATTGAATTTAAACAGGGTTGGAATCCTGAAAACATCATTCGTTCAATATGTGGGTTTGCCAATGACATAAATAATTGGGGAGGTGGGTACATAGTTGTAGGTGTAGCGGAAAAAAACGGTAGACCAATATTACCACCATATGGATTAAGTCCAAATGAAATTGATAAGATACAAAAAAAGCTTATTGAACTTAGTTATAAAATTACTCCAAACTATATTCCAGTTTCTCAACCTGAATTAATCCAAGGTAAACAAATCTTGATTATTTGGGTTCCTGGGGGTGACAACAGACCATATAAAGCTCCCACTACACTTGGGGAAAAAGCAAGCCATGTCTATTATGTGCGTAGAGGGTCAAAAACAAAGAAGGCGAGCCTCTCTGAGGAAAAGCTACTTCATGAACTGGCATCTAAAATTCCATTCGATGATAGAATTAATCATCAGGCAAATTTGGATGATTTGAGCCTGTCAATAATTCAAACATTTTTGAGGGAGGTTAAAAGTAAAATGTATGGAGAAATTACAAAGCTTTCCTTTTTAGAATTATGTCAAAGAATGAAAATTGTTAAAGGATCTAATGAGTACATTAAACCAATAAATGCGGGATTATTACTATTTAATGAAAATCCAGAATCATTTTTCAGAGGCGCTAAAATTGAAGTAGTTATATTTAAGGATAGCATAGGAAATAACTTTTCTGAAAAGTCTTTTCTTGGGCCCATTCACCATCAATTAAAGGATGCCCTAGGGTTCATTAAGAATAATATTCTGAAAGAAGAAGTAGTGAAAATTGAAGGACAAGCTGAAGCCTTAAGGTTTTATAACTATCCATTTGGGGCGATTGAGGAAGCTTTAGCTAATGCAGTATATCATAGGAGCTATGAACATCAAGCCCCTATTGAGGTGAATGTGAGGTTAGATCGTATTGAAATATTGAGCTTTCCCGGTCCATTACCTCCAATTGATAATAACGCTTTAAAAAAGAATAGAATAATAGCAAGAGATTATCGTAATCGTAGAATTGGAGATTTCTTAAAAGAACTAAGATTGACAGAAGGTAGAGGAACGGGGATTCCTAAAATTAGAAATGAAATGATGCAAAACGGCTCTCCTAAGCCCGAATTGATTACAGACGATGAGAATACATACTTTTTGACATTTCTTCCTATCCATAAGTATTTTTTGGAAGAGGATTTAAATGGCTATCAAAAGATAATATTAGGATATTGTGAGACGGCTCGAAGTAGTGCTGAGATTTTTGCAAATCTCTCTATATCTAATCAATATTCTAATTACAAGAGACAAATCCTTCCATTAATCGAATATGGATATTTAGCTTATACAAATCCCGTTGTCATAAAAAGTAGGAATCAGAAGTATATATTAACAGAAAAAGGAAAGAAGAAAATACAAAGTTATTCTAATGGTTAGAAACATGAAAAAGAGAGTAACTAAGAAGTATGGAAGAACTATGCATAAACTTGAAAGAGAGTAACTAAGAAGTATAGAAGAACAAGGAATGAACTTGAAAGAGAGTAACTAAGAAGTATAGAAGAACAAGGAATGAACTTG
>JANQFB010000118.1 GCA_028278085.1 Chitinophagales bacterium
TACCGGAATCCTGGTATGTGTGAACCGGGGCTTCATAGGTTCCTGTTGTCCGGCCTTTATGGCTGAATTTTGGCAGGATCACCGAATCGGGCGCAATAAATTCGGATTTCCATAAGGTATCGCCATCTCCGAACGCCCAGAACCAATCGGTTACCAGGCCGTATTTGGAGTAAGACAGGTTTTCACAGGAAAATGCATTGTTTTTCAAACAGCTTTCCAGGGGTGCAACGGACATTTCAGCTACCGCGCTGTCGACCAATATTTCATGGCCTTCGACGGAGGTACAACCGGTGCCACCCGGCCCGCTGGTATCGTTCCTAACCCTGACGGTGTAGGAATACCTGCCGGAATTGTTAAAGGTCATCGTGGTAGTATCCGTAATCCCTGTGGCCAATACCTGGCTGGTTTCTGTATTTTTAATTTCCCAGCCCAGAAAATCGGTATACCCGTAGGATGCATTATACATGGTCAGGGTATAGGGAGCGGCGCATGCGGTTGTCGGGCCGAGGTAAGCGTCGATCGCCACGGGGATGTAAATGAAAATGGGTTTGATCATGGTATCATTACAACCGTTATGGCCGGCGATCAGCATAACGGAATCTATACCGGATAAAAAGATCTTGTTCCCCCCTCCTACATCCACCGAATCCGGTCCGGCATATTGTTCATTGAATGACCAGGTCACAATATTGGTATCGTTGACGGTATGCTTATTGGGGAAAACGTCGCTATAAATATCCCAGGTCCAGTTGTTGATCGAAACCTGCGGATTGATAAAGCCGGACAGGTCTTCAAATCGCAGCGTATCCTGGTAACAAACCGTATCTCCCGGGATGATCTGGAAGTCGACAATATCGGGTTTGAGCCCGGCGATGATATAATCTTCTTTGATCAGGGTATCCGTACATCCTTTTTCATTGACGATGATCAATCGGACGGTATATTTACCGGTATCGTTGTAGGTATGGAACAAGGATAGGCCGGACCCCACATTGCCATCCCCGAAGTCCCAGTCCCAGGAGGTGATCGGTTCGATCGAGTTGGAAGTATCGATGAACGCTACCGTCAATGGTGCACAACCCTGCTTGGTACTTGCTTTGAAGGCAGCTTTGGGTTTCCGGATCACGATGGTATCGAGCATGGTGTCGATACAGTTGAGAAAATCCGTTGCGATCAGGGAGATAAAGAAACTGTCTTCCCGTTGATAGGTATAGCTAACGGATGGGTCGTTGGAAGTAAAAGCCGTATCGATCAGGTCCCAATCATAGGTCAATTGGCCGGTCCCGTTCGATTGGTTCTGGAAGTTTATGGTAAAGGGTAAGGCACAGTTGCCGGAGGAATCCGGCACCAGTAAGGCCTTTGGCGGATTGTAGGTTACGGCTTTGACGATCGTATCGAGGCAGCTCGACCCGGAACCGGCGATCAGTTTTACATTAAAGGTACCGAAGGTATTATATTGATGCAAAGGATCCTGCAGGCCGGAGGTGTTGCCGTCACCAAAATCCCAATCCCAATTGTCGATCAAGCCCCCGCCGGAGGAGTCGGTGAAGTCTACGGAAAAACCGGTTTCGCAATCGGTATCGGTGATCTCGAAGCCAAAATCGGCTCCTATATTGGATATATTGATGGTTTTGGTCAGGGTATCCGTACAATTGTTGGTATCGACTATCGCGAGGGTAACATCGTACAATCCGTTATGGTTATAGGTATGTGTGGGATGGGTAGCGGTGGAAAAGGTGGTATCCCCGAAATCCCAGCTATAGGTGAGCGGACTACCGATGGAAGTATTGTTAAAATTCACTGTTGCCGGGATCGGACAGGCTGCCGGCGGCATGATGAAATCGGCCGTGGGGCGGAGGGCATGGATGTAATTGTTGATGTAAAAAGCATGATCACAGCCGTTCCCGTCTTCCACTTTCAGGTATACCGTATACAATCCCGGCAGCGTATAGGTGTGAACCGGATGTTGCTGGGTGGATACATTCCCATCCCCGAATTCCCACAGCCAGGAATTGATCCCGCTGGATAAAGGCACGGACTCGTCAGTAAATTGCACGGTCAGCGGCACACAACCCTCCCTCACATCCACGGAAAAGGAAGATTCCGGGCTGCCGTAAACGGTAATATAGGCAACTTTAAATATGGAATCGGTTTGAGCCTGATTATCGGTTACCTTCAAGGTAACGGTATAAACACCGGGTTGAATGTAAATCGCTCCCGGGTTTTGCTGGGTAGAAGTATTACCATTGCCGAAATCCCATTCCCAATCGGTGATATTGCCGGTAGATTGGTCGGTAAACTGGACTACCATGGGCGTGCACCCCAATACATTATTGGCGGTAAATTCGGCTACAGGCTGGGCAAAAAGCATCACAGGGATAACCCCTAAGATCACACCGATCATGAACCCCGTCAACTGTTTTACCGCCTGATATCTTTTATGCAACATACCGTTTTTAATCATTCCGATTTTACATTCAACCATCCGACTTAAAATCCTGGCTGATGATCTTGAGCTCCGTTCTCCTGTTGAGCCTGCGCCCCTCAGGATTGTCCGATCCATCGGCGTTCGTATTGGGCGCAATGGGTTGGGTTTCCCCATAGCCTTTCGCTACCACCCGTTTAGGATCGACACCTTTTTTGATCAGGAATTTAACCACTGTTTCAGCCCTTTTTTGCGAAAGGGTCCGGTTGTATTCCGGGGTACCTTTACTATCCGTATGGGAACCCAATTCGACAACGATCTTGGGATTATCGACCAGGAGATTGAGCAGGTCCCTGAGCGCTTTGGCGGACTCCGGTTTCACATCAGCCTTGTTAAATTCGTAATACAGGTTTTGCAGGGTAAAGGTTTTATCCACTGCAAACCGTTCCAGTTCGAGGTCAATATGGATCGTATCCGATTCCCGGATACCAGAGGTTTTTAAGCGGGCATAGCCGTTGAAAAACCCTTCTTTTTTGGCCGTCAGGTAATAGGTCCAGCCGGTATCGATGTCGAAATAGTAGAGGCGATTGAGATCGACGCTATCTTCCCTGGGCCGGATGTACTTTTTGATCCACTGGAGGGTGATCTCCACCTTGGCCCCTTCGACGGTTTTCTTTTGGGGATCTCCCTTTTCATACACATCTCCCATAACCGCCAATCGCATGGGCACGGGCCATTTGAAGGTATAGATATCATCGCAACAGGTTTCCCCGTCAATGGTCATGCCGCCGGGGCGGTTGGAAACAAAAAAGCCGTCCTGGATACTGTCGATCAGGATATAATAATAATCATCATAACTGCTGTTAAACGGATTACCGAGATTATCCGGCTTGCCAAATCGCCGGCCGGATCCGATGGCCATATAATTGTCGAGGCCACCGAAACCGATATGTCCGTTTGAACTGAAATACAGGATGCCTCGCTTACTATCGAAGAAGGGGGTCAGCTCATCGCCCGAGGTATTGATCCTCGAACCCATATTCTGAGGCCTCGATCTCGTTTTACTTTTTAAGGGGATAAACCAGATGTCGTAACCTCCCCTGCCCCCCGGACGGTTGGAGGCAAAATAGAGGATCTCATCATCATTGAGGAAACCCAGGGCAGGATGGGTGGAGGAATAATTGGGTAAATTCACCGGTTCTTTCAAGGGTTCCGGGGTTTGCCAGGTATTGTCTTTTTTCCTGCTGACATAGATATGACAGATGGTTTCATGGGTTTTATTCTTCTTGCATTTGGTAAAATAAAAGGCTTTTTTATCCGGTGAGAACCTGCCATTGGCCGTATGGGCGTTTTTTCCGTTGAAAGGGCCTTCTTCATATAATTTTCCCGCTTCCCAGCCATTACCATTCTTTTCGGTGTAATACAGCTTGATCCAGGGATAATTTTTCTGTTTGTTTTTCAGGGTAACCAGGGTGTCAGTATTAGAAGTTGAATAGATCAAGCGATCTTCCCCTAAGGGTAGCGGGGCCAGATCCGAATTCCCGGCATTGACCTGGTGTAGATTTTCCACATCCACCTGGAACGAAAAAAAGCGGGCACCCTGTGCATATTCACAATCCTTGATCCCTTTTTTGGCTTTCCGGTGATAGATCGATGCATTCCGGCCTTTGTAGTTTTTCTTAAAGGCTTCGTAATGCTTGATCGCCTCTCCGTATTGCCCCAGCATTTTTAACATATTCGCATATTCCAGCAAGACCAGGGGGTATTTTGAACGGCTGATATCATAAGTGGTTTTATACCAGGAGGCCGCTTTCCGGTATTCTCTTACCGCTTTGAAGGCCATAGCGATCTTATAGGGCATATAAGCATCTTCGGGATCCAGGATATAGGCTTTTTTGTACAGATCGGCTGCGACATAATAATTACCCTGCTCAAAAGCATGATTGGCTAATTTGAGCATTTTGAACTTATTCTTGGCATCACTGTCAAAATCCTGGGCCCGCGCAACCGGACCGGACATCCCGATCCATACCAGGAAAATAAATACAAACCGTACCGCCAAAGGCTCGCGCATGGATAAATGATCGTTTTTCAAAGCCGTTCACAGGGAATGATCTCCGGTAGACTCCCCTTGCCGATCAGCAACCTGTTCTGATAGATAAATGATATTTCAAAACCGCCCCGGTAATTACTGGCCAGGTGCAAGGATGAGATGTTAAAATCATAGCTTAGCACCCCTTGCCAGTTTTTATACGCAATGCCGGTGGATAAAATAAAAGCGTCGCTGCCCGTGGCCCGGAACCAGCCTCCAAACTGCAGGTTCACATTCTCGGGCGATTCGGATTCCATGGTGTATTCGACCAAGGTTCCCAGGATGATCTCTTTGGCTTTGTTTTGTTGCCGGACCACCGCCGCCGGACCCAGGGCGATGTTTTGGCTGACCAGCCGTTTATAGACCACATGCCCCTGATAGCGCATGGTCAGCCGGTCTTCCAGTTCAAAAAAGGATTGGTCGGGCTGTGTCAGATGGAAAAACCCGATACCTGCGTTAAACTTCCACTGCCCGGGATCCTGCCAATCATACAACAAACCCACATGAAAATCAGGTTTGAGCACTGTCAGATCCCCAAAATTTTCCTGGCTTGCGATCGTATTGTCAAAATCAAAATCCTGGAACTGGCTGGCAAAAACCAACTTGTTCTGGTCGATAGATTTCTGGTACATGCCTCCCTGGGCGCCCAAGGTCAAATAGGCATTGCCCTCCTCGTCCATCTGTTTATGGTAGGCGGCATTTGCCATAACCCGCAGTTGGGTCAGGTTGCCATCTCCCGCCTGATCATGGAAGAACAGCACTCCAAGCCCAAGCACATCTCCTCGTAACCGGTCTTCCCAATTCCGGGAATCAAATGAAATGGCGGATGTTAAATAAGGAATGCTGACGCTCGACCATTGATTGCGATGGTTGAGCACACCCCTCACATTGCCGTCAAAACTACCGGCAAAGGCAGGATTTAACGTTAAGGGGCTGTTTTGAAATTGTGAAAAATGAATATCCTGTGCCTGCAGCACAAACGGAAGAATGCTGATCCATATGAATATCCCTTTAACCTTCATCAAATACAATAAATGCAATATACAATTTTTCCTAATTCTCCGGGATAAATTTTCAGATGATTTTTACGGACGATAAACGGGGAAAGTTCCGTCTGTGCGATAGTTTTCAAGCGAAAAAGCCAAAACATTCTTCACCTGAAGATGGCTTAGGCTTATCCGATTATTTTTTAAGAAAGATCCGGAAGGAATTAGCTTGGGTGAGCCGGCTTATTTGTCCACGCAGGTGGCCGACGTACCAAGAGCGGCGGCATCTTTTTCCCATTCTTCCTGGATAAGATCCACATCCGAAGTTTTTCCGCATTTTTCACCGGACGAATAAGTGGTACCCTGGTAGACGAAAGAGCATTCCGTGCATTTTTTGCAACTGAAAAAGGTCAGCATTATCCCGGCAAAAGCGGCGATCATTAAAGCTCTGGGTATCATGATATGTTGGTTTAAGATCAGTATTAAAATGAACAGGTGCTTTTCAACGCGAACAAATTTCTAAAAAAATAGTTAATTATTCAAATTCCTCAACGGACGCACCAAAAAACCAGGACTTATTTGATCTCGGTACATTCACAGCTTAGTCCTGAACCATTGATACCTGCGCCCCTGTCGCAGGCGTTTTGAAAATCCTCCAGTTGCTTCCGGGTTCCGCATTTTTCTCCGTAGTTCGTTACCACCTCACCGGCATTATCCTCGATTGTACACTCCGTACATTTGTGGCAACCCAAACCCAACATGATCAGGCTGAGGGTCATAATCCCCATTATCACCGACCGGTAGCCTTGCCCCATGATCCCTAAGATTTGATAAATATGTCTTTCAACTCAACGGCATCTTCCGGTTTCATTCTGCCGGCCAACACCAACCTCAATTCCCGCCTCCTCAAAGCGCCTTCATACCGCAGCTTTTCCGCCTTGCTTTCCGGGATCACCGGAGGTACCGGCTTGGGATTCCCCCTGTAATCCAGGGCCACAAAGGTATAATAGGCTTCATTGCTCTTATAGCGGGTTTGGGAGGGTACATCTTCGGCCCATACTTCGATGATCAGCTCCATAGAGGTCCGGAATGCACGAGTTACCGAAGCTTTGAGGGTAACCACATCACCCAGCTTGATCGGGTTCTCGAACGAAACATTGTCGACCCCCGCCGTAACAACGATAGAACTGGAATGCTTCTGAGCGCTGATGGCCGCCGCCATATCCATCCAATGCAGCACCTTTCCGCCTCGTAAATTGTTCAGGGTATTGGTGTCGTTCGGCAATACCAGTTCGGTCATATTCGTTACGGATTCGCTTACCTTTTTACCTTCCATAGCCTTACCATTATTCGTTACCAAAGGTAGGAAAAATATGAGTGTTGAGGTATGCGGATCAGGAAGGGTTCTGAGTACCCGATCATTTTTACCGGCCATCCGATCACCACTATCGGCAGGTTAGCCGGACCGGTTATCAGTTCTTATGCTCCACAAAATACATCCCGATCTCGCCTTTGTTTTTTGCTGCGATCTTACCCCGGTTTTCTCCGGTGAAATGCTCCCGGATCAGGGCCCAGGTATTTTCGGATACGTTGACTTTTCCCGACGCTCCCGTTGACTCCATACGACTGGCCAGGTTAACGGCATCCCCCCAGATATCGTAGGCGAATTTCTTTTTGCCGACCACCCCTGCCGTACAGGGCCCGGTATGGATACCCACCCTCAACTCCCAGGGCGTTTGTCCTTTGGCTTCCTTTTCTTTCGACCATTTTTTCATGAATTCCTGCATTTCCAAACCGGCATTAACCGCATCAACGGCATTGGTTTCATTGGGAATGGGTATACCCCCGGCGCACATATAAGCATCACCGATGGTTTTGATCTTCTCCAGGTTATGCCGGGCAACGATATCATCGAAGGCCTGAAAACAATAATCCAGGTCCTGGACCAATTCTTCGGCCGACAACTTTTCCGCTATTTTGGTAAAACCTTTGAAATCCGTAAACAGGATCGTGGAATGGTCATAATGCCGTGGCGTGGCATGGCCTTTTTCCTTCAACTCTTCCGCTGTCGATTCGGGCAAAATATTCAACAACAGGTTATCCGACTTTTCTTTTTCCGATTCAATGATCTCCTTTTGTTCCTGGATCTCTTTGGTCCGTTCCTGTACCTTTTGCTCCAACTCCCGGTTGACCTTGGTTTGCAATTGTTTATTTCTCTCCAGTTGCTGAATGTTCTCTTCTGTCAGGATATTGATCTTATTGGCCAAAGCGAAGGAGAAAAAGATCATTTCCAGGGTATAACCTAACGGCATGGCATAGTGCGCGGTGAAATCCGTTTTCGGCAGGGCGCCCCCATACATCAAAAACAAGATGATAATACCGGCAACAGTGAAACTATAGGCTAACAGGTAATAACCGCCCGAGGGGATCTTTTTGATCACACTTCTGATCCCAACGATCAGCAAGACAATGAAAAACAATATGCCCACCAGGAAGATGATGGGTCCGAATATCGTGAAGTTGATATTGCTGCCGATAAAAAGAACCGTGGTCAAAATGAAGATGATCCGCAATACCTTATGCCAAAAAGGTAAGTTTTCCCGGGTATTCAAAAATCCCATCGTAAAGAAAATCATCAACACGGTGGTTAAGGCCGAGAAAAAGGATTCGAAAAAGGCACGCCAGCCGTCGGCGAAGCCATCCCAGAAGCCCAGGAATTCTACAATATAACCCGAGTTGCTGGCAGTCATATATATGGTTAAGGCAAGAATAGCCAGGTAAATGACGTAATTCTTCTCCCGGGTTGAAAAATAGATGAAAAGATTGTACAAAAAGATCGCAAACATGATGCCCATGAAGATGCTGATGATCCTTTCCACATTACTGTCCTTTTTATCCTGGTAACTTCTTTGGGCAATCCTGAAATTCAGATTTGTTGGGAAGATCGTATGGTCCGGCTTGGATTCAAGCCGCACATAACAGGTTTTGGTTTCTCCTTTGTTCAAAGACAGCAACACGTAATTTTTATTCGCCACGGGATAGCTTCTCAATCGAAAAGGATACATGTGGCCGGTCCTCATTTCCTGTATAGCGGCTGCACTATCACGGGTATATACACGCACATCCGACCAGGTATCGAAGTCTACCAGCCAATCGTTGTCTCGCACAGTGGTATTGGTTATCTCAAATCGAAGCCAGTAGATCTTGGTGTCCATGTCAAACCCGGGCTTGGAAGTGTCATAAGCCTGAAAGCTAACCTGGTTCGACAGAACCGTTTCCGGATCCAACTTACCATCGGGATCAGCAAGAAACATGGCCTTATCAATGACCTGTTCCTCCTGGCTTTCGGTTAACAAGATACTCATGGCTGGTGTGCTAATCAGCATCAGAGCGGTCAACAGGCTAACAATGGGGAATTTTTTCATGGGGTGCGGTTTTGTAGTTGTGATTGATCCTATATGACAGAACTTTTTACGATAGCCATTAACAGCTCCATCATGGAAAGCGTTTGCAACAAAAGCCCCGGCAATATAATATATAATCCTTAAAAGGAGGAATAATATGCAATCTTAAATTTATGCGTAATTAAAAAAAAAGGGCTTATTCCATATTATTGGAGTTTTTTTATTATTTTGCCTTGCTCATTCATTCAACTAAACAAATAAAAGCAAAAAATTATGTCAACATTAGGAGAATTATTACCTACGGAACATGCATCCCTGTTAACCGACACCGCTAAAAATCTAACCAAAGACGGATTGGAAACTGCTGTGAACACTCACCCTAACTCAAGTATGACCGAAGAGGATATGGGAAGTATCAGGAAAGTCGCCATAACCAGGATCAATGGAGGCCAAACACCTTTTACTTATACCAGTCATAATTTCACAGCCGACGAAGGGGATCCGCAAGATCCGAATACCTGCTCCTGCGTCTAAATCATCAAACGCTAATCCCGGCAAAAAATTTTGTCGGGATTTTTTTTTATTCTGATATTTTCCGCCGGATCAATTGATTTTTTTGGGAGGAAACCAAATGAAATTTGGCAATTGTCATCATCTGGCGGGTTCGGGATAGGCCTATTGTGAGACATTGACTTAGGAATCCGGGAGTATTAATTGGGTAGAGTTATACATATTAACATTTTACAATTTTAATCCGGCGACCGGAGACTCCAGGCCGTTAATTCACATTTTACCGGTATCCGATCAGGATCCGACTTCCTTATCCCGGGTAACTTTAATCGGATGAAATCAGCCAGGGAAAAAATACAATACCGGTCATTGCCTTTTCAGGTGTTGGAACGCCCCGGTGGCGTTGTGCTGAAAAGGGGAACAGAGCAATTATTGATCGAAGGCGAGTTAGCGCTGGAATCGATCTTGCTGTTGTTGTCCGTAACTTCCGGTACAAGTGCAACGGAAGATGAAATATGCAGCAAATTTGCGCAACCGGATCATCCAAATGTACGCCGGCTGATCGAACTGCTGTATCAAAAGCGTTTTTTGGTGGCCGCCGATCGGATCCCCGGCGATCTGTCTGAAGATAATGCTGATATCTTCTATTGGCAACATGATAGAACCAGACAATCGATCGTTGACAAGCTAAGTGAACTATCCATCGCTATAGCCGGGATCAATCCCCTGACCCACCATATTCATGCTTCGCTGACAGCAATGGGTGTGACGAATATTTGCCTGATGGATGATCCTTTGTTGAGAAGCCATTCCTTTTTCAAGGACGATCAGATCAATCCCCAAGCATGGACAGGTTCCTTGCCGGCAATTATTCCCGCACAGCAGCGGGAAGAGGCTTTGAAAGATCATCGGGCCAAATGCCTGATCGCGGCCACCGCTTATGGCGGGCAGGTCTTACTGTTGGAATGGAACCGGCTGTGCATCGACAAACAAATCGATTTTATGCCGGTCAACCTGCAGGATATGATCGGCTATGCCGGTCCATTGGTAATCCCGGATAAAACCGCCTGTTTACAATGCCTGCGCATGCGGCAAAATGCCCATCTTCATGATGTCGACCTGGAAAGGCTGGCCGAGCAGCATGCCCATCGTGGGCAGAGCATTGCCGCCATTCATCCTTCTATGATCACCGTATTGGCAGATACGGCTGTTTTCGAGTTGACCCATTTTTATGGGAATTTAGCAGATCCCCGGCCGGGAAGGCTTATACGGATCGATCTTGCGGCCGGAACAACAGACGCTTTCCCCGTGCTGAAGATCCCCAGATGCCCGGTTTGTTCCAAACTCAATAAGATGGCCGCTGTCAAAACCCGGAAACTCAATCCTATGCCCTGATGATGGCGGGATTAAATCAGCAACACCATGGAGGTCGGGAATAGTATTCGCTATAAGCGTTTAAAAGATCTGCTTCCCATTTTGGTTAACCGCGAAACCGGGATCATTAAGGACCTGCTCGAACTACCCCGGCAAGCCGATATGCCCAACCTTATTTATTATAAAGCCGTGATCGGTAACTCGGGTATCTTTGGATTGCCGGATAATTTTCCGGTTTCCGGGGGTACTTCCACCGATCGCGACAAAGCACTTGCCAAAGCTGTCGGCGAAGCCATAGAGCGATATTGTTCATCGGTATATTTTCCGGATGAGATGATTTTCGGCAGCTACCGGGAATTGATGCCGAAAGCATTATCTCCCGGGTTGTTTGAGGTATTTACGCAACAGCAATACCGTTCTAAAGGTTTTCCTTGTCAACCATTTACCGATGATTCGCGGATCAATTGGTATTCCGGCACAAATATGAAAACCGGATCGGAAGTACTATTGCCGGCGAGTTTGGTTTATTGTCCATATACCATAGACAGGAAATCGGGAGAAGCGCTGATATCAGAAAACATTTCCACCGGCCTGGCAGCGCACTGCAGCTATGAAGAAGCGGCCATCAACGCCATCCTGGAAGTGGTGGAGCGGGATAGCTTCATGCTTCATTGGCTGGCTTCGCGCTCCCCGGCAAAGATCGATCTGCAAAGCCTTGGGCCGGCACACCGTGATTTATTGGACAGATTCCGCAAATATGGATATGAGATCACGCTGTTGAACACCACTCCGGCCACCGGCATACCCACAGTTATCGGGGTTATGCGCGGGAGATATTCCGGAACCGTGCCATTCCTGGTCGCTGCATCTACACACCTGGATCCTTCGGAAGCCATCACGAAATGCCTGGAGGAATTCGCCCTGATCGAGCGTTATGCCAAACGGGTTATGTTAACCGCCGATCAATGGGACCCCGGGGATGATTTTGAACTAGTAAACCAACTCATGGATCATGTCCGCTTATGGCTGGATCCTGAAGTGATCCCTGCTGCCGATTTTTTGACCGCTTCCGGGGGATCCGTCCGGCTGGATGCCTTGAAGGCTATAGGTGGCATCGATCCCGGTGAATCACTCGCCGACTTACTCGACCGGATCCATCAGGAAGGTTATGAAGTCTATATGGCGGATGTAACGACCGAAGATATACGGCCCCTGGGGCTGTATGTATTAAGGGCAGTGATCCCCGGTTATATTCCACTAAATAAAAGTTATCAATGCCGGCCGCTCGGTAATAAGCGTTTGCTGGCTTATTTACAGCAACAAGATATCGACCCCAAAATTAATCCCTATCCACACCCCTTTGCTTAATCCGATTGCCTATGAAAATATCATCTGTTAACTGGGATTCCGTTCGCCTGCCGGAAAGATCCGACCGGCTCTGGGAACTATACCACGAGAATTCAAAGCAAACCCCGTTTTACCGGATCAAATATGCCGGTGAAGCGCTCGACCGGATACTGTCTACCATGCATACCGCTTTACCGGTACACGCTTCGAAACGGGTGGCCTTAACCCCGGATACGGATCTGCTCAACAAACCCTTTCATGAAGTGATGCTCAACCGGAAAACCACCCGCTCGCTGCATCCCGAAACACTGGATCTGACCACACTGAGCAACCTCCTGTTTGCCGGCTATGGCATTACCCGTCCGGATGAACAACCCCGACCCCTGAGAACCGCTCCATCGGGCGGTAAACTCTATCCCCTGGAGATCTATTGCCATGCCACGCATGTCGACACCCTGGATCCGGGTTTCTATCACTATGACAGCTCCAAAAACGAGATCCAACTTTTACCTTCCGGTGACCGGCAGGAAGCCATCGCCTCGGCCCTGGTCCAGCAAAATATCGCCCGGGATGCATCGCTGTTGATCTTTATTACGGGGCATTTTGAACGCACGATCTTCAAATACGGCGAGCGTGGATACCGGCTGGTGCTACTGGAAGCCGGCCATGTGGCTCAGAATATCAATTTAGCTGCTACCGCCATGGACCTCGGCAGCATGAATATCTGCGCCTTTTATGACCGGGATATGGAAAACCTGCTCGAGATCGATGGCGTGGATCATTCGATCTTATACATCCTGGCGGTCGGCCGGGAAAAAAAATAATCGAGGAAAGATGACGAAGCCGGAAGGATATGTAAGCCCGGGGTATTTGAAAAAAACAAGCCTCATTTTAAGCGCTCTCAAGGATTATACCTATGAGCAGATGCTGACCCTTCATCCGAAAAGGATATTGGATGCCGGTTGCGGGATGGGTGTCGATACCTGTGCCCTGGCCGGTCGTTCCGAAGCGGAAATATACGGCATCGATCTCGATCCCGATATGATCAAACATGCGGATGAACTGGCCCGGTCAAAAGGTATTGCCGAACGGGTATTTCACCAGGCCGGAGATGTAAAAGCCTTGCCTTATGAGGACGGTTTTTTCGACGCCTGCCGGGCAGAACGGTTGATGCAGAACCTGCCGGGTGCGGATGATATGAACATTGCATTCCATGAATTGATCCGGGTAACCCGGTCAGGCGGCCGGATCGTTTTGGCAGATACGGACTGGGCCAGCGCTTCCCTGGATTTCGAAGATCCCGGACTGGAGCGGCAAATGGTATCCTATTTTACCCGGGCCATCAGCCCGAACGGCTATGCCGCACGACAATTTTACAGGTTATTCCGGCAAAACCATATGAGGAATATAAGTGTCGAACTATTCCCGATCATCTTTATGGATATTGCCTATACCCCTTTTGGCGACCGCCTGACGAAAACCATGCAAAAAAATAAGGCTATCACCGATCCTGTGGCCGATCATTGGCTCACGCTATTAACGGATAAAAGCCGGCGCGGAGAATTCTTTTGCCATGTCAATATGATAGTCGTTTCCGGAACCCTCCCATAGGGAACAACGTTTATGAATGCGCATTATTGCTGTCCGGGAAGAAATGAGGAACGATGAAGGCAAAAGGCTGAATGATGAACTTCTTCACTCTTCCTTTTGCCTTCTTCATTCGAAATTCCTTGCAGGGTCGATAAATGTATATGTCCATCAAATAATCCAAAAATTAATATGATTAACTTGGATGAATGAGTGAAAAAATATATTTTACCATGCTTTTGCGTTCTGATCATAATACCATAGAACGGTCGACCGTTCGGAATAAAACTTGCTAACTCACTAATCCCTAAAAATCACAATTATGGCCATCGAAGATTTCATCAAACTACCTTTCAGTAAAAACCCGTTTTTCGACCGGTTCAAGGATGAAGACAAAAAACCTGCTAAGGAAGACGAAAAGATCCGGGTAAAGATCGTACTGAAGCCCAAGCCCGGTATCCTGGTCAAGATCGGGAAACATCTTCCCTTGAAAAAAAGGAGAGAAGCTTTTGCCAAAAAATTCGGGGCAGATAAAGCGCATGTAATGCTGATCGAAAAATTCGCTTCCAAACATAACCTGGACGTTGTTAAAGTCAACGAGAACGCGGGTATTATCACCCTCTATGGCGCCATTACCGATATGCAAAAGGCCTTTAAAGTTAAGCTGTTCATGCACCGCCATAAATTCAGGAAGAAAAATGAGGATTATGAAATGGATGTGAGGGGACATAGCGGAGAGGTATCCGTACCCGGTCCCCTTGGGCTGATCGTACAATCGGTTATCGGACTCGACAATGTACCGATGAATAACCATTCCGAAACACTTGCCACGCTAAAAGGCACCAAAAGCATCCACGCCGCCCGCGGTTATTCCTCCGGTTGGTTTGCCCAATATTACAACTTCCCGCGAACTTATCATGGCGATAATCAAAGGATCGCGATCATTTCCCCTTCAGGCGGGTATAACCCGGAGGAATTCGAAAAATTCTTCAACTATATCGGGATGGAACAGCGTCCGACCATAGATTGGGAATCTGTCAATGGCGCAAAAAATAACCCCGGACAGAGCTGGATGTCTGATTACGAGGTGCATACGGATGTATTGGTGGCTGCCTGTGCTGCCAAAAACTCCAGGATCACGGTTTATTTTTGTAATAACGACATCACCGGCTTTGCGGATACTGTGGAACAAATTGCCGATGAAGGTGAAACCGGTCCATCCATCATATCTTATAGCTGGGGAGCCAGCGAAAGCAGTTATTCTGCCGATACGATAGAAGCGGTGGAAAGGATCCTGCAAAGCGCCACGGAAGTCGACCAGTTAACCATTCTCTGTTCATCCGGTGATTATGGTGCCAATAATAATTATAATATGATGCGGCCGAAAAGCGTAACGGAGCCTGTTGTGGAATAC
>JANQFB010000497.1 GCA_028278085.1 Chitinophagales bacterium
CGTCGTGGAGAATGTAAAGGATTGCCCCAGGTATTCCGGTGTAACCATACAAGGCGTTACTGTCGCGGATTCCCCGGAGTGGCTGCAGCAAAAGCTGCGGTCCATTGGTTTGAACCCGATCAACAACATAGTGGATATTACCAACTTCGTATTGCACGAAACCGGTCAACCGTTGCATGCCTTCGATTACCACCAGGTCAAGGGTAATAAGGTGGTGGTTAAGAACCAACCCGAAGGAACGACTTTTCAAACGCTTGACGACGAGGAACGAAAGTTGCACGCCGAAGACCTGATGATCTGTAATGCCGAGGAAGGTATGTGTATGGCCGGTGTATTCGGTGGAAAAAGATCAGGGGTCAGCGATACAACCAGGGATATTTTCCTGGAAAGCGCCTATTTCCATCCCGATACCATCCGGAAAACGGCTACCCGGCACAATTTAAGAACAGACGCTGCCATGCATTTCGAAAAAGGCATGGATCCGAATATTACTATTTACGCGCTTAAACGGGCGGCAATACTGATCAAAGAAATCGCCGGAGGGAGTATTTCCTCGACCATCAAAGATAACTATCCCCAAACCATCGAACCTGCCCCGGTAACTTTACGATACGACCGGCTCACGAAACTCACGGGTATGGAAATACCCGGCGATCTTATCCGGCAGATCCTATCGGCTTTGGGTATCACCATCCAGCAAGCAGGTGAAGATCAACTCAACCTATTGATCCCTACTTACAAAGCAGATGTCAAAAGGGAAGTAGATGTTATCGAGGAGGTACTCCGGATATATGGCTTCAACAACATCCGGATGCCTAGCGCTATCAGATCTGCTTTGGTCGTCCAGCAAAAGCCGGACCGGGAAAAACTGTATAGCTATGTGGCTAACTACCTGGCTTCGGCTGGTTTTCGGGAAATGATGGGATTATCGATCACCCGCTCTACCTATTACCCGGAATCCGGTGAGGGGAATGAGCAAAACCTGGTGAAACTGTTGAATTTTTCCAACGTCGACCTGGATGTTCTGCGGCCTGACATGCTTTTCGGGGCGCTGGAAACCGTACACTGGAACCAGAACCGACAACAAAACAACCTGAAGCTCTTTGAATTCGGAAGAACATATACCGTCAATAATGACAACTACCAGGAGGACGAACACCTGACATTATGCATTACCGGATCCCTTACGGCGGAAAGCTGGAAAAAACCGGTCGAGGCATCTGACTTTTATTTCTTGAAAGCCTATGTTGAAAATATCCTGCACAAGTTAGGTATTTCCGTCTGGCAGTCGGAAGCCGCAAAATCACCTCAACTATCCTCCGGATCTAGCTATCATTTGGGCAATCAAACCCTGGCTACATTCGGATCCGTATCCCAAGCATTGCTCGATCGATTCCAGATCAAACAAGCAGTATTTTATGCAGACCTCAACTGGCGAAGCCTGATCCGGAATAGCAAGCAGGATGTAGCTTTCCGTCCATTGGTAAAATATCCGGCCATCCGTCGTGACCTGGCCCTGGTATTGGACCAATCGGTTACTTTTGAACAGGTATCCAGGATCGCGCGGGGACATGTTAAAAAGATACTCAGGGATATTAACCTGTTCGATATTTTCAAAGACGAAAAGAAACTCGGGGCCGGTAAAAAATCCTATGCCGTCAGTTTTATTTTTCAACATGCCGAAAGAACCCTGACCGACAAAGAGATCGATAAGATCATGACTGGGCTGGAAAAAGCTATGGAAAATGAATTGCAAGCCATAATCCGGAGATAATGGACCCCATAACCCGTACATTCGAACAGGTCGCTAAAAAGGTAAATCTTGTGATGGACAGGTATCTTGCGCTTAAGCAAGACCATAGCAAGCTGCAAGAGGAGCATAATCGATTGAAACAAAAGATAAAAGAGAAGGAAGCCCTGCTGGATCAGCTAAAACAGGAAATGAACCTGCTAAAGATCGCCAAAGGGTCTTCCAAATCCGATGAGGACACCCGGAAGCTAAAACTGACCATCAACGAATATGTCCGGGAAATAGATCGATGCCTGGCTTTGCTCAATGATTAAAATGATGCATCCCCAAACATACACCCACCATCATCATGGATAAGATCAATATCAACCTGGTTATTGCCGATCGAACCTATCCCTTAAAGATCGACCCCTCCGAGGAGGAACATGTTCGAAAAGCAGCAAAACAGATCAACAACAAGATCAGGGAATATCAATCCTTGTATGAAGCCAAGGACAAGCAGGATTTCCTGGCCATGGTCGCCCTGCAATATGCCACGGATAGCTTACGCACACAAGACAAACCCACGATCGAAGACAGCAATTTTCCCGACAAGCTGGAAAGCCTGGATAAGCAACTGCAGGAATTCCTGAATGCCACCTAAGCGCTTGTTCTATTCCCTATCTTGATTCGCCGTCGCCAATCACCAGGCTCAGCTCTCCTTTCCCTGCCCGCCAAGGCAACGGGGATTGCCCTAAGAATAGCGGAAAAGCAGGGTGCTACTTATTCTCCCATCGAAATGGTATATATTGATGAAAAACCCCAACAATTTGTTAACTTTACATGAATTTTTTCAAATGGGATAATGAGCATTGTATGTTAATTTTTAAGCATTTGTTAGTTACATTCAAAAAGGAAAATGATGGAACTCCTATCTATAATTTTAATCATTGTCGCGCTAGGAATTGGAATATTGATCGGTAGAATAATTTTTAGCAAAATCTCAAAAAATATAATTGAATCGGCAAAAAAAGAATCAGAAAAAATCATAGCAGAATCTAAAAAAGAAGGAGAAACGATAAAGAAAGACAAGATCCTGGAAGCCAAGGAAAAGTATCTGCAACTAAAATCCGATCATGATCGGGAGATCAGCCAAAAAAATAAAAGGATCCAGGAAAACATCAACAAACTGAAGGAACGGGAATCCTCCATATCCAAGAAATTGAAAGAGGTCAACCGGAAAGACCAGGAACTGGACGGGATCCGGGAAAACCTGAACCAGCAATTGGAGCTGGTATCCCTCAAGAAAGGAGAACTTGAAAAATCTCAGGAAGAGCATGTTGCCAAGCTTGAGAAGATCTCCAAGATCACCGCTTCCGAGGCCAAAAAAGAGTTGATCGAATCCTTGAAAGAAGAGGCTAAAGTAAGCGCTATGGCCCACATCAAGGAGATCGTTGACGAGGCGAAGCTAAAGGCGAATAAGGAAGCTAAAAAGATCGTTATTCAAACGATCCAGCGCACGGCAGCCGAGCATACGCTGGAAAATACCGTATCCGTATTCAACCTGCCCAGTGATGATGTCAAAGGACAGATCATTGGCAGGGAAGGGCGAAATATCAGGGCCCTGGAAGCCGCCACTGGTGTGGAGATCATTGTCGACGATACGCCTGAAGCTATTGTTATTTCGGGATTCGATTCGGTTCGCCGGGAAACGGCACGGCTTTCTCTTCAACGATTGGTAGCCGATGGCCGGATACATCCCGCCCGGATCGAAGAGATCGTTGCCAAAACCAAAAAACAACTGGAAGAGCAGATCATTGAGATCGGTGAACGAACCGTCATTGAATTGGGCATACACGGGCTGCATCCGGAATTGGTGAGAATGGTCGGAAGGATGCGCTTCCGGTCGTCCTATGGTCAGAACCTGCTGCAACATTCGCGGGAAACAGCCAACCTATGTGCTATAATGGCCTCCGAACTGGGATTGAACCCCAAATTGGCAAAAAGGGCGGGTTTGCTGCACGACATCGGCAAAGTGCCTGATGAAGAAACCGAATTATCACATGCCCTGCTGGGTATGAAGCTGGCAAAGAAATATGGCGAACATGCAGCCGTATGCAATGCCATTGGCGCCCACCATGATGAAATAGAAATGGAATATGTTATTTCGCCGATCATCCAAACCTGCGATGCTATTTCCGGAGCAAGACCAGGCGCCAGGCGGGAAATCATGGAAAGCTATATCCAGCGATTAAAGGATATGGAAACGCTTGCATTGACGCATGAAGGCGTTGAAAAAGCCTATGCTATCCAGGCGGGTCGTGAATTGAGGGTGATCGTCGGAAGTGATACCGTTTCGGATAAGCAAGCTGACGAATTATCATTCAGCATTTCACAAAAGATACAATCGGAAATGCAATACCCCGGGCAGGTTAAAGTAACTGTGATCCGGGAAAAAAGAGCCGTATCATATGCCAGATAATTGAGCAACCGGATGAAAGGGATATCATCTAACAAGGAAAAAAATCGAATTCATTAAATTTTCTGATAAGGCATGCCCGAAAGTTTAATTATAGAGGCTGGCTATAAAACACCCAAAGTTGTTTTAGATAAGGCGAACAATACCTTCGAATTATCCGGCGCCTCATTTATCGAAAACGATGATTTCTATCATCCCATCATGGAATGGATCGAGGAATATGTTAAAGACCCAAACCCCGAAACGGTTTTTGTCGTCAAGTTGAACTTTATCAATACTGTCTCTTCCAAAGTACTGGCCCTGATGGTCATGAAATTGGCCGAATTAAACGACCAAGGACACCAGGTGAAGATCAACTGGCATTACGAAAGCTATGATGAAGATATCAAACAACACGGCGAAGACCTCTCCAGGGCTTCCGGAATTACATTCGAGTTTATCGAATATTAATCTTTGATATTTAAAGCCCGGCTATAAGGGCTATCGGGCACCCGGGAAATGCGGCAGGTATATGGCAAGATCCGCTTTTCTTAAACCCCATTCCATAGTGTTCGGCAGTCGTATGCTGTTGCTTACCTGCGCAAAATTTATTCGCGAATTTTAATTATTGGTCAACTTATTTTTTTACTTTTGAGAATTAGGGAATATCCGTTTTCCAATGATTAGGACTTTCTTCGGTTGTAACCCAGGTTTACCGCTATGCTAAAAACGTTAAGAATCGATGGTGAATATAAAACGCCTACCGTAGTATTGGATAAGGAGAACAGCGTCTTTGAATTCACCGGAGCATCCTTTATTGAAAGTACCGATTTCTACGATCCTGTGATCGAATGGATCGATACGTATATGCAAAACCCCTCTCCCGAAACAACTGTCGTCTTCAAGCTTAACTATATCAATACCATGTCATCCAAGGTTTTATCATTGATCATGATGAAACTTGCCAAACTTCAGCAGGAAGGCCATCGTGTTTTTATCAAGTGGTTTTATGAAGATTGGGATGAAGATATCAAGGAAAGCGGCGAGGAATTGGCTTCATCCGCCGGGCTTCCTTACGAATTGATCGAGATCTGACCTATTGGTTTTATGCCATCACCCTTAATCATAGAAGGCACCCAGAAAACACCGGATATTATCCTGGATCAGGATAATAAAACATTTTCCATATCCGGCATGTCTATTGTTGATAACGGCGCACAGTATTATGCCCCTGTGGTGGATTGGATCCTCGAATACCTGGATGATTCCCCATACCCCGAAACAACCTTCGACTTTAAGCTAAAATATATCAATACCACCACTTTCAAAGCGCTGAGCCATGTGGTTTTTGAAATTTCGGAGAAGAAGCCGGATGATTGTCAGTTCACCGTTAACTGGCATTATGAAAAAGAGGACGATGATCTGAAAGAAACCGGTATGGAATTAGCAGAAGTTGCGGATCTGCCCTTCGAATTTATCGCCTACTAAGCCCCAGCCAATACAGCAAGGCATTCCTACAGATTAAATATCCCGACAGGGAAAATTTACCTGCCAACAAGGTTTGAACACCCTAATCCAGGTTGATCAGTATTTTCGAATAAGATCGATCGTTAACCTGGAGCCTCACCAGGTATATCCCCTGATCCACCGATCCATTGTTGATCCGCAACTGTTGTGGACCGGAAGGTTGACGGGTATCGATCAAGGTTTTGATCCGCTCGCCTAAAATATTATACAATTCGATGGTAACCTTGCTATTACCGGATAAGTCATAAGTCAACAGACAGTCGTCTTTGAAGGGATTGGGATAGATCCGGAAAGCCTGCGACCCCTCGATCGATCCGATACTATTCGGACCGGTATCTTCCATTTGTTTGACATACAAGCCATCGGTCAGGGTATCGACCCTTACCAGGCCGGAACCATCATCGTATTGAACATACAGGGTCCTTACACCGGTCTGGGCGGTCGAATCCGCTTCCACCGTAGCACTGATACTATTCGGATTGCTGATATTGACATTGGTTAGTGAAACGCCTGAACCCGAAACCTGGACAGCAATATTGGTGCCGGGTCCCGTTAGCCAATTGGTATACATACCGTCTATATCGACCGATAGGCTTTCTCCCTGGGTTACCGAATCCGGAATTATCGTGTGTAAAACGGATCTCAGCACCTTTAATCTTTTGACCAGGCTGTCCGTTCTGGCACCCGAGCCATCGTCATAGCGCACGTATACATCTCTCAATCCGCTAAAGGCATTGTTATCAATAGAAACATCGACGGTTAGCCGGGAAGTATCGATCAGGTTAAGGTTGCCGGCCTGAACATCGTTGCTGTTGAACAGTACCTGCACATAATTCGAGTATTGCCAATTGGTACATTCTCCGGTGATGGTAACCGGGAAGGTGGCGGCTTTCAAACCCGAATCAGGCATTACATCCAACAGCCTGGATGCTCTGACCACAAAACCGCCGGGTAAGTTCCAGGTCGATTGATTCTGGAGGCTGTCCGTATAAATAACCGTTACGTCCCTTGGCCCGGACGGGGCATTATTATCGATCGTCAGATCTCCGGAGGCGTTGAGGGGGTCGATAATATATTCATTCGAGGCATAAACGCCCGTACCGGAAAACAAAACATTGATATAGGCATAATAGGTGGAAGTCTGCCAGTTGGTACCTGTTCCGGAAATGGATAAGGCAAATGCATCGCCTTTTTTACCGGAGGTAGGCTGAATGGCAACCATACTCTGTGATTGTGCGTGATAGGAAATGAGCAGCAGCAAGGAGGGTACAAGTAAATTACGTAGATTCATAGCTTTAGGGATCGATCATTTTTAGGGTTCGATAAATAAAAAAACGGGACAGTAATAAATGGTCAAGGTGTGCTTAACCGGTGTGTGGTTTATAAAGATAGCAAAAATTATTCATTCGAAATGGGTTGATCATAGTATTTTTTAAGGTCACGGAACAATTGGCTACCTGAAATAAACGATTGGAAAGAACGATTATTACTCCAGTGTTTACCTTCGGCATGCTGTTCATAGGCTTCTCCCATTCGTTCCATGTCCCTGATCAAAGCCCTGGCTTGCTGGTGCTTTCCTGCATTGGCATAAACAGACAATAAATTAACGCGAGCCTCCATATAGTGGGGGAATTGATCGATAATTTCCTGTAATTGATCAATGGCGCTATTCGTATGGCCCAGGGCATAATGGGTTACTGCAATATTCAGGCGAATGGTGGGCGAATAGGGATTCAACTCCAATGCCCGGCTGAAGTATACGCTTGCCTTTCCAAAATCGCCCTGATCGAAATGGCCTACACCGGCATAATAATCCGGGGGCATCTCATTCGGATCGACCGGGTAGATATGGCCGTTGATCGTTGCCAAATATTGGTTCATTTCCTCATAATTCCCGTTGAATTTTTCGTGCATTGCTTTCACGTACCGGGTTTCACTGTGCAATCGCCAATAATTGTACCCGGCATTCAACAGCAAGAAAATAACGGCCAGGTATTGGAACAGCCGGGTCCGGAGGGTAATCGTTTTCAATTGCCCGCTTTCCGATGCCAGGTAGATCCCGATCCCCACAAGCAGGTAGAAAAGGATAACCGGCGCCGTCCGGTCTTTGGTAAAAGAAAAAAAGGAGGCGATCAGGAGTCCGATAAAAGCTATTAACAAGCATAAATAAACCAGGTTTTTCCGCCCGGCATACCACAGGAAAAACAGCGTGAGCCCGATCAAGCCGATAAAGACCGAAAAAGCGATGATACCGCTCTCGGAAAGATACTCCAGGTAGTCGTTATGTGGGTTTACCGGACTATCGTAAATATTGGCGTCATTAAACTTTTCGCCAAGATAAGCCGGCAGATATCCCGACCATGCTCCCGTGCCAACACCGGCAACCGGATGATGCCGGAACATTTCGAACGAACTTTTCCAAAATTCCAGGCGTCTGGCCACCCCGCTTTCCTTGGTTACTTCCGGTAAAAGGGGTGTTAAAGTCGAATATACCGTATAGGTGAAATGTTGTCGGCTAACATTTGGCCAGTTCATCGCTCCGATCCAAATAATCACTACCAATCCTACAGTTATCAGGCTCCCATAGCCCAACAAACTTTTCATCTTCGATCGTTCGTAATAATAACGGATCCACATGCCCAGGAAAACCGCCCATCCGACAATCAGAACCACATATCCTGTCCGCCCCCGCAAGACTATCAGATACAATACCAGCAGCGCCAGGATGAATGTAAGGAGTATCCTGGCCCGCCTGGCTTTATACCACAATAAGGCGGTAAAAGGAATAACATTGACGATGTATTCGGTGGTAAAGGGCCTGCTGGTCAAGGTAGAAGAGGAAGCGGTTACCACCGGTATATCGAACCAATGAATATTCAGGGCTTGCAGCAATCCGATGATGGTGATCAAAGCGCCGGTGGCCGTAATAAAAATACAGATCTTCCCGATCAGCTTTTCGGCCGTTAAAACATAACACACCTGGCATATCAGCCAGGCGAATACCAAATGATGGACGGTGGCAAACAGATCTTTCCAGAGCAGCGGAAGATGGTGGTTTACCAGGGCCGAAAATACCAATACTACCGGCAACAGGGCCGACAAGAGTATCATTACCACAGGTAACCGGGGGAAACGGTATACCACCAGCACCATTGCCAGGCCTAAGGTAAGGAGGCTGAAACAAAACCTTGGTAAGGCGCTGGTGTCGAGGTAGGCATTGGAAAAGATCAAGGGGACGGCAAAAATGCCAGCCAATAAAACCAGGATCAACGGCCTGGCCCAGGAATAATTTCGGGCGTTTTCCATAGGATCTCCGTTAACCGCTTGCCGGACCGGTTTTAGCTCTTATAGGCAAACAGGCCGTAAAAAAAAGATCAAGGGTATTCACATAAACGTGCCGTGGGATCTATTCGTATTGGGTGATCACCACATCTTTATACAAGATCGTGAAATTTTCGGTACTGGGCCCTGTCGGCGGGCCGACACCACGAAAACCCAAATACCCGGGGCCCAAAGGATCCGTAACAATGGTATCCAAAACCAAGGTATCATTAACTTTGTACCAGAGGCTATCCCCCATCTGGCCGAATTCAAAGGCATACCATTTTTCCTGCTCGGCCAGGTCCGTCCCACGGGCAATAATATGGCTTCCGGTATCTTTCCGTAAATAGGATAAGCCTTGCTTATTATGATAACCTACATGCCAGGTAACGATGTAGTTATTGACGGAATCCTGCCAATATAGCCAATCGTTCGCCGCTTTGGACACTTCGAAAAACTCCTGTCCGGCAAAGGCCGACAGTAAAATGAAACCCACACCTTCCTCTTCCATGGCTTTTGCCTTGAAATTCAGCTTAACATTGGGGCCGAATCGCTTTTGTGACAATAGGGAATAACCGTAGGAACCGGGAATATTGGTCATGCTCAATACTTCGCCGTCCGGAAGCGTGTCCAGGGAACCGATCCCTAATTGCCTCCACGTTAATAAAGTATCCACCGGAACCGGGATTACTTTTTCAGTGCCGGTATTTTCCGGGGGATCGGGATCCGCAGGATCGGAAGATCGATCATTGGCATTTGGGTTATGACAAGCTATACTGGTGCCTAAAATGATTAGGATAAAAGAGCCATTAAGTAATTTGCTGATCATGATCGGGAGTTTTGGATTTGGAGAAGTTTCAATAATAACTGCCAGCAAGATACAATTAATGGAAGAATTAATACCAAATCTTTGAGATATTTGAAAAGCTAAAATATTTTCCATTTGTCCATGATGGATCGGCCAGGTGCAAAGGGAAAGAAATATTCCGGAAAAGATTTACGCCTGCTTATCCTTCAGCATTTTCTCCAGGGCATACATTTCATCCCGCAGGCGGGCGGCCTCGATAAAATCAAGCTCCTTCGCCGCTTTTTCCATTTGTTTCCGGGTTTGTTTGATGGATTGCTCCAATTGGGGCTTGCTCATATATTGAACCACCGGGTCGGCGGCCAATGACAGGCTATCGTTTTCGACATAGGGCTGCGGCTGCGCCTCTTCCTTGATCTCTAAAATAGAAGATTGCTTGATGATCTCCTCGGCGGTTTTTGTAACGGTTTTGGGGGTAATATGGTGGGTTTCATTGTAGTCTTGCTGCTTCGTCCTTCTCCGGTTGGTTTCATCGATGACGCGTTGCATGGAACCGGTGATATTATCCGCGTACATGATCACCTTACCATTAACATTCCTGGCGGCCCGGCCGGCGATCTGTGTCAGGGACCGGTCAGACCGTAAAAATCCTTCCTTATCGGCATCCATAATGGCCACCAGCGAAACTTCCGGCAGATCCAGGCCTTCCCGGAGCAGGTTCACACCGACCAGAACGTCGAATTCCCCTAAGCGGAGATCTCTCAGGATCTCGACCCTTTCCAGGGTATCGACTTCGGAATGAATATACCGGGTTCGGACATTGATCTTGGTCAGGTAACGGCTCAACTCCTCCGCCATTCTTTTTGTTAAAGTGGTTACCAAAACCCTTTCCTTGGCCTGCACGCGTTGGTCGATCTCTTCCAGGAGATCGTCGACCTGGTGCATACTGGGGCGAACTTCAATCTCGGGTTCCAGCAGTCCCGTTGGGCGGACGATCTGTTCCACGATAACCCCTTCGGTTTGCTCCAGTTCATACTCACCCGGAGTGGCGCTGACGAAGATCACCTGCTTGTACATTTTTTCAAATTCTTCGAACTTCAAGGGCCGGTTATCAAGGGCCGAAGGCAGGCGGAAGCCATAATCCACCAATGTCATTTTCCTGGAACGGTCGCCGCCAAACATACCCCTGACCTGCGGTACGGTAACATGGCTTTCATCGATCACCAATAAATAATCCTCGGGGAAATAGTCCAACAAGCAAAACGGCCTTTCACCGGCATTCCTTCGATCAAAAAACCGGGAATAATTCTCCACACCCGAACAATACCCCAATTCACGCATCATCTCGATGTCGAAATTTACCCTTTCCTCCATGCGTTTGGCCTCGAAATGTTTACCGATCGATTTATAATAGGCCACCTGCTCCTTCAGTTCATCCTGTATCTCGAAGATAATTTCCGTCAACTGATCCCTTGGCGCTACATATATGGTAGCGGGGAAAACCGTAATTTCTTCCAGTTTTTCCAAACGGCTGCCGCTCACAGGATCGAAGGATTCCAGCTCCTCGATATCATCACCGAAAAAGGTAACCCGGTAGGCATAATCGGCATAGGCCGGATAAATATCCACGGTATCTCCCCTCACCCGGAAATTCCCCCGGTCAAAATCAGCCGTCGTTCTGGAATAAAGGCTATCCACCAGCCGGTACAAAAGGGTATTGCGGCTAATGGTTTCCCCCTGTTTGAGCCTAATGATCCCCTCTTTGAAGGAAACCGGGTTTCCCATACCATAAATGCAGGAAACCGAAGCCAACACGACGATATCTCTCCGGCCCGATAGCAGGGAGGTAGTGGCCCGCAATCGTAGTTTTTCCACCTCATCATTGATGGAAGAATCTTTTTCGATATAAGTATTGGTAACCGGAATATAGGCCTCCGGCTGGTAATAGTCGTAATAGGATACGAAATATTCGATAGCATTATCCGGAAAGAATTGCCGGAATTCGCCATATAGTTGCGCTACAAGCGTCTTATTATGGCTGAGGATCAAGGCGGGCCGTTGTAATCTTTCGATGACATTGGCGATGGTAAAGGTCTTTCCGGAACCCGTTACCCCCAAAAGGATCTGGGCGGGTTCATCGTTTTTGATCGATGCTACCAAGGCATCGATTGCTTCCGGTTGATCGCCTGTAGGTTTAAATTTTGAGGCTATTTTGAATTTCATATTCCCTATTCTATATAAATTATTATATTTGCTTGTGCAGCAAGGGTTTGAGCAAAAGCTATACCATTAAACGGTTGAAAACTTCCCCCAAACCGGTTAATGGATATAAAAGTGAAGAAAATGCTGCATCTCCTGACCCGGCAATAAAGTTCTTTAACGGCTTCCGGAAGTATTTATACAAGATATTCAGGCTGCACCATTCAAGCAATTTAATCAAGGAAAAATAAATAAATTTTCATGGATCTTAAAGAAATTATAGCTATTAGTGGGCTACCCGGATTGTTCCATATGGTCCATCAACGGTCGAACGGAATGATCGTTAAATCCCTGGACGATCAAAAGGCAAGGTTTGTCACCGCACGGACACATACCTTCACCGCTTTACAGAATATAGCTGTATATACCAACGATGGCAGCATTGAACTGGAAGAAGCCTTACAAATGATGATGAAGCAGGAAAAAGACAGCCCACCTGTGGATGCCAGGCAATCAGATCCTGTCGCCTTATACGAATACTTCGAAAAAGTGATCCCCGACTTCGACCGGGATAAAGTATATCCTAATGATATCAAAAAGATCATCCGGTGGTATCATATCCTCAAAGCACATGATCTGATCAAACTCCCGGAGAAAGCGCCGGCAAAAACCACCGAAGAAAAGGCCGACAGCGCTGCCAAAAAGACCCCACCTAAAAAAAAGAAAAAAGCCGCATCGGAATAGCCTTTTTTCCCGTTTGATCATTTATGGAGCACAAACTGAGCATTGAATTGCCGGCAAAGGCAAGCCGGAGGTTTTTATCCCATAACACGGATTTCGATAATTGGGGTGAACTGGAAACCTATTATGAAGCGCTTAAGAACAGGGAGATCGCTTCCCTGCAGGATCTGAAGCAATGGCTGGAAGATCGAAGTGAGCTGGATGCTGCCGTAGCAGAAGAAAGCGGATGGCGATATATCCATATGACCCGGAATACCACGGATGAAAAAGCCAGGCAACAATATGAGCATTTTGTAACCGAGATCAACCCAAAGATCTCTCCATATGCCCATGAATTGAACAAAAAATTAATGGCTTCACCCTTTACCGGGCAGTTGGATCCCAGCCAATGTTTTCCCTATCTCCGATCGGTCAGGAAAAGCATCGAACTGTACCGTGACGAAAATGTTCCGCTGCTGACCCAAAGCCAGGTTAAGGTGCAGGAATTTGCCGCTATTTCCGGCAAAATGACCGTTACCCACAATGAACAGGAACTGACCTTACAGCAAGCCTCGAGGTATCTGCAGGATACGGATAGAAATACCCGGGAAACAGTATTCCGGAAGATACAGGAGCGAAGGTTACAGGATGTCGAAGCGCTCGACGATCTCTTCGATGAACTGGTCGCCCTCCGGCATCAGATCGCTCTAAATGCGGGTCATGATAACTTCAGGGACTATAAATTTGCAGCATTAGGACGCTTCGACTATGGTCCGGAGGATTGTTTTGAGTTCCATGAGGCCATATCCAGGGAGATCCGGCCCATTGTCGATGAAATTGCCACCAAAAGAAAACAAGACCTCGGGGTGGAACAACTCAGGCCCTGGGACACAGAGGTCGATGTCAGAGGCAGGCCGCCTTTGAGACCCTTCAACGACAGCCGGGAATTAATTGCCAAAGCCATCACCTGTTTCCATCGCCTGCGTCCTTATTTCGGGGAACGCCTGGCGATCATGAAAGAAATGGGACACCTTGACCTGGATTCCAGGATCGGTAAAGCGCCCGGCGGTTATAACTATCCCCTGATGGAAACCGGTGTTCCGTTTATCTTTATGAATGCCGCCAATACCTTCCTGGATGTCAAAACCATTGTCCATGAAGGCGGACATTCTGTCCATTCTTTTCTGACCCGCAAACTTTGGATCCGGCCATTTAAATCCCTGCCGGCAGAGATCGCCGAATTGGCGTCGATGTCGATGGAATTATTTTCTATGGATCACTGGGATGTTTTCTTTGATAACGAAGACGATCTCAAAAGGGCCAAGTTGGAGCAACTCCGGGGTATATTGTCCATTTTTCCATGGGTGGCCACGGTCGACAGCTTTCAGCATTGGATCTATACCCACCCGGACCACCAGGCATCGGAGCGCACGGAACAATGGCAGCAAGAGCTGAAGACTTTTTCCGGCAAAGTGATCGATTGGACAGGGATCGAAGCCTACAATGCCAAATCCTGGCAAAAACAGTTACATATCTATGAAGTACCCTTCTACTACATAGAATATGCCATGGCCCAGTTAGGCGCAGTGGCGATGTGGAAACAGTTCCGGGAAGACAAAGAACAGGCGCTCGATAACTATATGAGTGCGCTAAGCCTCGGATACACTCGCCCGATCGGTGAGATCTATAAAACCGCCGGTATCAAATTCGATTTTTCCCAAAGCTATGTCCGGGAGTTGGCACAATTTGTCAAATCGGAGCTGGATGCGCTTTTGTGAGCAGGTATTTTGGATATTGAATATCGAACAAAGAAGTCTGAATTTTGAATGTTGACGTACTTCAACATTTAAAATTCCTTGTTCATTATTCATTCTTTCTGACCTAGGAAGCACCGGAGCGCCTGGCCAAATAAGCCCGCAGATCCTCAACCTGCTGATTGCTCATTCTTTCCAGGGGATAGTGCGGCATGTAGGGACGACTGCCCGGTAAGGGATAGGTACCGTATTTGATCACCTGGTAGATCGACCATTTCGAATATTTATCCACGTGATTGTACATGAACCGATGGGTGAGCGGAGATTCGTCGAGGTAAAAATAAGATACCCCATCTTCATGACTATGACAACTAATGCAGCTTCTTTCATAGATCTGGGCGCCGGTATCCGGGTTGCCTTTCATTTCAAACCCTGCTTTCCGGTCGAAGGGAGCATCTCCGAAAGTAGCCGGCGAGGCGTTTAAATACAGCGATTTGAGCCAGGTCGCCAGTCCGGCCTTTTTATCGGCAACATTGCTTTCCCGGTTCAGTTTATTCAAACCATCTGACCCAAGATCCAGGTCACCAAGCTTATACTCAAGTGTCCAGAAGTAGGCCAGCAAATAATCTTCTTCCCATTTCTCCAGGTACCTGCCCTGGGCACAAACTTTGGCACATAGCTGGATGGCTTCCCGCAGGCTTTTCCTGGCAGGCTCCACCAATTCTCCGTATTTCTTATCGTAATCTCCGTTGTACCAACTGACTTTATTCACAGTGCCATACATGGTGGTCCCCTGTAAAAAAGGCAGATCGTTTTCCACCGCATAGGTCAGCCTGGCTTCCGGATCACTTTTTCGCAGATCAGGATCCTCCCGGGTATAATTATGACATTGGGTACAGACAAAATAACGGGAGATCAAACGCGACCGCTTACCGTTCGGACCGGTGGTTCGGCCTTTCATAAAGAGTTGGCGGCCCTTTTCGGGAATGGCAGGATCAATTTTTTCAAGGGCATGGCCGGCGGGATCATCCCCCAGCGCCAACAGAACCTCCCGCAGTGAACTTTGCTCATTCCAGGCTTGGGAAACGGGCTTTTCGTAGGTATAGGCCAAACTTAGTATACCGACAGCCAGGATAATTACAAATACGGAGTTCTTATTCATAGGTTAGCATTTACGTAACCCGCCCGGTCAAAGGATCTTAAATGGCCGGGAAATATTAAAGCCAAAGCGGAATTCTCCTTTCAACCAGCTCGAAGTCGTATAGGGGATAAATTCATTCGTCGTGATCCCTTTGGAATTGCTGAAATTCAAATGAAAGACATGGCCACCTGTTTTGATCTCCAGCCCAAAACTTAAGGGGTTGAGATATTCCACACCATTAATGATATTGTTTTGCCGCATCACGTAGAAATATTCGCCGATCAGTCCAAAAACTTTGGTCAACCGGATCCGGCCGCCAATGCCGGCGGCAAAAAGCCCGTTTTGGTCGCTGAAGGCCACATAATTCCGGTGAAGATAGGTCGGCATCAATTGCAAGGAAAAGCGGTCACCGAATTTTCGGGCAATCAGGACTTGAGTAACATAAGTTAGCCGGTGCTCGAATTTTTGGAAGGATGTTTCCGAAGTCGAATCGGCGGAGGCCGTCATCCCCGAGGCCATGGCATTGCTGTAAAGTGCGACGGAAAAAGGCATGCTGTTATCCGTGGTTTGGGTCAGGAAGCGATACTTTAAATGTCCTTCGAACAATTGCCGCCTTTGTGCGCCTTTGCTCCTGCCAAAGCCAATGGTCAGGTTATCCGTTACTCCGTATTCAAAGGCAATCCGTACATCCACGACATTGTCCAAACCAAAAAGCGTCCCGGAGCCGCCTACGTCGCCGCCGATATCTCCGAATTTATGGGTAACCCTGAAGTCGAGGAAGCGACCTTTAACGGTTTCCGTGCTGTGCGCGCTGATGATCCGCGTTGTCGTAAAAGTCTCGTAAACCGGCCTTGAGGGGCTCTTTTCCCGGAGGCTATCCTGCTCCGCAGCTATCGATGCCGGGATCCAGAAGCCGGTCAGTAAGGCGGCAAGGATCAGGTGGTTTCGTATGTTTTGAGGATTTGCTCTCATTGTTGCGAAGCTTAGTTTTCAGGTGTATTATTTTCTATCCAACAATCGATCTTGTCAATGGTTTCCGCCGACAGTTGAGCTTGTCCCTGGGGCATGGTGGAGCAACCACTTTCCCACTTGATGGAGGTGAGAAAGCAGACACCGTTCAAGGCCTGGTCCTTGACCTGGTCATAGGTTTCCAGGATGATACTTCCGGAGGCAGTTCCCGCATCATGACACCCACCCGTCGCACAACTTTGATCCATAATAGCCTTTATATCTTTGGTATAGGTAATCCCCAAACTGTCACAATGAGATAATACGGTGTCCGGCATTTCCGGCGTTTGATTGGCTACCCAGCATTCGATCTGCTGGAGTAAAGAATCCGCCAGTTGGTCGCCGCCTTTTGGCATATTGGAGCATTCCCATTTAACGGCACACAGTAATTGACCGCTTTCGGCCTGCTCTTTAACGCCCTCATAGGTGCTGAAATCATAGCCCTTGGCTGCCGTTTGAGCGTCATGACATCCGCTGACGGCGCAATGTTGATCGATGACCGGCTTAATGTGATCCTGGAAATTGATCTTTTCTGTCAACTCACAATTAAAGATCTGCTGGGCTTTGTCTTTACTGCAACCGTCCAGGATCAGCCATCCGCAAAGGAAACCCCCTAAAATCAATATATAGCGGCTCATGATTTTACCATCTATTATTCGGCAAGGTAAACATATAAGTGAACTAATTTACAAAAAAACTGTTTTTTTAAAGGAAACGAGGGTATTTTATCGGCAAAAAGGCAAAGAAACTGCAAGACACCTGCCCGGAACGGTTTACAGGTTTTTTCCATCGGATCGGATCCTGTTATTTCGTTATCCCGGGTTTGGTGAGCAGCAAGAGAATCATTGTTTCCAGTATCTTTGCAACAGATCTAAAGATCGACAATAACCTGAATCAACATGAAAATCGGCATCGTTTGTTACCCGACATTTGGCGGGAGTGGCGTTCTTGCAACGGAATTAGGTAAGGCCCTGGCGGATAAAGGACACCAGGTACATTTGATCAGTTACCGGCAACCGGCTCGTATGGATTCTTTCCATGAGAATATATTCTTTCATGAAGTTAGGATTGCGGACTATCCGTTGTTCGAATATCCCCCTTATGAATCCGCCTTATCCAGTAAACTGGTAGATGTCATTCAATATGAGCAACTGGATATGTTGCATGTCCACTATGCCATACCTCATGCAGCAACAGCTTTCATGGCCAAACAGATCCTTGCCGAAAAGGGTTATCATATCCCGGTTATTACTACCTTACATGGAACAGATATTACCCTGGTGGGGAAAGATGAGACTTACGAACCGGTGGTCAGCTTTTCGATCAACCAGTCGGACGGGGTAACGGCCGTATCGGAATACCTCAAAGCCGATACCTTCAAACATTTTAATATCACCCGGCCGATAGAAGTGATTCCCAACTTTGTGGATATGAAGCGGTTTATGCCGGCCAACAAAGATCATTTCAGAAAAGCCATCGCCCCTGACGGTGAAAAGATCATGATCCATACCTCCAATTTCCGGAAAGTCAAACGGGTGGAAGATGTGGTGTTGATCTTTCATAAGGTGAACAAGGAGGTCCCATCCAAATTATTGCTGATCGGTGATGGACCGGAGCGGCCGCATATCGAAAACCTTTGCCGGCAATTGGGTACCTGCGACCAGATCCGGTTCCTCGGAAAACAGGAAGCGGTAGAAGAATTGCTGGCTATTTCAGATCTTTTTATCATGCCCAGCGCCAGCGAGAGCTTCGGACTGGCAGCCTTGGAAGCTATGGCTTGCCGGGTGCCGGTGATCTCCTCCAATACCGGGGGAATACCGGAGATCAATATACAAGGTGAGACAGGATTTTTAAGTGATGTAGGTAATATTGAAGATATGGCTCAAAACGCCCTGATTTTGTTAAGGGATCCCGGTATGCTGGAAAAGTTCCGGGAAAATGCTCTCCGGCAGGCGCAAACCCATGATATCAAACATATCCTGCCCAAATACGAAGCCTATTATCAACAGGTGATCCGGGAATCGAAACAAGACCCAGTGATGTCCTAATGCTTTGGACAGGAGCATTGAGTATTCCGATTTTATTTGCCTAAAAAAGAAAAACCTCCCGCCGGGGGGCGGAAGGCTTTTCTGGTCTGGTGAAACTCCTACAATTAGCAATTAATCTAATTTCACCAATTTATGGGTAAATGAAGCGTTTTCTCCAATCTTCACATTAGCCATGTAAATACCGGCCGGAAGTTCGTCCATAGCGATCGGCAGGTTGTACTGGCCAGCCTGCAGCTCGCTGATCTGAACAAATACTTCTTGTCCGACATGGTTGGTAACGGATACATAAACCGATGCATCTTCAGTCAGCGTCAGATCCAGTATCGCATCTTCCATTGTCGGGTTCGGATAGATATTCACCTGGTTGGCAGCAGCCATACCTGTCGTTTCGACATTGGTCTTGAATTCGATCGTATTCAATACCGTGTTGGTTTTAATACCCGGATTGAAATCGAAGTAGATGCTGGCGCTGTTGTGAATTTCCGTGCCTGGCATCAGGTTGATCTTCGGAGCTATGGTGTAGGTCAACGATCCATGGCTTTCGGGTTCATTCGTGTTACTATCCGGTAACATGATATTCTCGAAAGTGAAGACCAGGATGTGATCATCTTCGATATCGACGGTGAAATTATGCCTTGCAGCAGTGATATTCAGCGTGTTGATATCGAGATCATCATCCAAAGTATCCCTTACAATGACATTATGAGCCACCCAGGTTCCGGTATTTTGGAAACGGACGGTATAAGTCAATACCTGGTCATTGGAAATGAATCCCTGCGGACCATCTCCCTTCGGAGAGACCAACATATCGTTGGGATCCCATGAACCACGAACCGTATCTTCGAAAGTGGTATCGTTGTTATAAGGAGTGGCATCACCGATCACCGGATAGATGGTGCAGGTTCCGCCCAGTACAGATCCGATAACCTGGCTGGTATCCACACTGACATTGTTCCAGATCCATCCATACTGACCCGGCAGCAGGTTCGTGAAGTTCCAGGTTGCCGTATAGGTTACGGGATCATAAGAATCGGGAATAGGATAGCTCCAGTCGAGGGTTACATTGGCATCATGTACCAGCTCGACATATCCGCTCATCGGTACTCCACCGTCATTATAGTAGTAGATATCGTTCCACTGCATGAATCCCGGAGCGGGAGTGGTGGTATATATACCGATCCGCAGGTCCTGGAGGTTGGATAAGGGCTCGAGATAGAAATCATTGCCACTGGAAATATCGCCGGGATTATTGACCGTTACCGTGTGATAGTCAGGATTGGACGGACAAGCAACTGTTATGTTGTTGCCGGTCTGAACATGAACATCATAGGTGCCGGGCAATACGGTAAGCGTATAGTTTCCATGCATATCCGCAACAGTATATCCCCACGGGCTGGCATATATGACAGCATAAGGATTAGGAAGATCCGTTGAATCAAACACACAGTTTCCATTCAGATCCAGGTATACCTGGCCGGTGATAAAGGCATAACAACCGGAATCATCCTTGGCAACATATACCCAGTTGGTTTGAGCACATTGCTGCGCATCGGTAACCGTTACATAATGGTAACCCCAGTTCAGGTTACTGGCTGTCTGGGTCGTCTGTCCGTCATACCAGTAGTAGGTATAAGGAGGCGTTCCACCGGTCGCATTAACCGTAGCCGTTCCGTTGCTGGAATCACATCTTGCGGGAGTAGTGGTAAACGTCAATGCGATACCACAACCAGCCTGTGTTACGGAAACCACCTTACAAATGGTATCCGAGCAAGTTCCGTTGGAAATGGTCAGACAAACCGTGTAATTGCCAGGCTGTAGATAAGTATGTGTCGGATAAGCACCGGTTCCGGAAGAGCCGTCACCGAAATCCCAGGCCCAACTGGTTGGGTTGCCGGTAGAGTTATCCCAGAACCATACTGTTCCGGTTCCCGAAGAATCGATGGCATGGCCGAAGTCGGCCACACAGTTTCCACCGCCACCACCGGTGACCACTACTGTCTGACAGATCGTATCGGAGCAGGTTTGGTTCCAGATGGTTAAACAAACCGTATAAGTACCGGCATTTGCATAAGTGTGAACGGGGTGCTGGGCAGTTGAAGTATTGCCATCACCGAAGTTCCAGGACCAGTTGGTCGGATTGCCGGTTGAATTATCGACGAAATATACCGTGCTCAGGGAGTCATAGGCAAAGAAATTTGCGGAACAGTTTCCACCGCCCCCACCGAGGTTAACGGTCAGGGTTTGGCAACTGACATCATAGCAAGAGGAATCAACGGTGCTGTAAGCGGTCAGACATACCACATAAGTACCACTGGCCGTATAAAGATGGACCGGATTGGCAGCCGTAGAGCTATTGCCATCACCGAAATCCCAGGCATAAGCATTCACATTACCGGTCGTTTGTTCGGTAAACGCGGTTAGCCCTGTGGTATCGATCGTATAAGTAAAGCTTGACACACAGTTACCTCCCTGGCTGGTTACGGTTACCGCTTTGGTAACAGAGTCCGTACAAGCACTGTCGGAAATAACCAGTGTCACATTATAAGTCCCAGCCTGTGCATAGGTATGGGAGGGATTCATTTGAGTCGATGTGCCGCCATCACCGAAGTACCAGTTATAGCTGGAAGCATTAGTGGAATTGTCGATAAAGGTAGCCGTTAAATTATTCGTGGTGTACGTAAAATCAGCAGTACAGCTTCCGCCGCCACCACTGATCACAACCGTCGCACAATAGTAACCGCTGCAGGTGGTATCGACGGAGTTATATGCGGTCAGACACACATTATAGGTGCCAGGAATGGCATAAGTGTGCGTGGGATGTTGCTGCGTGGAAGAGTTTCCATCATCAAAATTCCAGTACCAGGTATCGATATTACCACTCGAATAATCGGTAAAAGAAACGGTCGAGCCTTGTTGGCTATAGCCAAATAACGCATCGCATCCGATAACAACGGTGTCACACAAGGTTTGTGAACAACTGTCATTGGTTGTAATGGTTAAACAGACTCCGTAAATGCCGTTTTGGGTGTAGGTGTGGGTTGGATTTTGGAGGCTCGAGCTATTACCGTCGCCGAATTGCCAAAGCCAACTCACAACAGTGCCTGTCGAGGACCCGGAAGAGTCCACAAAGGCAATGGTGTTTGATTGGCCACTATATTGAAACTGGGCCCAGCAGGTTTGAGCCTGAGATTCCAGTCCCATAGTTCCTGCTATAAGGAATAATAGAAGAAATAGTTTTTTCATACGAATAGATTTTGTTTGTAAGGTTAAATATTTCATGAATCTTGATGCTTGATTAAAATCTGAAGGTAAAAATAGGGCAGGAGGAGGGCTCTAAACAAATACAAAAAATGCAGTTTCCCACCATTTTTTCATGGCTTTCGGAAATAATCCGGATGTCTAAAATCGTCTGAGCTATTCACATATATCTGAAAAACAAAGACTTAGATCAAAAAAAGTAGAACAAAAAGTGAAACAAAATATGCGATTTTCCGCCGAAAATCGGCATTTTTTCGACCAAAAACGAGGGAATTAAGACAGTTTTTTCTTAAGATCGAGGTTATATTTTGCAGCAGTTTGCCCGGCAATGTCATAACCGGCATCTGCATGACGGATCACCCCCATGGCAGGATCATTGTGAAGTACGCGTTTTAATCGCCTTTCTGCGGCTTGGGTTCCGTCGCAAACGATCACCATTCCGGCGTGTAAGGAATATCCCATTCCCACACCCCCTCCATGATGAAAGGATACCCAACTTGCCCCGCCGGCAGTGTTGATCAATGCATTCAATATCGGCCAGTCGGCAATGGCATCGGAACCATCTTTCATGGCTTCCGTTTCCCGGTTGGGAGAAGCTACGGAGCCGGTGTCCAGGTGGTCTCTTCCGATCACAATCGGGGCTTTAACCTTCCCGGTTCTGACCAGCTCATTGAATAGCAATCCGGCCTTTTCCCGGTCGCCCATGCCTAACCAGCAGATCCGGCAGGGCAAACCCTGGAATGCTATTTTTTCGCGGGCCATCCTGAGCCACCGTGATAATCCTTGATTCTCGGGGAATAAGTCCAGCAAGGCCTGATCGGTGGTGTAAATATCTTCGGGATCTCCGGACAAGGCCGCCCACCGGAAGGGTCCTTTCCCCTCACAGAATAGGGGCCGGATATAAGCCGGTACAAATCCCGGAAAATCAAAGGCATTTTCCACCCTTCTTTTATCTTTGGCCTGCCCTCTCAGGTTATTGCCATAATCGAATGTGATCGCGCCCCGGGATTGAAGGGTCAGCATTTGGTTGACATGTCTGGCCATGGTATCCAGGGAACGGTTGATATAGCTTGCCGGATCCTGCTCCCTCAGGGTATTGGCTTCTTCTACGGTCATGTTTTCGGGAAAATAACCGTTCAACTCATCATGGGCGGAAGTCTGATCGGTCAATGTATCGGGCACTATATCCCGGTCGATCAGTTCCTGCAGGAGGTCTACAATGTTGCCAACCACACCGATCGAAACGGCTTCCCCTTTGCTTTTGGCTTCCAGGGCCCAATCGATGCCTTCCCGGATATCATGGGTCATTTTGTCGAGATAGCGCGTTTCGATGCGCTTCCGCACCCGCCAGGCTTCCATCTCCGCCGCCAGGCATACCCCTTCATTCATGGTAATGGCCAGGGGTTGCGCTCCGCCCATTCCTCCCAGACCGGCAGTTACATTCAGTTTTCCCTTTAAAGATCCGCCAAAATGCTGATCGGCTAGTGATAGATAGGTTTCATAAGTGCCTTGCACAATGCCTTGGGAGCCGATATAGATCCAGGAACCTGCCGTCATTTGGCCGTACATGATCAGTCCTTTCTGTTCCAGCTCCCGGAAATGATCCCAATTCGCCCAGTTCCCGACCAGGTTGGAGTTCGCGATAAGCACCCGCGGAGCATCCGGATGGGTGGGTAATATCCCGACCGGTTTCCCGGATTGGACCAACAAAGTCTCGTCATCTTTAAGCTGCTTGAGGGCTTTAACGATCCACTCGAATGACTCCCAATCCCTTGCCGCTTTTCCGTTACCGCCGTAAACGATCAGTTCTTCCGGCTTTTCCGCCACCTCAGGATCCAGGTTATTATGCAGCATCCGCAAAGCAGCTTCCTGAACCCAGTCCCGGCAATTCAATTGTGTTCCAGTAGGTGTTTTAAGGTCGGCTATTTTCATAAATGATTGGATTTTCTCCCACTCAAACTCACCCTCACACTCACTCTCCCTCTCACACTTTATATTATCATTCCCGCCCCAACAGTATTATTCGTCGCTTCATCGATCAGGATAACGCTTCCGGTATTCCGGTTCCGGCGATAAGTGTCGTAGAACAGGGGCGCTGTTGTGCGGATGGAAATACGGCCGATCTCGTTCAGGCCGATGTTTTTGTCGTCTTCGATCCGGTGCAAGGTATTGATATCGACCTTATACTTCACCTCTTTTACCACACATCGGACATCTTTGGAAGTATGCTGGAGATAGTATTTCCCCTTATGCATCAAAGGCTTCTCATTCATCCAACAAACCATCAGATCGAGGTCCTGCCCTTGTTTCGGAATATTATTTTCCCGAACGATCATGTCTCCCCGGCTGATATCGATGTTATCTTCCAGGGTAATCGTAACCGACATTGGGGCAAAGGCCTCGTCTACCGGACCAGTAAAGGTATCGATAGCTTTGATCTTACTGGTAAACCCGGATGGCAAAGCCATGATATCATCACCCGGTTTAAAGATCCCGCCGGCGATCCGTCCGGCATAGCCCCGGTAATCATGATACTCGTCGGATTGCGGGCGAATCACCCATTGGACCGGAAAGCGGCAATCGATATGGTTTTGGTCGCTGGCAATATGAATGGTTTCCAACAGATACATCAAGGTGGGCCCTTCATACCAATCCATCGTTTTAGACCGTTCCACCACATTGTCCCCTTTGAGCGCGCTGATCGGCAGGAAGCGGACATCTTTGACGTCCAGTTTTCCGGCGAATTCCGAAAACTGCTCCTTGATCTCGTCATATCTTTCCTTGCTGTAATCGACCAGGTCCATTTTATTGATACAAATCACAATATGCGGTATCTGCAGCAAAGAAGCGATGAAAGCATGCCGGTGGGTTTGTTCCACAATACCGTTCCGGGCATCCACCAGGATCAGGGCTAAATTGGCCGTAGAAGCGCCGGTAACCATGTTCCGGGTGTATTGGATATGGCCTGGTGTATCGGCAATGATAAATTTCCGTTTAGGGGTGGCAAAATAACGATAGGCTACATCGATCGTAATCCCTTGTTCCCGTTCCGCCTTTAAGCCGTCGGTTAACAGGGCCAGGTTAACATTTTCATCTCCCCGCTGGATACTACTCTGCTCGATGGCTTCCAATTGATCTTCGAAAATCGATTTGCTATCATACAATAAGCGGCCGATAAGGGTACTTTTACCGTCATCAACACTACCAGCCGTCGTAAAACGCAGCAATTCCATATCGAGATAGCCTTTACTATCAAAAGTTCCGTTGTCCATATGATTATTTTGTTTGGATTTGGTGGGATTGGTCAACTATAATATCAGCTCCGAATGATCATCGGGTCTTAGAAATAACCTTCTTTTTTGCGATCTTCCATGGCCGTTTCCGCTCTTTTATCATCTGCCCGTCCACCGCGTTCGGTGATCCGGCTGGAAGCAACTTCCTGGATGATATCTTCCAGGTTATTGGCGGTCGACCGGGTGGCACCGGTACACGTCATATCGCCGATGGTCCGGAATCTTACGACCATTTGCTCGGTTTTTTCTTCCGGCTTCAGGGGTATGAAATCGCTGTTGGCCAGGATGATGCCATCCCGTTCAAAACATTCCCGGGTATGAGAGAAGTAAAGATTCGGGATATCGATGTTTTCTTGCAGGATATACTGCCAGATGTCCATTTCCGTCCAGTTACTGATCGGGAAAACCCTGAAATGTTCTCCCATTTGCTTCTTGCCATTAAAAATGTTCCACAGCTCCGGCCGTTGGTTTTTGGGATCCCACTGACCGAACTCATCCCGGTGTGAGAAAAACCGTTCCTTGGCCCTGGCTTTTTCCTCATCACGCCTGGCGCCACCCATGGCCGCATCGAATTTATGCGCTTCGAGGGTGTCGAGCAAGGTAACGGTCTGTAACACATTCCTGCTGGCATTGATCCCTTTTTCTTCAACTACCCGGCCCTGATCGATCGATTCCTGGACGGATCCTACGATAAGGTTAGCGCCGATCTTTTCGACCAGCTCATCCCTGAAATCGATGGTTTCCTGGAAATTATGACCGGTATCCACATGTAAAAGGGGAAAAGGAAGTTTAGCCGGCCAAAATGCTTTCCTGGCCAGGTGCAACATAACGATAGAATCTTTCCCACCGGAAAACATCAATACCGGACGCTCGAATTGAGCGGCCACTTCCCGGATCACAAAGATCGATTCGGCTTCAATTTCACTAAGATGATTAAGATTGTAGTTCATGGCTATTTTAGTTCAATTATCGGTAGCAGGTATTTCAGCAATTGTTCAACGGATCCTTCCACAGGTTGCTGATCGGTTCTTATTTCGGCATGAGGTTGTATTGGCGCTTCAAATGGTGCATCGATACCGGTAAAATCCTTGATCTCACCCTTCCGGGCTTTGGCATATAATCCTTTAACATCCCTTTGCTCGCAAACTTCCAGTGATGCATTGATATATACTTCCAGGAAATCATCCGCGCCAATGATGTTTTTAGCCGTTTCCCGGATGGCAATTGTCGGGCTGACAAAGGAGTTGATGGTGATAATGCCACAATTCAGGAAAAGCTTGGAAACTTCAGCGATCCGGCGGATGTTCTCCAGCCGGTCTTCTTCGGAAAACCCAAGATTATTGTTGATACCGGTACGGATATTGTCACCGTCCAGCACCTGCGCCAGGAAGCCCCGTTCATGCAAGGCGCTTTCCAACCCTTTGGCAACCGTACTCTTGCCCGACCCGGAAAGCCCGGTCATCCATATGACCTTGCTGCGTTGCCGGAGCAACTTTTCCTTATCCGCCCGCTGTAGAAGCTGGTCAAATATGGGGTGAATATGTTCCGGTGTTGTTTCCATTTTCGGCACGCAAAGATACAAAAATTTCAGAATAAAATGGGCCATAACTTCCAAGAGCTGAACGAGAAAATAGCCCCGGCTTATGCTTCACTTTTGTTCCTTTTCCCTATCTGAAATCCGGGGCCCGGCAATCGTTATGCTCCTGGCCAGCCCTCCTGATGACCCGGGCCTGTAAAAGCGCTATTACATTCCCGGTCAAATCCCCGGAGATTGACCGGTATAGTAGATGTAATTTTGAAAGATATGGTTGCAAAGCCGTTGAAAAAGGCATAAATTTATAATTTTGCCAATTTCTATAAGCCCAGATATGATAACCGGAATCTCGCCTGATCTCATCAACAGCCCTACCATTGACCAGATCGGCATTGAAGAACGTGTAGCCCGCTTAAGCAGAAGAAGCATTAAAAAGGCTGCCAAGGTAAATGGCCTTAAACTGGCCCTGAGCATGATCGACCTGACTACGCTGGAAGGAAAGGATACGCCAGGGAAAGTCAAACAACTTTGCTATAAAGCCATGCATCTGCATGATGCTTTGCCGGACTTACCCACGGTAGCTGCCATTTGTGTATATCCGTCCCTGGTCCGGGAAGCCAAACAAGCCCTGGGCAACAGCGGGATAAATGTCGCTTCCGTAGCTACTGCATTCCCCAGCGGGCAAGCGCCTATGGATGTCAAGATCTCCGACACCCGATTTGCCGTCGAAGAAGGCGCCGACGAAGTTGATATGGTGATCTCCAGGGGGAAGTTTTTAAAAGGGGAATACAACTTTGTTTTTGATGAAATTGCCGCCGTGAAAGAAGCCTGCGGTAAGGCGCATCTGAAAGTGATCCTGGAAACCGGTGAACTGATCACCCTGGATAATGTCAGAAAAGCCAGTGATATCGCCATGTATGCCGGTGCGGATTTCATCAAGACATCCACCGGTAAAGTTCAGCCCGCTGCGACCATGCCCGTTACCATGGTGATGTTGGAAGCCATCCGGGAATTTTATTACAACACCGGCAAAATGATCGGCATGAAACCCGCCGGAGGCATATCCAAGGCTAAGCAATCGCTGCAATACCTGGTTATGGTCAAAGAAACCCTGGGTAACGCCTGGATGACGCCGGAATGGTTCCGTTTCGGGGCCAGTCGCTTAGCCAATGACATTTTATTGCAGATTGTCAAGGAGCAAACCGGGAATTACCAATCCCTGGATTATTTTTCAAACGATTAAACAGCGGATGTGCATACGCAGCATCCCGAATTTAAGCTAACGCATCAAACATGGCCCATAAAAAAGAAGCACCAACCCTGAATTTCGACACCGACTGGACCTATGCACCGGCGCCGGAAAGCACGGATCATGTAAGGCTGAAGGAACAATATGAACTTTTCATCAACGGCCGGTTTACCAAACCCGTGAAAGGCAAATATTTTTCAACGATCAATCCTGCCACGGAGAAAAAGATCGCCCGGGTGGCCGAAGCCTCCAGGGAGGATGTCCATAAAGCCGTAAAAGCGGCGAGGGCCGCATACCAAAAATACTGGTCGAAAATGGCGCCGGCGGAAAGGGGTAAATATATCTACCGGATTGCCAGGATCCTACAGGAACGGTCGAGGGAATTCGCGGTGATCGAATCGATGGACGGAGGGAAACCCATCCGGGAATCCAGGGATATTGATGTACCGCTTGCAGCGGCGCACTTCTTTTATTATGCAGGATGGGCCGACAAATTATCCTATGCCTTCCCCGGTAAGGAGCCCACGGCCCTGGGCGTTGCCGGACAAGTGATCCCCTGGAACTTTCCCCTCCTGATGGCAGCCTGGAAACTCGGACCGGCCTTGGCCACCGGTAATACGGTTGTCTTGAAGCCGGCGGAAACTACTCCCCTCACCGCGCTTAAA
>JANQFB010000538.1 GCA_028278085.1 Chitinophagales bacterium
GCTCGCCGACATCAAATGTCGCCGGATTGATCAAAATTTTATTATACATGAACTGGCTTTGTACGGGAAGCTGCTGGGCAGATATTCCCGTAACAAAAAACAGCAAGCCTGCTAAAACGATAAGTCTTTTCATATTACCACTCTCTGATGATGGTTACGGAACCTTTATATGGATTTTCATAGCCTTCTACGGTCAGCACATAATAATAGCTGGTAGCCGGAAGCATTTTTCCATTCAAGGTACCATCCCAATCGTTGTTATAAAAGTCCGTTTCATAAACCAGGTTTCCATTCCGGTTAAAGATCATGAGCTTATGTTTCGGATGATATTTCAAATTATCGATCACCCAAAAGTCGTTTTTACCATCGCCGTTGGGTGTAATGAGGTTCGGGAATACCATGGGGAGGTCACAATCCACGACACGCACGCTGTCGGAAACATCACAACCTTCCTCGTAGGCGATCGTTACGGCATACATCCCGGTATCGGATACTGAAATGCTGTTTTCCGTTTCCCCGGTCGACCATAGGTAAGTTGCTCCCGGAACGTTGTTGACTGATAATGTAACAGATCCTTCCAGGCATACCAAGGTATCGGTATCGAAAACAACCGGCGGTAAACCGAGAATGCTGATGTCAACCGTATCGGAAGCCGAACATCCGGCATCATTGGTCACGGTCAGGAAATAGGTGCCGGAAGCCTCAACCTCTATACTCTGGGTGGTTTCCCCGGTCGACCACAGATAATCGCCGGTAGCGGTGTCGGCCAGGATAAACGAGCCTTCGCAACTCACGCGGTCGGGGCCAAGGTTCACTATCGGGGAAGCATTGATGGTAACATCGATGGTATCGGAAACATTACAAACACCTCCGGACGACAGGTTCACCCAATAGATACCCGAAGTTTCGGCATAGATCGTTGGAGTCGTTTCCCCAGTCGACCAGTAATAGGTAGCAGTGGTATCCCCCGGATCCAATAACACCGGTGTACCCGCGCAGGTGTTTGCCTCCTCAGGCATCTGGCTTACCGGTGGCTGGTAAATGGTTACATTCAAGGTATCATAGGCATAACAACCCTTGTCGTCGATCACGATGATCGACACTTCTCCCGCTGTATGGACAACGATCGATTTGGTGGTATCCCCTGTCGACCATATGTAAGCGTCGAAATCATTACCCGGATCGATCAAAGCCGAATCACCCTGGCAAAGCTTGATATCATTACCAATATTGACGACCGTGGGTTCGAGATGATAACTGATCGAGATCGTATCGCTGGTCGTACAGGAGGCTCCGTTGGTAACCGCCACATAATACATGCCGTTAGCGCTTACATCGATGGTTTGGCTGGTATCTCCCGTCGACCAGCTATAAGTAGCGCCCGGGTTCATGGCATCCAAAGTATAGATCTCGCCAAAGCAAAGGATGGTATCGTCGCCCAGATCGAAACTCGGATATGGCACGAAACTTACGTCAATGGAATCTGTCGTGGAACAATTGTTACCGTCGGTGGCCTGAACCCAGTAGGTAGCGCTGGCAGCTACTGTGATCGTTTTTGAAGTAGCCCCCGTTGACCAGGAGAAGGAATAATTCCCGGTTCCGGCATTCAATTCCAATGATTTACCATCGCACAATAAGGTATCATTACCCAGATCAACTTCCGGGTTTGGCAAATAACTGACCAGGATCGAGTCCCTGTCTGTGCATAAACCGCCTATCACCACGTCTACGAAATAGGTTCCGGCAGTGGAAACGGTGATCATTTGAGAGTTTGCACCAGTCGACCAGCTATAGGAAGCGCCAGGGTTATCCGCATCGAGGGTAACGATCTCACCACTGCAAATAGCCGTATCATTACCCAGATCGGCAACCGGCATATCCGTTACATCGATCGTAAGGGAATCACTTATCTGACAACCGATATTATCCGTAACCACTAACTTGTATTTCGTGGTCATATCCGGCGATGCTATAGGATTCGCTATGGTACTATCGCTCAGGCCTAAACCGGGTGTCCAGTCATAAGAAATTCCACCATCGGCAAAAAGTTGAACGTCATCCCCACGGCAAATATTAGTATCCGCATGAAATGCACTGATCTGGGGGATCGACAAGGATATCTCAACCGAATCCATAGCGCTGCCACAACCCAATCCATCCGAAACCGTCACCACAAAGCTGGTATCTACATCCGACAAGATGGTCGGATTCTGGATCGTGGCATTGTCTAGCAAGGCCGCAGGGGCCCAACTGAACATTGCACTTCCGCCGCCATTGTGCGAAAGGATCAATTGTAAGCCCGCCGATTCGCAGACCACCGTATCATTCATGATATCCAGTACCAGGTTATTGGGATTGACTTCGACATCAACGGTGTCAATAAAGGTACATCCGATCGCGGTGTCTTGTAAGGTCAGGTAATACTCGGTACTGACAGTAGGCGTTAAAGTCGGTTCGGCAATTGCGGGATCGCTGACACCGATAACCGGCGACCAGGTATAGATCATGTCGTTAGAGGTTCCGGTACTGCAAAAGTTCAATTTCATATTGGGCCGGTAGTTGTATAAACTTCCGGTGCTGGTATTGCAAGTGCCGGATGCTCCGTAAGCATAAAGGATCCTGTTGGTACCCGAATAGGTATAATAAACGGCAGAACTGGAAGAAACCGTCGTATTATCAAAGCATACTTCTACGATAATGCTGGACGTACCATCCCAATCGAAGGTATTGTCGAGTACAAAATGATTCCATCCGGTTTGAAGATTGATCGTTTTCGGGTTACCGACAGTCGATAAGTTGTCGACAAAATCCGAATTGGGGAAGGCGTTCAGATTGGAGCATCCCATCTTGATCGTAAAGTTATCATAAGTGCTGTTGCCATATACGGCCTGCACATTGAAGCTGAGCTTGGTAATGGTGTTACCGTCGGCCATCCCTCCTGACAACAATTCGGCGGCGGTCAGGATATATTGCCGGCGGGAACTGTTGTATTGTCCGGCAAACGGTGTACGGGTTACACTGGTGGTATAACTCGTGGAGGTGCCGAGGTAAAGGCTATCCTGTGGTCCTGCGCACACACTTCCGTTCGCACCGCAGCCCCGGAGATAGGTAGTCGAAACAAAAACCGTATCACTGGTGCATATACTGGTACTATCGGGCAATACGGTGAATTCGGACAGGGCCCTGGTTTGCACATTAACGGAGTCCATTTTTGAACAGCCGTCTACCGCCGATACTTCGATCATATACTGCGTATTGATATCCGGCGTGGCCAGGGGTGTGGCGATCATAGAATCCGACAATGAGCTTCCCGGCGACCAGGAATAGGATACCGAAACACCGGAGGTATGTGTTACTTCCAGGGGTACTCCGGCCAGGGAGCAGCGAACCGTATCATCCGTAACATCGATGGTAAAATCCTGGCCCACCCCGACATATACGGAATCCGTATAGGAGCAGCCGTTACTGGTATCGGTTACCAATACATCGAATGTTGTATTCAAAACCGGGCTCAATTCCGGGTTATAGATGGTTGAATCATTCATGCCGGTACTGGTGTTCCAAACATATACCAGGTCATTGCCCGGCGGAGGGGCGCAATGTTTCAACTGCATATTCGGGCGGTAAAAATACCGGGTGCCGACCGGGTCGGTGCAGGTATTGGTACCATATTCATATGCTGTTCGATATATGCCGTCGTAGGTGTAAAATACGGATGATGAGCCCAATGGGGTGATATTGTCGTAGCAGGTTTCTATGATGATATTGGTCGTACCATCCCAGTCAAATCCATTGTTAAACTGGAAATTGTTCCACCCGCTGGTCAGGTTGATTGTTTGAGGATTAAACACTGTTTGGAGGCCCGTTTCAAAAGTTCCGCTTGAAAATTCATCCAGGGTAGTACAGGCCATTTTGATGGTAAAATCGTCATAGCTGGTATTACCGGAAACAAAGGAGACATTAAATCCAAGAGCGGATAAGGTAGCCGGGCCGTTGATCCCCTGCGCATTTAATTCTGCCTGGGTAATGATATATTGCCGGCGAGAGCTACTATAGTTTCCGGTGAACGGAGTGATACCTGTTGAGGTGGAAGCACCGGTACCGGTACCGATAAAAATACTATCCGTAGCGCCGGTACAATTGTTACCATTTACACCACAGGCAGGATCCAAGATCGCTTCCACCTGGGCGGTTTCCCCGGAGCAGATCAACGCCGAATCCGGTACAATACCGAAAGATCGCTCTCCGCCATAGAGCACGTTGACGGAATCCGTTTTGGTACAACCCAGCAGGGAAGTTACTTCAATTACATATTGGGTATTGGCATCCGGTAAAGCGAGGGGATTGGCGATGGTGGAATCCGTAACGAGAGTACCTGGCGACCAATTGAATGTTACACTCGAACCGGAAGTATGTTGTACGTCTATCGGAACGCCGGCGGCGGCACACCGCACGGTATCGTCGCTAACTGTAATATTGAAATCGGGAGCAACATTCACGACGATCTGATCCGAGTATTCACATCCGTCGACCGTATCGACGGCCAGAACGGTATAGGTGGTAGAGGTCGTTGGCGTCAGTAAGGGATCCGAAGCGTTAATATCGCTGACACCGGCTACTGGGCTCCAGGTATATACCAGGTTATTCGGAACGTTCCCGTCACAATAGTTGAGCTTCATATCCGGGCGGTAGCTGTAAAAAGATCCGGTTGTGGTAGTACATGATCCGGTGCCATAGGCATACAGCACCATATTGCTCCCTGCATAGGTATAATAGACCGAGGAGTTGGAAGAAGTAGCGATATTATTGTAGCAAACTTCGACGAGCAGGTTGCTGACACCATCCCAGTCAAAATTGTTGTCAAAGGTCATATCCACCCATCCGGTGCCGATCACAACGGTTTTGGGGTTATGCACCGTTTGCAGGTTCGTTTCAAAGGTGCTGGATGGGAAGAAATCATTGGAGGTACAGGCCATTTTAATCGTGAAATCGTCATAAGTATTCGATCCGGATACAAATGACACATTGAACGCTAAGCCTGTTAAAGTCGAATAACCACTCATGCCCAGGGCATTGAGCTCAGCGGCTGTGATGATATATTGCCGCCTGGAACTGGCATAGAATCCGGTAAATGGGGTCCGGGTAGTGGAGCTGGTAGAAGATGCCAATATCCCTACAACGACGCTATCTCCTGCACCACCACAGGTGGTCCCATTGACTCCGCAGGCTTTTTCGAAGGCCGTAACTGCCTGAACACTTTCCGACAGGCACAGATCAGCGGTTGAAGGGGTTACATAAAAGTCGGAGATACCGCTGAAATTAACGGTGATCGTATCTTCGACCGTACAACCGAGCACTGAGGTAGCCTCGACAATATATTGGGTGGTCGTATTAGGGATGGCTTTCGGATTATAAATGGTAGAATCATCTACATATATCCCCGGACTCCAGTCGTAGGCTAAGGTTACACCCGCATCATCCTGCACGGTAAGCTGTACGCCGTCTATATCACACCTCATGGTATCATTGCCGGCATCGAGATTAAATAAGGGACCGGCGTTGATCGTAATGTTATTGCTATAATCACAACCGGAAACCGTATCGATGGCATGCACGGTATAAGTGGTTTGGGTAGTGGGGAATAAGTAAGGATTGGAAATAGCCGGATCGCTGATGCCGGTTACCGGCGTCCAGTTATAAGTCAGGTTATTGGTTACGGTACCGACGCAATAATTCAGTTGCATATTCGGCCGGTAATCGTATTGGGATCCGGTCGTTTCGCTGCACGAACCGATGCCGTAATCATAAAGGGTTACATCGTTTCCTCCCCAGGTATAATAGACGGAAGAATTGGAGCTGGTGGTCAAATTATCAAAGCAGACCTCGATGATAATATTGGAGGATCCGTCCCAACTATACATGTTATCAAAGTCCAGGTGATTCCAGCCCGAGGTGATCGTAACGGATTTGGGGTTGAATACCAGGTCCAAACCAGTCTGAAAGCTGGTAGATGGGAATTCTGACAAGTTCGTACAGGTCATGGAAATAGTGAAATCATCGTAAATAGGATCACCGAACACCGAGGCTACGTTGAATGATAATTGTTTCAACAGGGAAGGCCCGGTTAATCCTGCAGCATTCATTTCCGCCTGGGTAATAATGTATTGCCTTTTGGAAGAGTTAAATGACCCGGCAAAAGGGGTAAGCCAACTGGAAGAGGAGCTGGAAAACGATGTGCCGATATGAATACTGTCTTCCGCACTGGAACAGGTCGCCCCGGTCAATCCACAAGTTGAAAAATCTAGCTGTGCATCGACCTGAACGGAATCGCCGATACATATCTGGCCTGAGGTGGGCGTGATCTCCAGCGTTGCCAAATTGCTCACCGTAATGGTAACGGAACCTGTATCCACACAGGATTTGTCGGAAGTAACGGTTACCGAATAGGTCGTGGAATTGGTAGGCGTAGCTGTAGGATTAGGCGACTGACTTGAAGAAAGGCCTGTTGACGGCGACCACGACCAGCTATGTCCGGTACCGGCAGATGGATTGGCAGACAAGGGTATCCCGCTGGCATCGCACATGACCGTATCCGGTGTAACGGAAATGGTAAACGGCTGGCCGACGCCTACCGATACGGTATCGGCATAGGAACAGCCCGAGCCCGGATCTGTCATGGTTACGACATAGGCAGTGTCTGACGCCGGAAAGGCATAGGGTGTAGCGGATGTCGTACTGGATATATTGTAGGCCGGGCTCCAGGTATAATTATATCCACCGGTATTCTCAACGCCGATAATGAAATCATCGATGGCCCAGTTGTCCTGGTTAACACCGGAATTAGATACCTGAACCACCCGGAATCTTGTACTGGCTGTTTGAGCCGCAACCGGGATCGTGATTTCCACATCCGTAAAGACCGGGTAGAAGAATTCATACAAGGTAACGATGGGATCCCAGTTCGATCCGGCATTGGTAGAATATTCAATGGCGATATCTTCGCCAAAGTCGGCATCATCACAGGGGAATGAGCCGGTACCGACTTTCAGTTTAAAACGGATGGTTCCCCCGGAAGAAACATTCAGATCGATGGTTTCGGCCCGCCTGGAGCCACTGCTATTGAAGTATAAAGCATTGCCACTTACCGAGCCGCAATCACTATTCGCGGTTCCATTATGAAATGACCATAAGGATCCGTCGACTCCCGGATCAAAATCATCCTGGAGGGTGATGGATTCGGTTACCACATTGAGTTGGGTGGTATCGCCGAGGCACAGGCCGTCGGGTGTTCCATCCGCCACAAATGAAGATACATCTCCGGCAATGGTATGCACATATACACTATCGACCACATCCGGGGAACAACCCGATCCGGTGGATACGGTACAATAATACCAACGGCTGGCGGAGGGTGTTACCGTGGGATCGGCGATCGTGGGATCATTGATATCGATATTGGGTGTCCAGCTATAATTGTAAAATCCTTGCGGACTGGCAGTGACCTGCAGGTCGACTTGTTGAAAAATACAAACGGTATCCGTGCTGGATGTTATGCCGATAGTCGGTCCGTTAGGTATATCCACATTAAAAAAGAACTCTTCCTCACAGCCCGATAGAAAATTCTGGCCGCGCACGATATAGATCTCGCTGGCTGTCGGAATTACGGTCAGGGTCATCCCGGTTCCGATGGTATCGGTCGGATTGCTGGCAGTCGACCACCAGGCGTTGACGAGGGGTTCCAGCGCGACCAGGTCGACCGTATCCTGTGTACACACCACGGTATCTACGGTGATCACCTGCGACTCGAAAAATGAACCGGCGGAATAGGCATAGCTTTCATAATTACCGGTCCCGTAAATATAGGCGGTCAGCCCATCCGCTGCTTCCAGGGTATGGCTTCCTGCGCTTATCGAGAATTGGGTGTAGGAATAGAAGGGGCAGGAGGAGAACGGAGTGAACAAGGTGGGGTTCACAGGAGATCCATCCATCAATAATTGGCCCACACTGGCGGTTTCCATGATAATCGAGATATGATGGGAAGCGATCACCGTACCGGGAACCGTGCTGAAGGTTACATTATCGATCTTTTGGCTTTCGGGGTTCAGGTTTACCATTACCGGATCTCCGGTGCCGGTGCAGGAAGAACCGGTCATGTATTGGGTTACGGAGATCTTTTTATTGCCCACAATACAAGCTGCATAATCGATCGTATTATCTTCCCAGAATTGCCCGGCGCTGAGATTGATGGGCGCTCCGCCGTTGACGGTGAAGGAAGTATTATCCTCGTCTGCTACTACCCTGATGGCATATCTTTCGCCATCGTTCCGCCAGGGTACGGCATAATAGGTGGTGCCCCAGGTATAGATAGGCAGGTTTTGATCGTAAATATGGTCGCAAGCCGTACACCCGGAAGGAATATTCGTACACTTTGTTCCGGAAAAGACGGCAAATGTCCGGCAGGAGCCGCTGGCATCCGTACCGGTGATCTTAGTACCGGTGAAATCCCCGGAAGAAGAGGAGGCCTTTACCTGGTATAGCTCGCCTTGGTCGATGGTGATGGTGAAGGGCACGCCTGCAGGCTTTCCCCCTAAAGTAGCTGCGGTTGGGGTGATGGTAACCTCGGTATTATCTTCTGTCCCAACGATCACAAATTCCGAGGGGAGCGAAGAGTTCAAGCCTTCATAAGCGCTGATCCGGTAATCGGTACCCAAGGAGTTCGTCGGCAGGATCTTGGAGCCATCGGCCGTATATTCTACAAAATTCAAGGCAAATACACTCACTAGGTCATCGGTTTCAATATGTATCCCCTTATCTTCAAATACTTCGGAAGTGGTGGGCTCCCCCATCGTGAACGGAACAGTGAGCTGGGTAGTTTGGTTGGCAGAGACCGTAAAACTCTGGGAATAACCTTGTAGCGGGATCGACAGGGTGCCTGAGGTGTTCACATCAGAGGTTACCAATATAATCAACTCCTCATAGCTGTCTTCATAATTATCCATAAAACCCATCCAGAAGTCGGTACCTTTTGTCGGAACAACCTGACTATTTACCTGGATGGAACACAATAGTAAAAGAGCAATAATGCCCCCTCTCAGAAAATTGATCATTGCAGTAAGTTTTGTTATGTACGATAGAACCTATGGAGGGAAAAACTCAATGAATCATAATCCTTTCTACCGGCCCAATAGTGGGGATGATAAGCCGGGTTCATAGTTTCAATAAATTAATTGCAAAAGTTTACCCTCTTAAAGGTAGCTATTATTTTTTATATATCATTGGAATTTGTCAAATTCTGATAAAAGAATATAAGTAGTTTCGCGTAATACCGGCTAAAATTCAGCATATCTATTCTCAAAAATATAAAAAAAGCCTACTCTATTGCGGCAAAAATTTAGGGAGGATAACCGACTACAAACTTAGGTGTAAGTTAAAGATACCGCAATTTGGCAGGCGCGGGAAGGATGAATTGATATTCGGGGCTATTTCGGTGAAAAGTGTTCACGTTCACTTAGTATCCGGGCCCAGGGGGTTTCAGAGTGAGAGTGAGAGTGAGAGTGAGAGTGAGAGTGAGAGTGAGAACCAGTTCTGAGAGTGATCGTTCTCGCCAGTCTACCGACAGACAGGTTCCTCACTCTCAGTACTGACTGTGAACCCAGTGAGCGCAATTTCCAACCAGATTTTGGGGTTTTTCCAGGAACTTTTTGTTTCAATTTCCGAGCTTCTTGATTAATGAAAATAACATTTTTGATATTTCTTCCAGGTTATTATACTTTTCCTTGTAATAAGATTCATTGATTTCTCCAACTTCACACAGATATTCCAATATTGCAGCGCATTCAAAAGCACTGCCTCTGGAAACTACCAGAAAATGTCTTCGATCTTTGTTACTGAACCTTGAGGAGCTTTCAGCTATATTGAGCATGATGCTGAATGCAGCCCTTCTTAGTTGGTCATTTGATGTACGATCAAAATTGCCTGAACCAAGAAGCTTTGTGATATTCCTATTAAACTCTTTGGCCTTTTGATAAACCTCTAATTTTTGAAAATCAAACATCTTTTGGAGAGTGAGTTTCAGAGTGAGAGTGAGAACCAGTTCTAAGAGTGCTCGCTCTCGCCTGTCTGCCGACAGGCAGGCTCCCCACTCTCAGAACTGACTGTGACCTCGTCAGGAGTCGAACCTGAATCTTGGGTTCCGGAGACCCACATACTATCCATTGTACTACGAGGCCATGGATATGTGTACAAAATTAGGAACTTTTACCGAATCTTTAGCGGCTTATAATCCCTGCCAACAAACCCTGAGATAATGCCCTCCTTGTCATCGATCGTTGTCAGCGCGGTATTCAACTGGTGCTGCTCGAGATCCTTTTTCAGGAGGAAGGTGTGATTGGCTGTTTGGGCATGACCGGTATTCCCGAGAAATAATATAATAACGGCCATTAGCATGATCAGGACCAAGGCAGCGATATTGTCTGATCTGTATTCTGTATGTTCTTTGTGTTTCATAATGATGATCGTTTCGTTTTGAAATAATTAATTCGATGTTGCAAATCTGAACATTCACGGGAGCGGTTGCAAGTTTTCAGCGGGTAGGGATGTCCTGATTGCTGACATCCGCACAGGAATTACCAAAATCAGTACATTTGAGAAAGGTTTCCGTCCAAAATCCAAAGGATTAGCAAAACCGGTACAGGTAATTTTTACCTATTTTAGGACGCGGAAGAAAACAGGGCAAAGGCATCACATGTATTTATCCTCGAACATTTCTTTTACCTGGGAAAGTATTACGGAATTGTTAGTGATCTTCCTGGCTCTTTTTTACATGTTCCAGCTCATTTCTTTCAGAAACTTCAAGACAAAATCCAACCGGCTGCTAGCCCTGATCTTTTGTTTTTTTGCCCTGATCCAAAGCTTTTACCTGTTCCAGGATATCGGCCTGAAGGATCTGGCCACAAATATGTTGTTCATATTTACGCCTATGGTCCTGGCGATCGCACCGACCATTTTCCTGTACACGAAATCCCTGGTCAACAGCCGGGGAGTCCGGTTAACCTTTAAAAAAGACCTTCGTCATTATTTTCTATCGGGCATCTATCTGATCATCGGCCCGGTCAGTTTGTCCCTGGTTTTGTTGCTCGATAAAGGACTCTGGCTAAGACAAGCAGCCGGCGAAATACTCTCCTGGTCAACAATGATCGCGCTGGCCGGAATTTACACCTTGCAGAATGTATTCTATATCTACCACAGTTACAGGCTGTACTACCGGCATAAAAGAAAGATAGGCCAGATATTTTCATACGGGCAGGGGATCAACCTGAAATGGATGCGGTTGTTCATCCTGGGGTATATCTTTTTTGTGGTGGGTCTATACGTGATCAGTATAGTCAACCTTGAATCGGATATGATCATCTTCAACGTCCTTCTGTTTGCCTATCTAGGTTATGTCGGTTATAATGGAAGCCGGCAGGTGGATATTTATATCGGCATCATGGAGGAGGAAGCGAAAGACAAGAATGCAGAGGAAAGCTTGTCTGATAAGGAAGAGCTGATCCCGAAAGAGGGATTTTCCATCCAGGAAGGAAAAGTAAATGAGATCAAAGAAGGTTTGACACAATTGATGGCGGCGGAAAAACCATTCCTGAATGTGAAATTAACCATCTATGATATCGCTAAATCGCTAAATGTCAGCGCCAAGTATATCTCTCACGTGATCAATTCGGAGTTTAAACAAAATTTCATCAGCTATATCAATCACTTCCGGATCGAAGAAGCCAAATCATTGCTGCTCGATCCCGAACATAAGAATATTACCATCGAAGCCATTGCCCAACTGTCAGGCTTCAAATCCAAATCCGCGTTTAATGCCGCTTTTAAGAAAATTACCGGCACCACACCGTCGGGTTTTAAGAATTAATCGCATATTTACGTCAAATTTAACACAATCTTACGTCATTATTGACTCAAATATGTGTTTCACGGGTTTATAACTGCCAGTACTTTTTCCATTCACCGGTAATCCCGGTTATCAGGCATAGCAAGGATCGGAAGGGATCTATTCCCGGAGTTTAAACTTATACTTTAAAGCATCGAGGTCTTTTCCGGTAAGCAACCGAAAATTGATTTCCCGGATCTTTTCATCTTCCGGCCATTGGGCCAGGTATTCCGAACTATATTCGAGGGCTTCGGCATACATCCCTGCTTCAAGGGCACAATGCATAACGGCCATGTAAGCCTGTCGGATATCGGGATATTCCAAAGCCAGCATCTTTTGGCTATATTGAAAGGCCGTCCGGAATTGTTTTAACCGGAAATGTGCTTCCATCAGGTAGGCAATATTTACATTCAGGTCCGGGTAGTAATAATAAGCGGTGTCAAGAAAGGCCAATGCAGCTTCGGGCTGTTTTTTCGTCCGCAGCAGATGCCGGCCCTCCTCCGCCAGCAAATTGGCATATTCCCGGTCTACCTTGGGCAAGGCATAAGGTTTGAGCTTTTTCAAGATCCTGGATTTCCTTTGGGTATAGGTCGCTTCATCTTCGCCGGCAAGATTCAGGGCATAACCGGTGTTCCGGGCCGTCCATTCGTAATAAGACCTGAAATTCCAAATACAAAGGCTTTCCAGGCGATAGGATAACGATGCCGGTGAAGTATGAATGGCAAAAGCAGGCAGGCAAAACAAAGCCAGCGAAAGGGCAACACCAATTAACGGCATGGGCACCGGAGCATTTTCCGTTTTTGAGACCAAAATAGTTGTTATAACTAATAAGGCCGGCGCCGGCAGGGAAAAAAGATCCCAATCCATGGGCATCGATAACAAGGGATTGATAGCAAAAAAGGCGACCATAAACAAAGCCATGGTCATCCCGAGTAAAACGAGGTTCCGGTCGTTCTTATCGATCGACCGGCGATGAAAGATCAGCACATACAACAATACCAATATGGCTACCGGCGACCAGAAGAATAAAAGGTTGAACAGGTCAAAAAAATGATTCGGGCTGAACAAATTATACCGGTTCAACGGGGGATCGGGTGAAAACAAAGGCAGGAAAAGATGGTCCAGGGATAGGGCTTCCGTCAGCAGGCTCCTGTCATCCCGGTGATCTCCCAATACAAAGAAATATACGATCAATCCTGCAGCGAGCGACGGCGCCAGGACGCCAAAACCCACGAATTTCCAGGTATGGATCCGGTGGCTAAACCGCTTGAAAAAATACCCCGTGGCAATGATCAACCAGGCCGGCGCCAGCAAAATACCGAATTTATGTAGTTTGACATTGACCAGTAAAAGGATCAACAGGCCCAAGACCTTTTTCGTATCGGGGCGTTTATTAAATAAAACCAGGCCAACCAGGAATAAGAGTTCAAGCAGTAATACCGGGGCATATACTTCGAAATGTCCAAAAAAATTCAACATAAACGGAGCAGTCAGCCCTGCCAATGTCAATATCACTTGCCAAACGCGGTTCTTTACTGTATCCAAAATGAAATATATCCATACCCCTGTGAACAATCCCCCGCACACGATATTCATGATGTCAAAAGCATTTTCATTGGTTACCTGGAAAAGCCAGGAAAAGAACGCCACACATTCCAGGATCATTTGCCTTCCCCCCCATAAAGAAGGGTCGAAGGAGAGGATGACCTGAAAAAATTCCGTCCAGGAGTGCTGACTGACCTCCTTTAGATGCGGTCCGAACCGGTATGCATCTCCGTAAATGTCGAAGATGATGGGGAAATTGGCCATAAACAGCATCATCAACACGGCTACCAGTACCGGCAACCAACGTTCCAATAGGCGTGGAAAGCTGATGGCAGCGATCTTCTGCAGCCATGGATGGTCAGGTGTTATCCAGGAAATGGTTAGCAGGATACCTATGATGGCCAGGAGTACGATGTCCCACGGGCCCGGCAGAAAAGCTACAAAGTGGGTTCCCCACCACCAATCGGGAAATGCAAAGCCCATAACATAGCAGCAAATAAAAATGCAGCCCAGCAAGATCACGCCTGCTTTTGACGGTTGAGTATCTTTAGGGATCATTCGGCCTGAATTTCATCATCGATAAAATTTTTGTAATCATCCCGGTTAACTACCCTGGTCTGGCTTTCCGGATAAGTCTCTTTAAACTTTTTAAACGCTCTGAACTTAGCTTTCGGATTCCACTTTAGCTCAACCGCCATGAGTTGCCCGTTTTCTTCTTCGATGTAATCGATCTCCTGCTTCTGGTGGGTCCGCCAGTAAAAGCTATTCGCATGCCTTCGATTATTTTCCAATAGCTTCAAGCGTTCGGCAATACAAAAGTTTTCCCAAAGAGCGCCTACATCCTTCCGGAGGCCCAGCGGTTTATAATCCCGTATGATCGTGTTCCGGACGCCGTTATCCCAAAAGTAAATTTTCTGGTCTCTTTTTAGCTCATTCCGTAAGTTTCTGCTAAAAGTCCTTAACCGAAACAAGACAAATGTTTGTATCAAAAGCTCAATGTAATGAGCAACCGTATTTTTATCGACTCCGACCGTTTGAGCCAATTCATTATAGGAGATCGAAGCGCCTACCTGGAATGCCAGGGCTCTTAACAGCTTCTCCAGCACCTCCGGTTTCCTCAGTCCTCCATACGACAGCAGGTCTTTGAACAAGTAACTGTCGATTAATTGCTGAAGCCTTTCCGTTTCGTCACCAGGATTGTTGATGATCTCGGGATACATCCCGTAGACCAGGCGGTGCTTCAATAACCGGTTTTGCTTCAGATAATCGGTTTCAGCGGCCATTTCCGAAAAGGATAAGGGATATAATTTATACTCGAACTTCCTTCCGGTCAGTGGTTCATTAACATTTGCGGTCAGCCCGAATGAAGAAGATCCGGTAGCAATAACCTGCACGTCAGGAAAATTCTCTACCATTAATTTAAGGGTGATACCAATTTCAGGCACCCGTTGGGCTTCGTCGATAACGATTATTTTACTATTTCCGATCAATTGCCCCAATGCCGCAGAAGTCGTGGAGGTCAGCATTAACCGGATATCCGGCTCATCACAGTTCCAGTAATCGTAGGGTACATCGCTCTGATCGAAGAGGCTCTTAACCATAGTGGTTTTACCTACTTGCCTGGCGCCGGTAATGATAATCACCTTTTGCTGGAACATGCGTTCTTTCAGGCGTTTTAGAATAGTTCTCCGGATCATACGGGTCTTTTCTACGATAAAAAAACTTAAAATTGGTGAATACGATCACCAAAATTAACAAAAATCAGTGAATATATTCACCATAATTAATGAAAATCGGTGAATACATTCACCAAATTAATTTAAAATTGGTGAATACGATCACCAAATTAACATAAAATCAGTGAATATATTCACCGTTATTAAGCCCTGGGGATTAAAGCCTATTCATTCCCCGAAAGATCACGATGCCCTATACCATAAAAGGATAATAATCCCGATGATCAGCACAATAGCCCACATCCACAGGTGGAAATTCACCGGCCTCCCGGCAACTGCTATGGGATCAGGATTGCCCGATTGAACAAATGCCGCCCAATAATAGGGATGTGAGGTAGGTTTCCCATACTGCCGGATATAATTGAGTTTGGCCTTCCGTAATGACAATGCTTTATCGTGGCCTTGCGCGATCTCGCGGTAAAAATTCTCCATGATAGCGGCGGTCGCACAATCATCCACGGCCCAAAGGCTCATCACCAAGCTTTGACAACCGGCATAGGCAAAGCCGCGGGAAAGGCTCATCATCCCTTCTCCCCGGATATAATTTCCGGTCCCGCTATTACAGGCACTCAACACAACCATCTCAGCGTTAATGTTCATTCCGAACAAGTCAGCCGTGGTAACCGGTTCATCCTCGAAAAATATCCGGTTGTTCATGGGAAACAGGTCATCTACACAGGCGTGGGTAGCCAAATGCAAAACATTGTTTTCGCCGGAGGCTTGGATAAAATTATGCTTACTCGCATCATGGCCTATGTAAACCTTACCGGCCATCAATCTGGCCGCCTGGCTGACCTCTTTTTCACTACAGGCCAATACCGGTAATCCTTCCGAAGAACAATGGCTGAGCGCCAGGAAGCCCGGGCTGAAAGAGGGAGCAAATCCGGCCATACCGACAGATTGATTCCCTTGAGCAGCAAGGGCTGGCTGCGTATTATTTTCCAGCAAGGTCGCCGACCAGGCATAACTGATGGTATAATCCTCGAGCAGGTATTGGAGATTGGCGGTCGTAAAGTCAGGTTTATGCGGTGGCTCCCGGCTAAGCAGCACTTCAAACGGGATGCGGCCCAGGATATCGTCCGGGATAATGATCAGATGTTGCCATTTTCCGGGGATCAATACCGGTTCTAAAATGGTTCGATACACTTCATAAGCCGCATTGGAGAACTCTCGGTAGGCAAATTCCGGTTCCTGTGTAACATTCGGTTGGATCAATGACCGGTGTAGGGTATGCAAGGTCTTGTTGAATGGTGCATCGACCGGAACGGTATGGACCATAAGTTCCTCCCTGGTAACCCGGAAAATATAAAGCGTGCTGTCACTTTTAAAATACTCGATCAGGGCGACCGGTTTATCTTGCAGGATCTCCTTTTGGAGGCGATCCACAGAGGTAACCGGGCGTTCATACTTTAACCGGTAATATTCGGGATAAGATTTTTCAAGCATTGTGCGGAGCCGGTCGAATGCCCTGGTTTCTCTGAACAGCACCTCCCGGAAGTGATTGGTGGCCAGTGAATCGTTATTCCTGATAACCTGATGCAATTGTCGCTCATAAAACCTCAGGTTGATCTTATGATGCTTGTCTGCCGCAATCAATGTATCGGGTATTCCAGCAAATTGCCGGGCTTCTTTATCCATCATGGCCTGCAATAACAAAAAGGCCTTACCCTTTTCAGCCAGGGCAAAGGCCTCCTGACAATATTGCCGGTTACCGGTACGGTTATACAATAGCACTGCCGCCCTCACTCCTTCTTCATAGATGGACATATAATTAGTACTAAGGTTGAGTTTAGCATCTTCCGAAGTAAGACTTATCCGCAGCCGGTCCAATAGCTTTGCAGCCAATTGATAGGTTTCCAGGGCGGCGATCCCTTCGGGAACAGCCGGTTCATCCCGTACAAACCATTCCAACCAGGCGCCGGCTTTCCGGGTCAGGGCTTCGAGTAGAATGGTTTTGGCAAAACCGCCGGACAATTCCGGTAGTTGATAAATATCCGGATCGTCAAAATCCGAGCAGAGCACCATAATAGCTTTTTGGTAATGCGTAAGCGCTTTTTCGAGAAACCCTCTTTGTTGGTAATGTTTGCCGACACTGATGTACGATCGGGCCAGGTCGGGATAGGCGGAAGTTTTAGCGGATAATAACAAGTTCAATGACTTCAGGTAATGTATTTCCTCTTCATCCCGCTTGCCCATTTGTCCGAATGTTCTGCCGATATGCCGGTAACTGGAGGCTACGTCCGGATGTGATGGCCCGAGGGAATGCAATTGTATAGCCAGCGCCTTCTGATAATATTGTAGTTGCCGTTCATGTTCACTGATCTTTTCAAAGCCGGCTGCCAATTGACTGTAAGTCGAAGCCACTTCGGGATGTTGCGAACCGAGGTGGCGGATATGGTTCTTCAGGGCCAGCTTCAGGTATTTGAATTGTTCCGGAAGATCCCCCGTTTTCCCGTAGCACCAACCCAGGCTGTTGTATCGTTTTCCCAGATCGGGATGGCCCGGTCCCTGGGTGGTGTTGGTAATATCCAGCGCTTTCCGGAAGAAGCCGAGGGCTTTATGGTATTCGCCTTTTTTACCCAGGCTCCATCCGATATTATGATAATTATTGGCCACCTCCTGGCTATATTCCCCGAATACAATCCTCCGGATCTCCAACGATCTTTCATTATAATCCAGGCTTTTTTCATAGTCTCCTTTAGCGGCATAGGCCTCCCCCAGGCTCTTATAGAAAAAGGCCAGATCCTTCCGGCTTACCTTGCTATCTTTCCTCAAGGCCATATCCAGTGCTTTTTGGTTATAAGCAATCTGCTGGTCAAAATCACCTTTGAAACCATAACAATTACCGATATCGCTATACACAAAAACCGTCTTGGAATGCGATTCGCCCAATACCGGGACATAATTAGCCAAGGATTTCCGGTAATATTTCATCTGCTCCTCATAGTAGCCCATTTTTCCATAGCAATAGGCTATATCGGCATAAGCCTTCCCATACCGGTCGTGGGGTTCCGCCACACATACCCTGAGTATGTCCAACGCCCGCCGGGCATCACTTAACTGCTGTTGGTAATGGCCCCGGTAATAATTCAGTGCCGCAAGTTCCAGCCATACATTGGCGACTAAGGGATGACATGACCCGAACACTGATTTTCTGAGCTCGAGCGCCTGGTGCAACCATTTTGTTTTATCTTCCGGGCGGGAAAGTCCGCTCCGGAGAATACAGGCCAGTGCAAGATCTTCATCAAAAGAAGCATCGGTCGTGATAAGCGTCTGATAGGCCTGCTCCACCATAGTAAATATATTTTCCCCGGATGCATTGTTGTAAAAACCGCTATGGATCAAACGGATCCTGCAGGCAGCGAACTCAACGGATTGTTCTCCAAAATGTTTGCGGCTTGCCTGGATAGCCTGCCGGGCGTAATCCCTTGATTCGGCTGGTCTTTCCAGTTGATGGCAGATCTGCGCCGATGCCAGTTTCGCCCGGATAAAAGGCCAATGGCTTTTTTCTTGTGCGTATCGATCAGCGGCCAGGCGGTAAGTACTCAGCGCACGATCATATTGCGCTGAAAAATGGAGTTCCCTGGCTTGTTGGAACAGGGGATCCGGATCCCCGAAAGATCCGGCGTAGGCTGAATACCCTGCCAATGACCACAGCAAGATTATCAGGGGCAAATTCATGTTGACGCCAGTGGAATAAATGTAGCTTAGGTGCCGGATAGCTGTTGTTTGATTGTCAAAAATTCCTACCCTGGATGACTTATCTATAAAAATATAATATCTCATGAGAAAAATTATGCAGAGCAATTCTTTTACATCCCATTTATTCATAAATTGTAGGGGCTCGTTTGGCTATTTGAAAATAATTCAGCCATGAAGTGTTATGTTTTATTATTTCAGGCTATTAACCATTAGGGGGCATGCGAAAGCTAAGTGATGAAAAGATCCTCGATTTGATAAGATCTGTTCATGAACCGGATAACCGTGATGCACTGACGTACTTGTACCGGGAATATTTCGCCAGTGTACAAAAGCTGGTTGTGAACAACAACGGGAGCGTCGATGACGCTAAAGATATTTTCCAGGACGGAATGCTGGCTTTTTATAACCAGGTACGTCAACAACAATTGAACTTGAATTGCAGCATAAAAACTTATTTGTACTCCATCTGCAGGCACCAATGGTTATCCGCTTTGAGAAAAAGGAAAGTTAACCTGGAAATAAACGATCATGAGCCCTATGTGGAAAAAATACCGGGGATCGAGCGAGCCATTTTTGCCGATGAACGGGAAGTTTTGATCGCCAGCATGCTGGATCAGATCGGTGAAGCCTGCAAAAAAATATTGCTTTATTTCTATATCGACCGCTACTCGATGAATCAGATCATGGAGCTGATGCAACTGTCCAGTGTTCCCGTTACAAGAAATAAAAAAATGCATTGCTTGAATAAGCTGAAAAAGCTGGTGTTTGAAAATCCGGTCTATAAAAACAACCTGAGGGATTGAGATGGCTGAACATTTATCACAAGAACAGATCGACCGGTACTTATTGGGTAGACTTGAGGGTCCGGAATTACGGGCTTTTGAGCAACAAATAGCATCCGATCCCTTGCTGGGACAGGAAATTGAGCGGCAAAAAGCACTATTGGCAGGCATGCAGGCCTATAAAGACCAAGAAATCCTGCGGACGCTTGACCAGATCCATGCGGAAGTAGCTGTGGAAACTCAGGAGAAGGAAGGGAAGGTTATCCCCGGGAGATGGTTCTTGCGGATCGCTGCTATCCTGATCGTATTGGTGCTACCGCTCGGTTGGTATATTTTGTTTTACCAGCCTTTGCATGAACATCTGTTTGCCTCCTATTTCCAGCCCTTGGAACTCCACCTCGGCACCCGGAACCAGGAATCGCCGGTAAGGCTGACCAAAGCCGGCCAGTTTTATATTCAACAGGAATGGAAGGAAGCCAATACCCTGTTTGAACAATACCTGAGTGAACATCCCCTTGCCTACCAGGTAAAGCTTTACGCCGGCATCAGTCAAATGGGGTCAGGGGATTATACCGAAGCGATCCGTCATTTCGAAACCATCCTGGAACGTAAACATCCACTCTATGCAGATCAGGCCAGATGGTACCTTGCGCTGCTTTATTTGAAGCAGAAAAATCTATCGTCCTGTAAGCAATATTTAAAGGTTTTGCAAAAGGACCCACAGGCAGATCATCACGAGGATGCAAAATCTCTGTTGGAAGCTTTGGAGCGTTGAGGGTTAGAAGGGGTTGATTTAGGCACCACCATGTGTATCGGCCACATCATGCCCTTGGATGCCATGGGTGAGTAAGGTCTGAAAAGGTATAAGGGGCTTGTTTGCATTCCGGACCTGCATAACCGTCAAAATATCGGATAAGATTTCCCAGGCTAAGTTTACGTATCTTTCTCCGAATTTATGAAGGTTCGCATCCAACCCGCCGCCCTATTACTGGCCTCCGGCTATTTCATTTACGTTTTATCCGGGCTATTGGCAGAAGGCACCTGGGATGATGATTGTATTTCACGGTATTATAATACCCGAAATGCCTTTTCCGATTACAAGGTATGGATCAGCCTCTTTCACCGGCCATTGTGGGTAATCCTGTTTGCCATACCCGTACAGTTGGGCTATTGGGTGGTACCGGTTATCATGTCGGCGCTTTGTGCAATAACCGCCTACGCCTTATATCGAAGTGCAAAAATAAAGGGCCAGCAACACGCCTGGTTCGTGATCATATTGCTGTTGTTTCAGCCTTATTTTTTTGGCGTCGGCAAAGACGCCCTGACGGAACCACTAGCCGCATTGTTAATGGCCTTGGGCTATTGGGCCTTGTTAAAAAAGCAATATCGATGGTTTGTCATTTGTGGCGCCCTGCTGCCTTTAGCCCGACTCGAAGGGGTTGTTCTGCTGGCCTTTTGGGCAATCCCGTTGATCCGGCACAAACAATGGAAGCACATACCTTTTTTGGGTGCGGGAATGTTAGCCTGGAATATTGCCGGCATGCTTTTTTCAGCTTCAGCCGATCCTATATGGTTAGTCCATGAAGTCCTGAACAGGGGGGAAGATCCGTATGGAGAAGTGTCTTTCTTTGCGTTTATGGGTCGGTACTATTATGTCGTAGGGCCCGTTACATTTCTTTTTCTGGTGATCGGCCTGTTGGAAACCATGCTGCAACGGAAATTCGATCTCTTTATTCATGGGCAATTTTGGTGTGGGATCTTATTGTATTCCATCCTCGCAGGATGGGATACGGCCCGCTCCGGCGGCTTTCTTCGTCATATGATCGTAGTCGGGCCATTTGCGGCGCTTATTGCTTTGGACGGCTTTAATCATACCCTAAGTTTGCTACAAAGGGCCCGAACCCGGCGAAGATTGGCCATTTACCTGGCTTTTGTCCTGGTCATCTGTTGGATCTGGTTCAGGAATCACCTGGAAGGGCATCACGAGTATACGGATACTTTCAGTTGGATCAATTTTCCGAGCCTGGTTGTTCTTGTTCTGGGGATTGTGGTTTTGGGTTTCCTTTCCCGGACAAGGATCAAAATGAACCTTATGCCGGCTTTGGGCATAGGGATCAGTGTCATGGCTGTATCCTTTACCCTGATTACGGAACATCCCGGAGCAAGTATAAACCCCGAAAGACAGGCCCTCCATGAAGTGATAGCCATTTACCGGCAAACAGACTTGCATTCGAAAGCCCTAATAGCCAGCCATCCGCATTTTTTGAAAAAGATCAACGCAAGCCAATGGAAAAAGAACGATGTTACCCGGCATAATCTTTTAAAGGCGCAGGAAGGAACGGTCGTGGTCTGGGACGGGCATTACAGTACACCCCGAAAAGGCGGATTGAACAATACCGAGATCCCCGGTTTGGGCTATATAGAACTATTCCGGGTATTGGCGACCGATAACTCCTATTCCGTTATTGTTTATGAGAAAAAAGACAGGGCTACAACAGATGATGTGGAAGATCGTCTGAATGAACTGATGGCCGCTATCCCGACATCTCCTCATTTATATTTTGGATTAGCCAGACATCAGTATTTGAATAAAAACTATCAACGGTCCGAACAAAATATCATGCAAGCGTTGGCGCTCGATTCCAACCAATTCGTCTTTCACCTGATGCTGGGTGATCTGGCTTACCTGGATCAGGAAATTGAAAAGGCCTTACAATACTATACCAAGTCCATTCAACTTTGCCCCAGGCAAATGCGCGTTCATACAATTATGGGTAATCTACACTATCAATTAAAACACCATGAATCGGCGGTAAATGCCTATACGGATGCCCTCAATTTCAACAAGAATGATGTGGAGGCATATTTGATGAGGGGTAGGGCACATCAGGAACTGGGTCAAATCCAAGCCGCCTGCCAGGATTGGGAGAAAGCTAAGGAATTGGGCCATGCACAAGCAAAAAAACAGTTTGCCCGCTATTGTAACGATTAACACCTTAAATGCTGGAAATACTTTCGGTGTTTTGACAAAGTCCCGATGGGAATTCCGCCAACAGTCTGGGATTCAGGTCCGCAAATATACCGAACAGCATAGCCGCCCGGATCTGTGAAAAGCCCATGCAAGAACAAAAAGAAACCCTGAACGACCGTATTGAAGTCTGGATGGGCGGGAATGATCGGTTAGATGATATTTGCGTATTCGGCGTGAAGGTATAGCCGGGGAAATGGCTACACTCAATAATTTACATGATATGGGGCGTAGTCCGGCATGATAATTGTTCCGATGTCAGATGTGTTTAAACTGTACCTCATTTTCATAGTCACGCTCCTTGATTATGTTGTTGTATCGGGCCAAAGCCACGAGATCACCCGCTCGAGGTTTGGGGCCGTAGAGATTCCTACAGAACCCTTCCTTTTACCCTTTGAGTTGGAAGCTGCCAGTGAAGCGGGTCTGGCTACCGAAAAGGTATGGCTCATTTTCAATGGTGGGACAGATAGTATAGTCATTCGGTTCCGGAAATTCAATGAAAAGGACCAATTGATCCTGCAAACCCGCTTTTACCCATATGAAATATATCTTGATTGTATCAATTCTGCCATTTACGATACAAAGTATTATCCTGACTCCCTCAAACAATTTCTATTGCAAAGCGAAAAGGAGTATTGTGAGAATTCGCATGCCCAACATTGTGTATATGAGTATAATTGGAAAGGGCTTCTAAAATCGATCTCCTGTACCCAGGGGAGAGAAGAACAGGAGTTTGAATTTGAGTTTCGTGCTTTCGATTACCGGATATCTGATAGCCTCGAAAGCGTTTCTTTTGATTTTCAACGACATTCTAAGAAAAAAAAATCCAACCCTTCCGTAAGGGCCACACGCAGTATCGAATATCGTGATACCTTGCCCAACCGGATCAGGTACCATAGCGGGAAAACGCTTTCTGACGAGCTTTTTCAACATAAGTACGATTTTGGTTTTATCCACCACATGTCCTGCCATAACATTCCGGATAGCATAAAGCTTGCTAGGAATTCCCGACAGATCAAATACTGGCTCTCTGTATATAAAGATTGTTCGTACAAAGTATTTTTCGAGATCGATTCTCTCAATCGACCATTGCACATGTGGAGCATAAGTGTCGATAGCTGGGGAAGTTACTCGAAGTTCATTTATAGCGATGGCCAGCTCCCGGACCAGCATATATTTTATCTAAGGTCAATCTTTTTTCAGGATATATGGGGACCGGTTGAAAGACCTGAGTGGCAAAAACCCCTTTACCATATGCGCTACGAACGGACCTTTCATACCCAGCTCCGAAAGGCTCCCTCATCAAAGATCCGGTATGCGAACCGGCTGTTCTTGTGGGGGGTGCAATTTTGAAGTTGTCCAGGCCTTCATCCGGACGATTACTTCGAACAGCCGAAATGGGACACGCACTCGCTCGCCACATTCATGCTGTTCTTGTAGATCCAAATGGACAAGTATCGAACGCTTCGAGGGTCCTGAGTTAATGGAGGAATGTTGGCCATTTTACTTTAAAGGGGCGTAGCCCGGAAGAGTCCGCCACCTGGCGGTCTGCTTTAGGGCTTTTTTCTACTTCAGGGTAGAGTGGGGGGGGCTATTATCGAACCTATTTGAAGAAGATATGCAATGTATTCGACAAGCATCAAAGAATGTTGTTTTGGTTTAGAAAAAAATAGCAGAAGGATGTATTTTGAAAGAACAAATGAATTGAATGATAAATTCTATATAGAATGAGAATGTAAAATCAACTGTGTCATTTCTAATTTTATCCAAAGTTATTAAAGAACAATGAGTTCAGATCAGGAGGTGCTAGCACCTCCTGATCTGCGGTTCAAATTCATTTTTGCCCAGTCTTCAGATTAAATGAAATTAACTTTCAGACATTTTGCGATGTTAAAAACAATTTTGTATCTCGGCATTCAATGTTTACTTTGAGGTATCCTTTTTCTCTCCCCAAAAGAAATATTAACATCTCCTTCGCCTGTTACAACAATTGGACTTTGTTTACCTTCGGTTTTTAAATCATAATGATTTACACTCGGTTTAGTTATTTTCTTTTTCGGAACCATTATGTTTTGACTATCCTGTATAGTATCTTTTTGGGAAGTTGATAAATCCTTCTTTACTTTCTCGTTGTTATGATTTTCATAGGCATTTTGTTCTTGTTGATCCTGGTAAGCTAGCACCCCTCCCGTGGCTAGTGTAGCCAAACTCAAAAGGAAAGCATAAGTCAAACTTCTAACAAGGACCCGCTCTAATGCAACTTTTGATAAGATTAACAATTTCGCTTTGATCAATGCCATGATAATACTGGCGAATAGCATATAACAAATCCAAGTAGAACCATTGGATGCTTTAAATAAGGTGTCCATTTAACTATATCGCCAAGCTCCATAGCTAAGCGATTTTAAATTATAACTACTTGAATATTATAATTAGTTAGGATAATAAACTCTTATAAATTATTCAAGTAAATTTATCTAGTACCTAATTTACAGATCATATGGAATAAAAATAAACTTTATCCTTTCCATAAGGCTATTTAATAAAAGGATATAACCAATTCATCTGTATTCTTGTGGCTTGTCAATTTAGGTTATGAACAGGTAATTAATCGACAACTAATGAGTAGTATTTTCAAAAATGCTTTTTTGTTATTTGCGATTTGGTTTTGCCTTTGGCAGATGGCAAGAGGACAGGACGAGATAAAAATTGACACCAATAAGATATCTACATCTGGGGATCAAAGTCCGGCTATTATTGCGCATAATATTCACTTGAATTATGGTATTAACGAGCAAGTAGTATTTGGATTGCTCAATATAATGGATCAGAAGGGGCTTAGTAAAGAAGAATGTAATGAACGGGTAGAAATACTAGTCAAGCAATATCATAGGATTCGGGGCGAACCTGAAAAATATTTTTTTGAGGAAACCTTATCATCCGATGGAAGAAAACATCTAGGGATAGAAAATGAAAAAAATATAGAAAATCTGCTTAACTGGAATACTTACTTGACTACTTCAGGAAGCAAAAGCCCAGCAATAATTGCTAGAGGTGATGTAAAGATTTTTTATGGAATGCCAAAGTTGGTGTTTGAAGCCATATGGAAAAAATTGGAAAACCAAAGGCTTTCGATTAATGATCTCGAAAATAAATTATGGGAATCAGCAATAAAATATAATGAATTAAATGAATTATTAACTAAATCAAAGCAAATCAATCAATTTACAGATAAGGCAAAAAAAGCGTTAGAATTAGGAGATTTAGACGAAGCTGAGGACCTGCTAATTAAATCAGTTAATAATAATTTAAATGCCATTAGTAAAAACCAAAATGCTATAATCTTATCTAAATTAAACATAGCAAATGATTACTATCAGCTGGGTGTGTTAAAAGAGTTACAATTTGAATTACTACAGGCAAAATCCAACTTTGAGAAATCGATACAGTATGATTCTTTAAACCCTTTATATATAAAATCTTTGGGTAGAATACAGTATAAAGTAGCAGAATACGACCAAAGTAACTTACTTCTGATTGAAGCACTACAATATTGCGATTCAAATTCCACTTCAGAGATTAATCTTAAATCCGAAATATATCTTTTACTTGGTTTAAATTACCAGGCAAAGGACAAGTTTGATAAATCTATTGAATCCATTGAAAAAGCAATATACTTTAGAGAAAAGATTGCTGATAAAGATCTAAAACAAATTGCTGCATTATATAAACAACTCGCATTAGTTTGGTATGCGAAAGGCGAATATCTAAACACAATTAATTATTGTAACAAGTCGTTTGCCACGTTGTTGAAAATTAATCAAAATAATGGTACCGATTTGAAGATTCCAAATTCAGACTTTAGAAGAATGCCACCATTCGTTAAACCTGAAGAAAGTATTGACAGAATTTTGGGTTTTGATAACCTTGGCATAGTTTGTACAATTAAAGGAGAATATCTAAAAGCAATTGCTTACTTTGAGAAATACATTAAACAGATAACCAAAGATCTTGGACCAAATCATCCAGAAGTCGCCGTTGGATATAATAGATTAGGAACAGTTTGGTATTCGATGAAAGAATTTGATAAATCATTACATTGTTTTGAAAATGCCAAAAAAATTAATCTATCCATATATGGAGAAACTCATCCCGTGGTTGCTATATCTTATAATAATATAGGAAAATGTTTACTAGCGAAAAACAAATCTGATTCCGCTCTTATTTATCATAATAAAGCTTTGAAGATAAACTTAAGGTTCCATAATTATTATCATAGTAGGATTGCTGAGACATACAAATACTTAGGAAATATTTGTTATAAAAATGCGAAATATCAGGAAGCTGTAGACCTTTATGAATTATCCTTTACAATACAACAGAAAATATTTAATCAATTCCACCCTTCATTTATTTTGATAAATATTTGTTTAGGTAAGACTTGGTTGAAATTAAAAAAATATAACTGTTCGTTTAAACATTATAGTAAAGCTAAAGAAATTGCGTTAAAAAAATATGAAGAATATAATCCTCAAATGGCTTATATATATTACTCCTTAGCAAGTTTGTATTATGCCAAATTTTATAATTTACGTTCTATTAGTTCATTAAGATTGTGTATTGTAATATACGAAAAAGTCGTATGGATAATGGAACATGAACTAAAAGAAGATATCGCTTTGGCCAATATATATCATAATCTAGGTGTGGCATATCACAGTTATGCTATTTGGACTGAAAATCAAAACCACTTAGAGACTGCTATTGATTATTATGGCAAGTCATTGATAATCAAAACCAATCTACTAGAACCTACGCATTCAAGTATCTCATATTCATACCATGAATTAGGAAATGCTTATCAGAGAGTAACAAACAAATCTAAAGTAAAATTTTTTAGTGTTTTATATATCTGCGCAGTCATGTTAGCAAATTTTGCCTTGTTTTTAAATACTTTTTAGTTTCACACCAATTTGATAATAGATAGTATGTCAATAATTGAATGTACTCTGATTTCCCACCATGATTACAACCTGGTTCAAGTTTTTGGTTACTACACAAAACAAAAACCTTAAAGGTCAATAATCTGTAAGGCACTATTAATAAATAGTCAGTGATAAAATGCTGTGAAATACTTTGTGCACAATGGCTCTGGCATAGTTACAGACACCTAATGAATGGTGTTTTATCTTGTAGATAATATTCCTCTAATCTGTCACTCTGACACCAAGATCAGATAAGCTCTAAATCTGAAACAAAATAATCCGGAACAGGGGTAAAGCAAGAAGGAATCAATTTGACTGATTAAATAGAGGTAAATTTCTTTTAAACAGTAATCTATCGAACCCTCAAAGAAATGGTTAAAGCATTGGTACCGTTGGAATTTGAGGACTTTATTGATCTAAAATCTCGTTCCATTGAAAACAAAAAACCCTTGCAAATTACTCATTTACAAGGATTTCTGTCTAGTAGTAGCCCCGAGAGGAATCGAACCTCTATCTAAAGTTTAGGAAACTTCTATTCTATCCATTGAACTACGGGGCCGAAATCGTAAAATTATGGTTTTTTAATAGAAATCTGTTGAAGGAATCCTCGCTATTCTCGCCGCAAAGAAGCCCAATCCCCCCTCAACGTCCAATGTAAGTAATTCGCCTAAATTCCGAATTTAAGTTTTATCCGCATGTATGGCTATATCCTGTCCCATAATTTTGTGAGAAACCAGTGCGATAATCGGCCCGAAAAAATTCTGCAAATACTAAATAATAAAAACCTAACACGATGAATGTACTGAAAACTACACGACCACACTTATGGGGAATACTGATCATCATATGCCTGGTATCTTACGGACAAATTGGTTTTGCCATTATTATTGAAACAGCCACTAACGGAAATTGGAACAATACTTCCACCTGGGTGGGTGGTACAATTCCTTCCAACGGAGATTCCATCCTCATCAACCACAACATTTCATTGGATGTAAATTTCCACCTGTCTAATTCCGGATGGTTTAAAATTTCCTCCGGCGCCTCTATCAACGGCAATAAAGATATCGACCTGAAAGATTCAGGAGAAATGCGAAATGACGGAACACTAGCCATCAGGACTTTCAAGATCAAAGACGATGTAACCGCAACCTTGAACGGTATGATCATCATCGCAGATAATTTTGACATACAAGACAATGCTGTCGTCAACGGGAATGCGACTATTTCTGTCGTCAAAGATCTGACGATCATGGATAATGCACAGGTAACCTTTGATGGCTTTCTAAAAATCGGGCAGAACCTTGTGATCCAGTCCGGGGCACAACTGGTCCTCAATAATATGGTGAAGGTGGCTGGAGAATTCGACAACAGCTCGAATGAAATGTTCATTAACGGCGATCTTTATACCTATGATTTCACCAACAAAGCAGGCGGGGTCATCAAAGGCTATGGAACGATCAATGCAACCGGCACCTTTACCAACAACGGCACGATCAAAGGAACCAACGTGGGGGGTAACCAATGGATACTGCCCATCGAAATGGTCAGCTTCAGGGTTTGGCAAAACGACCGCTACCAGGTCTACCTGGAATGGATTACAGCCTCTGAAAGAGATAATGAACGGTTTATCGTGGAAAGATCCTTTGACGGCATCGAATTTCATTCGATCGGCTGGCTGCGTGGAGCTGGTACCAGTAGTACGCAAACAGAATATACCTTTATCGATCATGAACCCGAACCCGGACAACGGTCCTTTTACCGGCTCAAACAGGTCGATACAAACGGGAAAACAACGTTCTCGAAGATGGTAACCATTAAAGTAAAAGAAAGTCCCTTAGCCAAAGAGGTTTTCGAAGTCTATCCCAACCCGGTAATCTCCAAACAATTGTACCTTGAGGTGGCCCATACCACAACAGCCGATCAAGAATTACCGTACATGATATTCGATCTGTCGGGAAAAACCGTCATGACAGGGATGTTAACCCAAGGGGGCAACGGGAAATTTGTAAGCCACCTTGATCTGAAAGGACGTTTGGATCCGGGGATCTATTCGATAACCGTGGAAACTTCCAGGCAACTGCACAGCAAGAAAATCGTGATCAAATAACAACCTCCAATGGAGTGATGGTCAGCCTAGCTGATCATCGCCCCGTTGTTGACCTTTTCTTCCGGTACGGCAAATACCAGCTTCCCTCCGGCATCTTCCGCCAGTAAGATCATTCCCTGGGATTCGATACCCCTGATCTTCCGGGGCGCCAGGTTCGCCAATACACTCACCTGCTTCCCGATCAGTTCTTCCGGTTTAAAATATTCCGCGATCCCGGATAAGATGGTCCTTTTTTCCGTGCCGATATCAACGGTAAATTGCAGGAGTTTATCGGCTTTCTCAACCTTGGAAGCGGTTAATATGGTCCCGGTACGGATGTCCATTTTAACAAAATCCTCGAAATTAATGGTGGGTTTGATCGGATCGCCGGCAGGTTCGGCTTTGTTGCGAAGTTTATCGATCTGAGCCTGGATCGGATCGTCTTCGATCTTTTCGAACAGCAGGCTGGGTTTTTGCAACCGGTGGCCTTTGGGGAAATGATGATGGATAGTAATGATTTTTTCGGCTCCACGCTTAACATCCAGGTCAAACTTCAGCTCGGCAGGATCCAGGCCCAGCAAGCTTGCTATTTTATTAGCGGTCGCGGGTAAAAACGGCTTCGATGTTACCCCTAATATATAAACCAACTCCAGGCACCGGCACAAGATCTGCTGAACCGCCTCGGGATCCGATTTGATCAGCTTCCAGGGCTCTTTGGAAGCCAGGTATTCATTCCCTTTCCGGGCAATGTTCATGACCTCCGCCAGGGCAAACCGGAATTGATATTGCTCCAGAAAGCTGCCGAACTTCCGTATATGCTCCTCTACATTCAATTCCGGGTCTACAGCCAAGGTATCCAGCGGATAAAGGCCATCATAATATTTTTGGAAAAGCGTTAACACACGATTGACAAAATTGCCGAAAGTAGCCACCAGTTCATTGTTATTCCTGGCCTGAAAATCCTTCCAGGTAAAATCATTGTCTTTGTTCTCCGGCATATTGGCACACAATACATAACGCAGTACATCCTGCTTGCCGGGGAAGTCAGTCATGTATTCGTCGAGCCAAACCGCATGGTTGCGGGAGGTGCTCAGTTTATCTCCTTCCAGGTTCAGGAATTCGTTGGAGGGTACATTATCAGGAAGAATAAAGGATCCCTCCGCCTTTAACATGGCCGGAAAAACGATGCAATGAAATACGATATTGTCCTTACCGATAAAATGGACCAGTTTCGTTCCCGGATCTTTCCAATAGGGCTCCCAATCTTTACCGTGCTCCAGCGCCCACTGCTTGGTAGATGAAATATAACCGATCGGTGCATCGAACCAAACATAGAGCACCTTACCCTCAGCGTCATCGATCG
>JANQFB010000550.1 GCA_028278085.1 Chitinophagales bacterium
AACGGCCCTGGATCTCGGTTGCGGGGTCGGATTCTGGGTGATCGAGATCCTGGAAAGGAACCCGGGCCTGAACATGTACGCAGCAGACCTGACGGAAAATGCCCTTCAAATCACGCAAAAGCGGCTACAGCATTACGGCCACAGCGCTCAACTGGATATCCAGAATGCGGAAAACCTGACCTATGAAGATGCTATGTTCGACCATGTGAATTGCCAGGGGGTTATCCACCACACACCCAACACCCAGGCTTGTATCAAGGAAATAGCCCGGGTGCTGAAACCCGGTGGCACGGCCTATATTTCCGTTTATTACCGGAATATTTTTATCCGCAACTGGAAGTTAATGCGACCCTTGGGTAAGCTCCTCTACAGTATCGGGGCGAGGTTTAAGGGCCGGGGCCGGGAAAATATCTTTCTCGAAAAGGATGAAGACGAGATCACACGGCTGTACGACGGCGACCAAAATCCCATCGGCAAATCCTATTCCCGCCAGGATTTCTCCAAAATGTTGAAGCCATACTTCGAGATCGATCAAAGCTTTCTCTATTTTTTCCCTTCCAGGGCTTTGCCTTTTAGCATACCCAAACCCCAGCATCGCTACCTCGCACGGCATATGGGTTTTATGATCCATTTCAACTTACGGAAACCCTCCTGAAACCAGGTACATAGGGGGCGGTGAACCCAACCCGGTTTGGGGTGTATGTATTTTGGTGAGATCGATAAAAACCGGATGCCCGGATATTTGGGCAAAAACAGTTGGCGGGTCAAAAAACGTTTATCAATTCAAATCGACCGTTTATCATCAAAATCCGACCATTAAATAAGTTGTATTAACCGGACAGTGGAATAAACCGTAATTTGTAGAGCCCCCGATAATGGACCAATGGTCAACTGGAAAAATAAACATTGGCCTGTGTTATAAGGTGTTTCAGCGTTCACAAGATAAAGTGGGATAGGCAAAATGATCTCAGGCGGGAGGCCTGTGCAAAGGAAATTAGGTGTTCATCCTGAAAATCAATAGGCATGTATTCGGTTAATAGCTGACCAATTTTTTATCGAAAATTAGCGCTTCGACACACATGCAGGCCATTTAACATAAGTTTTAACCATTGGGGATGTTCCGTCAATTATTCGCTTTTATTTCGGCATTGTTTTTTACCACATATTGCCTGGCTCAATGTGGTGAAAGCGGCACCTTGTCCGTTTCCGGTCCCGGCTGTGGTTGCCTGAGTAGCTGCGACCTGACATCCGTGGGCGGACCGGATTGCAATCCTCCCCAAACCGGTAATTGCGATGCGGGTTATCTGCCGATGTCGATTACCATCAACATTCCGCCAGGATGCGAATTTTATGTTTCCGCTGTTTTTCAACCGCATCCCGGCCTGGGCTGCACAGCATCCGGTGCCGATGGGAACTCGACAACAAGAGACCGGATGAGGGTTGGCGGCGGCCCCTGGCAGATCGGGCCCAGTAATTCGACTTTAACGGATGGCGTGACCCAAACCGGGGGTTCCGTTTTGATCGAAGGCTTCTCCAACCGTGCCGACGAGATCATCACGTATACGGCTGCTTATACGGCCGGATGCCCGAATCCCGGTTGTCCGGCTTGCTGTCCCCTGCCGATCGAGCTGATCTATTTCAAAGGATATACCGATGGGGTCAATACCTATTTCGAATGGGAAACCGCTTCCGAAACCGACAATGATTTCTTCACCATCGAACGCTCTTTTGACGGACATAGCTTTGAAGAAGTTAAACGGATCGACGCCGTCGGTCAATCCACCACCCCTCAATATTACAGCACACAAATACCGGAAGTACCCTTCGGCCAAACCTACTATCACCTGAGGCAAACCGATCTCAACGGAACCTCCACCAAGTCCTATACCCTGGTGATCCACCGGTATATGGGCGATGATTTTAGGTTTATCCCGGATATCAATTCGGTTTACCTGAATATTCCCCGCAGAAAAAAAGCAGTACTGACCCTGCTTAACCTGGCCGGACAGGTTATCGATGTACAAACACTCCAGGAAAGTCATGGCAGCGGCGTTTACTTCCGCTTCGATCAACCCGCCGGGATCTACCTGCTGACGCTCACCCTCGGTCAGCGCGTATATTCCAAGAAGGTGATGCTGTTTTGATCGCTAACGCGTAACCCCTCCCCCGCTCCTCTTGACATCGGTCATTTTTCTTCCTTCGCATACTGATAATAATCATTGTTTTTTTCTCTTTGATCCAGTTGTTTTGGCAGATAGAGCATAAAACAGATCCTTATATGAAAAGCTATAAAGCCTTCCACCGGAAAAGCGTGGAAAAGCCGTCAAGATCCCTTCTACCATCGAAAACCCTGCCACCATCACGGAGATCGGGGATCTGCTGATCAAATCATCATAGCATATGGGAGAACACAAGGGCATCAGCCGTGAGAACAATCAAGCCAGGACAGCATTTATACAGCATCTGCTGAATGATATCAGGGCGTTGGAATTAATGCTGGCGCAAAACCTTATCGAAAGTGATATCAACCGCATCGGATCGGAGCAGGAGTTTTGCCTGGTAACCGACAACTGGCGTCCGGCCAAAAATGCCGGGGATATTCTCCGGACCATTAATGATGACCACTTCACCACGGAGCTTGCCCGCTATAACCTGGAGATCAACCTCGATCCGGTGGAACTGAAAGGCAATTGCTTCACGCAGATGGAGGCACAGCTCAGAGCCTTACTGAAAAAGGCAAATGTGGCTGCAGCACAGCACGGTTCCAGGGTAGTGACAACCGGGATCCTGCCCACGATCAGCAAAAATGAGCTGGAATTCGACTATATGACGCCCAACCCGAGGTATTGGGCGCTGAACGACGTGATGAAAGAATTGAGAGGCGCCGACTTCAATCTCTACCTCACCGGTGTCGACGATCTTTTCCTCACCCACGACTCCGTTTTATTCGAAGCATGTAATACCAGCTTCCAGATGCACCTGCAGGTCAGTCCTGACGATTTCATTGCGAGCTACAACTGGGCACAGGCCATCGCTGGCCCGGTATTGGGTCTTTGTACCAACTCACCCCTGCTACTCGGCCGGGAGCTGTGGAGTGAAACCCGGATCGCATTGTTCCGCCAAAGCATCGATTCGCGCAGCTCTTCCTATGCCCTGAAAGATCAGCAGGCCCGTGTAACCTTCGGAGATTCATGGGCCACCGGCACTATAGCCGACATCTTCAAAAACGAAATTGCACGCTACAAGGTTTTGCTGTTCCGCGAGATCGATACCCATTCACTGGAAGAGCTGGAAAAAGGCAATATGCCGAAACTGCAAGCCCTGATGCTGCATAATGGAACCATCTACCGTTGGAATCGCGCTTGTTATGGGGTCGGTGGAGGAAAGGCGCATGTACGGTTGGAAAATCGATATATCCCTTCCGGTCCGACCATTAGTGATGAAATGGCCAACTTTACCTTTTGGGTCGGGTTGATGATGGGACGACCGCCGGAATGTGATGATCTACCCGCGATCATGGATTTCAGGGACGCCAAATCGAACTTTATCAAAGCTGCCCGAACCGGGAAAGAATCCGTTTTGCATTGGATGGGCCGACAGATCTCCGTACGCGACCTTGCCCTGGAGGTGTTGCTTCCAATGGCCTGGGACGGCCTGCGGAAAGCCGGTATCGACGAAGAAGATATCAGTCGTTCCCTTAACATCATTGAACAACGGGCCGCCAGCTTCACCGGTTCCCAATGGACTATCCGGAATTATCGCCGCTTACGGGCTTACACCAAACAGGACGATGCGCTGGTGGCGCTCACCAGGAAAATCTACGAAAACCAACAGGCGAATACCCCCGTTCATCAGTGGCCACCCGTAGATGTTCCGCCGGAGGCGCCCGAGGCAGCCCACCTGGTCGGTCACATCATGTCGACACAACTTTTCACCGTTAACCGGAACGACCTTGCCGAATTGGCGGTTAATGTGATGCGGTGGAAGAATATCCATCATGTTCCGGTAGAAGATAAAACCGGTAAATTATGCGGCATGCTCACCTGGACCCACATGAAGCGATTCCAGGAACGCAAAGGAACAGCCGAGCATATGATCGTGGCAGATATTATGGCTGCCGAAGTGTACACCGTTAGCCCCGAAACAGCTATTAAAGACGCCATAAAATTGATGAAGCAAAAAGAGATCGGCAGCTTACCCGTTGTCCAGGGGGAATACCTCATCGGGATCATTACCATTAAAGACGTTATTCCTTTCGATCATGACTAAAGTATACAGTGAAGCCCTGGACCGGACCATCGAGGTAGAGCGGTTGATCGGACATATCGAAGGAGAGCAGCCGGGCCCCACACTCATCTTTACGGGAGGTATTCATGGCAACGAACCTTCCGGCGTATTTGCCCTTCACCAGGTCATTCATACGATTCGTGAAAAGAAAATACCTTTTACCGGAAACCTTTTCGCCATTAGCGGGAATTTGTTCGCCCTGGAAAGAGGGGAACGGTACTACCGGGAAGACCTCAACCGCTTATGGACCACCCGCCGTATGGATGCATTGGCATCGGGCACGCAGGAGATCGCCAGCGAGGATGCTAAGCAACAGCAAGAGATCTACAACACCATACGGACGATCCTCGATACTTATCCCGCTCCCTTTTATTTTATGGACCTGCATACGACGTCCAGCGAAACCGTCCCTTTTCTACATGTCAACGATAGCTTGCTGAACCGAAAGTTTACCCAACAATATCCCGTTCCTATGATCCTGGGCATAGAAGAGTATCTCGAGGGCCCTTTACTCAGCTACATCAATGAGTTGGGCTATGTAGCCTTCGGATATGAAGCCGGAAAACACAATGAACTGGCAGCCATAGAGAACAACATTGCCTTCATATATCTCTCGCTTGTGTTTGCCGGAGCCCTGCAAAAACAGGATTTCGATTATAGCCATTATTATCAAATGCTGGCCAAAACATCTATCGACTCCAGGAGCATCTATGAAATTGTTTACCGCTATGCCATCCGGCCGGGTGAAAATTTTAAGATGAAGCCAGGATTCCTGAATTTTCAGCGGGTGCGTCATCGACAGGAAGTGGCGGAAAGCAATGGTAAGGCCATAACATTTCCCGGCAGGGGGAGGATCTTTATGCCCATGTACCAGGACAAGGGCAGCGACGGATTCTTCAGGATCCGAAGCATCGCCCCTGTATTCCTGCGCTTATCGGCCATCCTCCGGAAGATCCGCTTCGACCGGATACTGCCCCTCTTGCCCGGGGTGAGCTGGGCAAATCGAACCCGCGATACATTGATGGTCAACCCGAGGATAGCACGTTTATTTACCAAGCAATTCTTTCACTTATTGGGTTACCGGAGCAGGTATATTGATAAGGATCACATCCTTATGCGAAATCGTGAAACAGCCTCCAGAGATGCGGAATACGAAGGAGCAGAATGGGTCGGTCAATCATAAAAGCATCATCCTTTCCCCGCCGGATCATCCTGGTCGGCTTTTGATTTTTCACCTATCCATCGGAGCAAAGTCGATCAGATATTAATTCGCTTCCGGATACAATATTTTTTCCGGCATTAGGTTATTAGATCAGCGATTATCTGCCCGATTTTTTAACCTTTAAACCTAAAATGATGAAAAAAACATGGCTATTGCTCATCCCCCTATGCAGTATCGCTATTCTTTCCAAAGCCGATGAATTCCCTGATGTGGTGGAGGCTCCATACTTCAAAGTTAGTGGTGAAGATATGGAAAAAGTGCAGCTACCCTTACTCGGCACCTATGTCGACGTCGATATTGCCGGCGTGATCGCAGACGTTAATATCGAACAGGTCTATGTGAATTCCGGAAGCATACCCATTGAAGCGGTATATGTTTTTCCGGGCTCCTCCAAATCTGCCGTTTACCAAATGAAAATGCAGATCAACGAACGGACCATCGAAGCGAAGATCACCGAAAAGAAGGAGGCTAAACAAAAGTATGAAAAAGCCAAACAGGAAGGCAAAAGCGCCACCATGCTGAAGCAGCACCGCCCTAATGTCTTCCAGATGAATGTTGCCAATATCCTGCCGGGAGATACCATCCGGGTCGATTTTTCCTATACCGAGCTCCTGGTACCGGAAGAAAGCACTTATGAATTTGTTTTCCCAACAGCCGTGGGCCCGCGGTATGCGGATTCGGCCGGCGTGGTCAAAGATCCCTGGGTAACCAATCCCTATGCCCAAACCGGCAAAGCAGGAGATCCGGAAACTCAAAAACGATTCAATACCCGGCATGAATTCGACATTTCAACAAACGTCAATACCGGCATGCCGGTGCATGAGCTCATGTCTCCTTCCCATGAGGTAGATATTCAGTTCGCCGGCCCATCCACGGCTAAGGTAGATCTGAAAGGCAATCATCAGATCACGGAACCCAAAGACTTCATTATCCGGTACAAACTGACCGGTGACAAGATCAGCACCGGCCTGCTCTTATATGAAGGCGAAGAAGAAAACTTTTTCCTTTACATGGCACAACCCCCCAAAAGGGTCGAACCCGAAGCCATACCGCCCCGTGAATATATTTTCATCGTCGATGTGTCCGGCTCTATGAGAGGTTTCCCAATCGAAATTTCCAAAAAGCTGCTGCGCGATCTGATCGGCGGGCTGAAACCCACGGATAAATTCAATGTCATGCTTTTTGCCAGCGCTTCAGCGGTTTTATCCCCGACATCCCTGGATGCCAACGAGAAAAACATCCGGGAAGCCATAAATTTCATTGACAAAGAAGGTGGCAGCGGTAGCACGCAATTGTTGCCGGCTTTGCAACGGGCTTTGCGACTACCGGGTGTCGAGGATATGTCCAGAACGGTTGTCATTGCTACGGATGGTTATGTAACGGTGGAAAGAGAGGCCTTCGATCTGATCTCTGAAAACCTGGGCAAGGCCAATTTCTTCGCCTTTGGTATCGGACCCGGCGTTAATCGTTATATCATCGAGGGAATGGCACATGCCGGCCATGGAGAACCGGTCGTTGTTACACACCCAAAAGAAGCCAAGCAGCAGGCGCGGAAATTTGCCAATTATATCAAAAACCCCGTATTGACGAACATAGCCCTGGAATTCGAGGGATTTAAGGCCTATGATATTAGCCCTAAAAGCTACCCGGACCTGTTTGCGGAAAAGCCGGTAGTGGTTTTCGGCAAGTGGAAAGGCGACCTGGCCGGCACCATTACCCTGACCGGTAAAACGGGAGCAGGCCCATACCGGAAGCCGCTCCGGGTGAA
>JANQFB010000568.1 GCA_028278085.1 Chitinophagales bacterium
GGTTACCCACCGGTGTGAGGATTTCGGAATGGACAAGCAAAAGATCCTGGGCGATGGTGTGATCACCGGCTTCGGTACCATCAATGGCCGGTTGGTTTATGTATTCTCCCAGGATTTCACGGTGTTCGGCGGTTCTTTATCGGAAACCCATGCCGAAAAGATCTGTAAAGTCATGGACCTGGCCATGTCGAATGGAGCGCCGATAATCGGTCTGAACGACTCCGGTGGCGCCAGGATACAGGAAGGGGTTCGATCACTGGGGGGTTATGCGGATATATTCTACCGGAATACCCAGGCTTCAGGCGTGATCCCCCAAATTTCAGCCATTATGGGCCCCTGTGCCGGGGGAGCCGTTTACTCTCCCGCCATGACCGACTTCATCACCATGGTTGAAAACACCTCCTATATGTTCGTTACCGGGCCTAACGTGGTGAAGACCGTTACCCATGAAGAGGTATCGGCCGAAGAACTAGGCGGGGCTACTACGCATGGAACAAAGTCGGGTGTGTCGCATTTTACCTGTGCTAATGAAGTGGAAAACCTGCAGTTGCTGAAAGATCTACTCAGCTATATGCCCCAGAATTGTGAAGAAACGGCGCCCTTGCTGCCCTATGAAACCAACGGTACCGAGATCAGGCCTCAACTCAAGGATGTTATCCCTGAAAATCCCAATCATCCTTATGATATTCGGGATGTGATCCTCGGAGCAGTGGATAAGGACAGCTTTTTGGAAGTCCATAAAGATTTTGCGGAGAATATTGTCGTGGGCTTTGCCAGGATCGCGGGACGAAGTATCGGTATCGTTGCCAATCAGCCGATATTCCTGGCCGGTGTATTGGATATCAAATCATCCGTCAAAGGTGCCCGTTTTGTACGCTTTTGTGATGCCTTTAATATTCCCTTGCTGGTATTCGAAGATGTTCCCGGCTTTTTGCCCGGCACCGACCAGGAATGGAATGCTATTATCAGCAATGGCTCGAAGTTGTTATATGCCTTTTGTGAAGCGACCGTACCGAGGGTAACGGTGATCACCCGAAAGGCTTATGGCGGTGCTTATGATGTGATGAATTCCAAGCATATCGGCGCGGATATGAATTTTGCATGGCCGACCGCAGAGATTGCCGTTATGGGTCCCAAAGGAGCGGCGGAGATCATTTTCAGGAACGAGATCCGTGAAGCGGAGGATCCGGAGGCCAAATTGCAGGAAAAAGTAGCCGAGTACACCGATAAGTTCGCCCATCCTTACCGTGCCGCTGCCCGGGGTTTCATCGATGAGGTGATCAAGCCGGAAGAAACCCGCTATAAGCTGATCCGGGCCTTTAACATGTTGCAGAACAAGGTGGGCCGTTTACCCCATAAAAAGCATGGTAACATTCCGTTATAATAATCTCGAAAAGCACATTTATAATGGCAAAATCTCCGAAATCCTTGACAAAACAAGAGTTGACTTTCCTGAAGCAGTATTTGAACAACGCTTCCCCCACAGGACATGAAGCTTCAGGGCAACGGCTGTGGCTGGATTATATTAAACCTTATATAGACGAACATTACGTCGACAATTACGGAACGGTGGTCGGCGTTATCAACCCGGAAGCGGAATATAAAGTTGTTATAGAAGCCCATGCCGATGAGATCAGTTGGTTTGTCCATTATATTTCGGAGGAGGGATATATATATGTTACCCGGAACGGCGGGGCGGATCACCAGATCGCTCCTTCCAAAAGGGTGAATATCCATACCCCGAAAGGTATCGTCAAAGCTATTTTCGGCTGGCCGGCCATCCACACCCGCAAAGATGAAAAGGAAGAAACGCCGACTTTAAAGAATATTTTCCTGGATTGTGGCTGTAATTCCAAGAAGGAAGTACAGGCCCTGGGTATCCATGTGGGTTGTGTGATCACCTATGAGGATGAATTCATGGAGCTGAATGAAAAATACTATGTTGGCCGGGCGCTCGACAACAGGGTAGGTGGTTTTATGATCGCCCAGGTGGCGAAAATGCTGAAAGATCAGAAGAAGAAGCTACCCTATGGGCTGTATATTGTCAATGCGGTCCAGGAAGAGGTTGGCCTGAGAGGCGCGGAAATGATCGCTGAAAGGATCAAACCCCATGTGGCGATCATCACGGATGTTTGCCATGATACCACCACACCGATGATCGATAAGCAGGTACATGGCGAATATAAATGCGGTGAAGGCCCCGTGCTGGTATATGCCCCTGCCGTCCATAATAACTTGCTTAACCTCATCATTAAAACGGCTGAAAAGCATAAGATCCCCTTCCAGCGTGAGGCTTCTTCCAGGGCTACGGGAACGGATACGGATGCTTTTGCCTATTCCAACGAAGGGGTGGTATCGACGCTGATCTCCCTGCCCCTGAAATACATGCATACGACGGTCGAATCGATCCATAAAGAAGATGTGAACCACGTGATCAAGCTGATCTATGAAACCTTGTTAAACATCAAGAATAACCAGGATTTCAGGTACCTGAAATAGCCGGAAAATCTCCTCTTGGGGTTCAAGCAAGCCTTCGAATTCTTATTATTCAGCAATATTTTCATTGCCTGTTGTGCGGTAGCGACAACCTATGCAACTTTTATCTGCCTGGGACAGCCAACGGTATCCTTGCCTTTGCTGTTGCTGATCGGTTCGGCGACGATCGCCATATATATCTTGCACCGGGTGCTGAATATCAACAGGGTTCACCTGGATAAGCTGCCCATGTTGCTGGTATGGAGCCAGCACAACCGTGTCCTGTTGCTGATCTTGATAGCTATTTCCGGATCGGTGGCGGGATCGACCTTGCTCTACGGAAAGCTGCGGCCCGAAACCATTGCCACCGCCGTCGGAATGGGTGTGGTGGCAATGCTTTATGTGATGCCGGTCTATCGCTCCGGGGGAAAATGGATCAGGTTAAGGGATATCCGGTACATCAAAATATTTATGATAGCCCTGGTGTGGGCGGTGATGACTGCCTGGTTGCCGGCCCTGGAATCGGGAGTCGGTGCAATCCCGGAAGCTTTTTTATTGAGTATCGAAAGGTTTTTATTTGTGCTTGCGATCACCTTACCCTTTGATATCAGGGATGCCCATGTCGATCGGCTGGCCGGCCTAAAAACCATACCCCATGTCCTGGGTAGCGATGGTACCAAGATGCTTGCATATCTACTATTAGCTGTCTTTAGTGGTATATGTGTGGGGCATTTTTGGCTTTATCCCGGTCGCGCCTACCTGCTCCCCGCTTTGCTGGTCTCTGCCCTGCTGACCGGATGGCTTATCCGCCTGGCTGAACCTTCCCGGAACGACTGGTATTTCTATGGTTTACTGGATGGCACCTTATTGATACAGGCTTTGTTGCTTTGGCGATCGCAGGCTGGAAGGGCTGTTTGGGTGGATTTGGCATGATCCTCTAAGCCCTGCCCCAAGTCTTTACCTTTCCAACTTTTAGGCATAAATTCATTATGATATTTTGAAATTAATTTATAACTTAGGATTAAGTTCTAAAGCCTGAAAGAATGATATGCATCCCGCGTTCTGTTTGCGGGTATCCGGCCGCTTTACCCGTTTTGATTTTTATTTCATCATTTTAAACCCATAATTATGTACAAGTTAGTCAACAGAAGCATTCATCTCTTTTCCGTGATGATCATGGCCGTGATGGTCGCGGGTATTTTTTCATTAGCGCCTGCTGTGGCCAGTTCAAGCAGCAGTAGTAGCAGCACAAGCAGCAGCGACGACGATGGCGGGCATGGCCAGTTTTGCGTGGAGCCGGAAGGTGAGGTCGAAGCTACCATTGCCAGCCTGGAAGAAGACGGTTGGACCCTGGTCAGCATCGATTGCCAGCCGGTCCTTTATTTTGTGGAACCTACTCCTCCCTATGTCGACCAGATTCTGACGGTTGTCTTACGCAGGATCCAATGTCCCGATGATGGAGGACCCTGTATTTCCTTTGGCCGGGCAACGTTCACCGCAGACCTGGTGGTGATCAATGAAGATGGCGATACGGAACAAACCAATGTATCCCCGGTTTTCATTGCCTTGTAAAATCCTGACCGCAAAATATTCAAAAGCCAGGCTCCCTGATCTTCGAA
>JANQFB010000062.1 GCA_028278085.1 Chitinophagales bacterium
CGTGTGCCTGTTGAGTAATGGCATGATTGTACCCGATAATAAATAATATCAGGTTCCGGATCAGATTGCACCTTTTCATCTGGAAAACTATCAGCAAGAGGTGCATTAAATATAGGAAAAGTTCTGATGGAACAATCGAATTTAGGGTGGTTGGCAGTGATCATCAGTGAATTCCAGTCCCGGAGCCCGGAACATTGGCTCCTGTTTTTGACAAGCGCCTAAATTTTGTACCTTCATGAAAACATTAAATATCTATTATTCCTTATCCCGAATTTATGGAGAACCAAGCTCAGATCTTAGCACCCATCAATGCCAGCCAGCGGATACTTTCACTGGACGTGCTCCGGGGATTCGCCGTGTTGGGGATCCTCATCATGAATATGATCTCTTTTGCCATGGTGGGTACCAATTATATCAACCCGATGGCCGAAGGTATGCTTATCGGCGGCTCCAAATATGCTTTTTTCTTCAGCCAGTTGTTCGCCAATCAAAAGTTCATGTCCTTGTTTTCGATCCTTTTCGGCGCAGGGATCGTGTTGATGGCCAGCCGCAGTGAAGCTTCCGGGAAGAAAAGTGCCGGCAAGCATTATTTGCGCAATGCGTGGTTATTGATCTTCGGACTCCTTCATGCCTATGGTTTGTGGTATGGCGATATCCTGGTTCCCTATGCCATCTGTTCGATCTGGGTATTTCTCTTCCGGAATAGATCTCCCCGAACGCTTTTTATTTGGGCCGGTGGCTTTTTCATGGTGACGCTGCTGATCAGCCTGTTCTTCGGCACGACCATGTCATTCTGGCCAAAAGAGGAAGTGCTGGAAACGTGCAAATCCTGGGTACCGCCTATCGAAGAGATCAACAAGGAAGTAGCGGCCTACCGGGGTAGCTGGTTGGATCAAATGTCCGTGCGTGTGGAAACGGCGCTTATGATGGAAACCTTTATTTTCTTCATTGGCCTGGGCTGGCAGATCACTGCCTTAATGCTGACCGGTATGGCTTTGTTCAAAACCAAAATACTGACCGGAGAAAGAAGTCCCGCGCTGTACCGGCGCTTAGCCATCATCGGATGTGGTCTTGGGCTGACCATCGGAGTGATCGGACTCTGGCAGAATTATGCCCACAACTGGTCGTGCGAGTATTCTTTTTTCCTGGGCAGCCAGTTCAACTATTTGTCCAGCTTGCCCATGGCCCTGGGATATATAGGCATTATTATGCTGCTGCTGAAAAGTAAACTCGCCGGCATACTCATCCAATGGCTGGCTCCGGTTGGGCAGATGGCGCTGACCAACTACCTGGTGCAAACCATTTTCGCCACGCTGATCTTTTATGGTCACGGATTCGGCCTGTTCGGTACGGTCAACCGGCTGGAACAGTGGATCTTTATTATAGGCATCTGGATCTTCCAGGTTATTTTTTCGCGGTGGTGGCTGGCAAAATATAAATTCGGCCCCTTCGAATGGCTTTGGAGATCATTGACCTACCGGAAGATGCAGCCTTTCAAATAGCGCTATTTTAGGGTTGCCTTACTTTAACCTTTCCCGGACACGATCCGGCGCATTCAAGCCCTCCGGACCCATAGCCTTCATATACCGACGGTAGGATGTTTTGGCCTCTTCTTCCTTCCCCGTTTCAAACAGGGCATCGCCGAGGTCGAGATGTGCACCCGGCAGATCGGGGAAATACCGGGTTAACCGTTTGCTGTTGGCCATACAAGCCTGGTACTTTTTATGGTCGAGGTAGCTCCGGGATGCCTTCGACCAGGTTTGCAGAAAAATTTCCGGATCCTTATTAGCCAAAGACTGCTCCGTTGTTTTTGGGCATTGCTGCGCTAGTTCCATAAATATTCCGGCAGCCTCGTCACCCTGCTTATTTTGCTCCAGGCTATCGGCTAGCTCATAAGCCCATTGCAGGGATTCGAGCAGACGGTCGTCGAGCTTTTGGTAATATCGATATTGGGAATAGGCCGCACACCAGGCGGCAGGATCATTTTCCCGCCGGGCCTTATCGATGGCCGCTTTTATCTCCGGATTATCCTCATATATGGACGGCTCCAGGCATAGCAATTGACCTTTGTGGAGCTTGAATCCGTACTTCACAAACAGGTTTTCTTTCCAGCGGCATGAAAGTTTGATGGAGTCTTTTTGATAATTGCAGCGGACATCTGCTGACTTTAACAGGGCCGATCCATGAGCATCATTGATATATGCCGGGCTACAAGTCAGTCCGGGCAGGAATTTCGAATCTTCCAGTTCATAAAACAGGACCATCTCCTCTTCAGCACCGCACAACCAGGCTTTTTTGGCCTTTTCCGGCATTTTGCCGGCAGGAAAACCGGCGATCTCGACATGAAGACTATACTTCTTCCAAACTTCATCTTTGGTCAAGGCATTTTTGGCGAGACCATTGGCTTCCATCCGGTTGCCGGATACTTTCAGCATTCCGACGCTTTCAAATGCTTCTTTGGCCTGTATTTCGGCATCTGAAAAGTATGCCATACCATCTGCCCAAACGGCACAACGGCTATTGTGGTGAATAAAATTATTGTTCAGCACCAGCGTATCGCAGGAACCGGCAACTTCAACACCCACGCTTCCGGTAAGTTCGCAATTTTCCATCCACAGCTTTCCTGCCTTCTCGATCCCAATGACCCCGGCTGCATTTTCGGAGCCCTTTTCCGTATCCTCATACCGGATCTTCAACTGATCCATCTTAACGGATCCGTCGAGGCTAATCCGGAATACCGGCTCATTTTTACCGACAATCTCCACGCCCTTTTCACCGGTTATCTCAATGGTCTTATCAATATCGATAGTAGCGGCAATTTCATAAACACCCTTACGGATAATGATCCGGTCACTGTCTTTGGCTGCTGAAAAAACCGTCGCCAGATCAGTTTTATTGTTCTTGACGACAATCGTTTGTTGGGCGGAAGCTGGCAGGAGGTAAACCAGGCATATAAGGCCGCATAATTGAAAGGAACGCATGGCTAACAATATTGTTTAATCAGGATAACAGTATATGAACCGTGCATTTTGGCGTTCATCAGGTATCTGCATGATCAACAAAAATAAGCATTACCGCTTATATTTCCCGATTCCTACGGTATAACCGGCCTATACACCTGCTCCATCAAAGCCATAACACATGCATGCTTTATTGGCCGACTTCGTGTCAATATTGTCTGCTGAGAAAATCGCTGATCGCCGCTGCAGCTAGCCGATGCGCTGTTTCATTCGGATGGGCATCATAAGCATTAACCACCAGGTCATTATTCGAATGTTGTTGGAATACCGGTAAAAGGTCCAGGTGCGGTACATCGTGGGAGCTCCAAAAACCGGCCAGTTGGCTATGTATGCCGGTGAAGCCATATTCCTCCAACTGTTGAAGCATGGGAAAGGTAACCACCAGCAATTTGATCTTTCTGCCGGCGAGGTAATCCCTGATCTGCCTTAATAGTTCCTGCTGTTTTTCCCACTCCTTTCCGGTATAGCTATCCCGGACAAAATGATAATAATTCCGGATATCCGGATCATGAAATGCTTTCCACCGGAATGCAAGAAAATTAAGTAAATAACTCTCTTTTTCCAGGAAGCTTAACTCCTGCTCAAAGGAAAATATCCTGTCGTAGATCGCTGTTGTTGCCGAAGACAGCCAGCAGATGTCGTTTAAATTATAGATGAGCACAAAAACATCGGTTTCGTAGCCGATCTCCTCGCACCTGGCGATACTTTCCCATGCATCATTGGTTTCAAATCCATTTGCTGCCAGCACATGCACTTCCCATTCCGGGTGCTGTTGCCGGATGATATTGGCAAAACGATCATCGACATTTTTCACCCCGTGGCCGGCAGTGAAAGAATCGCCCACAAAGGTTATTCGCTTCCTGGCAGGATCTTTTTGCTTTTCGTAATCCATGTTATCCCGCCAATGGTAATTGTTAAACCGGTAATGCCGTTGCTGCCACCGTTTGGTGAACTTGTTCAGGCCAAATGAATCGGTGGTATCCACAAAAAAGCGGCAATACGTTTCACCCAATAAAAAAACACTGCTGATCAGCAACAGAAGGAGCAAGAGGTTCCAGCCTGCGATGGTAGCCCAACCCTTTGACTTGATGGAATGCCTGTTACGATAGATGGCCCGGATCCCTAAAAAGAGGCTGATAGGAATAATTACCAGGATGACATAAAATATATCGAGATCACTCATTGCTGCAGTTGCTTGCTATATCCCAATGCTTTAGCGGTCTCCAGGTCTTTATTGGCTTGATCGGGCCGATCCATATCCCGGTAAATAGCCGACCGGAAAAAATAATACAGTCCTTCTACCTTATTTAAGGGTATGGCGCTATTGATGGCTTCCAAAGCAGCGGCCGGATCATTCATCCGGCGATATACCACCGCTAAATTGTACCAGGCAGCGGCATCCGTAGGATCCACTTTTACCAACCTGTTGAGGTCGGCCAGTGCGGGATCATGGTTCCCCAAACGCATCTGCAAGGCCGCCCGGTTGCCCAAAGCTTTGCCATAACCCGGTTCTAATTCCAGGGCGCTTGTAAAATCATTGAGCGCCGCCTGGTCGTTAGCCAATTTCAGATAAACGAGCCCACGGTTGTTATAGGATTCATAGAGATCCGGTTGAAATTGAATACAGTGATCACAATCTTTCAGGGCGAGATCGAAGGCTCCCATTTGATAATAGCTCGATGCCCGGTTGCAGTAGGCCAAATGATCCCGGGGGTATTTGGCGATCACATCGGTCCACAGGCTGATATTGTCCTCCCACACCCTGCATCTATCCTGACTCAACCAGATCATCAGGCTGATCCAGGAAAATATCCCTACGCCGGTAAAGGTAGGCGAAATAACCGACTTGCCTTTTTTAGTAATATAGTCGTGTCCGGATGTAACG
>JANQFB010000146.1 GCA_028278085.1 Chitinophagales bacterium
TCAAGGCATCGGCAATGTCGAATTTGGATTTTTCAAACGGGGATCCGCTGTTTAAATTGAAGTCGTCGTAAAACTTCATGTTCCGGCTGCCAACCGGAATGGCCATGGTTTCGACAGCCGCACGCCCTTCATGATCGTACTTGGTTTCCGCGACGAAAATGCCGTCCCTGGCATTGGCCGTTTCGATCGTTTGCCGGGTTCTTAGCGAACCGTCATAATATGTCAGGGTTTTTAGATTTTTCCCTTCTTCTGCAAAAGCAGCCTGGTAAGTCCAGTTGCGTTTATCGAATTCATTGATGGAGATGGAATAATAGTTGGTTGGTGCCGACCACGGTCCCGGGATGATCTGGCCGAAATCATTTCCAGCCCTCCCGACGCCTCTTACCCGGTAGAAGACCCTTCCGGCTTCAAACACATTATTGATCCGGTAGGTGTTCGACGTCAGGGTTATCCGGACGGCATTTTGGAAATGTTTTTCGGTAACGACTGTTGACGGATCGTTGACATACAACCATTCCAGGTCATAGGATTCCGCTCCCGTCAAGAAGCTCCATTTGAATAGGGCCTCGTTGGATGGAGCGATCTGAGTTACGGTGATTACAGGAGCGATGCCGAGATCCATTTTATAATAGCGGTTCACGACAATATTCCCTTCCAGGATAATGTCCTTATTCACCAGTGGCGGAGGGTTGCTGGCCGGGCATTCTGTAATGGCCAGGATAGAAAACTTGTGATAAGGGCCGATGTGAAAGGCCTGTTTGTCGGTATATTTTCCATCGACACGATAGTCGATCGTAAGCGTTTTACCAAAGGTTTGGGATACACCATTGTTATCCCAGGCTATGATCTTCAGGTCTACACAGTAATCCCAATCATTGTTATAGTATTGCATCGACCGGTCATAGCCCTGAAATTTCAACAGTACATAAGCGTCGACGGATGCATTTTCAAACCGCTCGGTATAGTTAGGGTCCAGCAGGATCTCGTTGTAGTGAGGATCTTCGACTTTTAGGGTATTCAGCAGGATATCCTGCCCCCGCAGTTTTTCATTATAGATCTCCTCTCCAGCCCTTGACAGGCTTACGGTAAGAAGAAATAAAACCAATCCGATATAATACTTATAGTTAAACATGGGCACGTGATTTTATCAGGTACTAAAATATTCTCATAGGTTTATGGGCCTCACTTGTTATCGTCATTTCCGTCTTATTCAGGGATGTGGCAGCATGTATTAACCTTCCTGCCAGGAAAAGCGGTAATCTTTAAATTCGGGGACCGGCGCCGGATCTCCCCCTGTATCTCTGACATAGCGATCCAGGTCAAAATATTCCCGCTCCGAAATTATTTGGGTCGAAGCTTTGGTATACTCGATCTCCATGGATCGGTAAGCGGGAAGGATGCTATCGGATCCCGGCACATAGCGATAGCTGATCTTATCGACCAAGTAGTTTTCCAGGGATAGCCGGATCTCCGCACTACTGATCACTCCTTGTCGATCGATCACCTTGTAAGTCAGGAACTCCTGGTCCCTGGACAGGATGAATAAAGAATCTGCCAGTTCCGTCAGCGCCTCCAGATCACCCATGAGTTTGTCCTCCGGGATGTTGTAGCGGTAATTCCGGTAGTAAACCATTTTTTGATCGCTATGATCGACCACCACCATTCCTTTATCGCTGATGATCATTTCCCGGGCCCCGAATTTGGAATAGTAGTGTTCCCCGGATCTTTTAATGGTGCCATACCCGATAACCTTGGGGTCCTTGCCCGTTTGAGGGATTGCACGGACCCTGAAATCCAGTTCCAGGTGATCAGACCGGTAGGCCTGTTGCATTTTTTCCAAATACTCACATAATTCCTGGGCCCCGCTCCGGTGAAAGAACAGGAGGCTGAAACTGAATAGCAAAATATATTTCATACTAATTGACATTTACCTGGCCGCTCCGGCCTTCCGTGATCGTTTTGATACCTTCGATCGTTTCTTTTTTCGCCTGGATAAGCTTACCTTCTTCGTCGTAGATATAATAGGTCGCATAATTATTGTTGTCGAGTTCGGCTGTTGTTTTCAAGGTCAGCAGATCATATACAAAGGATCTCATATTGGCATCATTGGGGTGGATCCTGAGGTCATCGTAGTAAACATCGGCATTGCGTTGGCCGGTGTTTTGAAATTCGATGACCATATTCACCGTTTCGGGAGGAATAGCCAAAAGCCCTTCCAGTTTTTGCCAGCCTTCGATCACCTGCCCCCGTGGAATAAATGTCCTGGCGCCCAGGTAGCTACCTCCGGCTTTGTAGAAGGATACCCTGACTTTGGGGTTGTCAAGATCAACGAGGTAGGCATAGGATAAAGGCCCGCTATGGACTTCTTTAGCCCAGAGGCTCAGGAAATATTGTTTGCCGGCATAAGGATTGAACCGGCCGTTGCAACCACAATCCTGCAATAAAATAGCCCGTTCATCATCGTTTTCTTCGACAAAAGTTTCACTGAAGCAGGGCTGTCCAAGGGTATATTTGATCTCATTGATAGGGGTTTCATGCTTGTCAGGATTCACCGGTAGCTTACCATTACCACCGCCGGGAACTTGATGGGTAATAATGGCCGGTATGACTTCGATACCGATGCTTTCGGATTGAACATTTCCGGGATCGACGGGTACTTTATAGCTCATAGCCCCGGTATGCGCGGACTCATCTGTTAAGCTGCCCAGGGTGATCTGATCCTGGAATGCCCAATGATCTTCGGAGCAATCATGCTTCATGGCATAATCTTCAAATCCGTCATACAGCATCTCGATATATTGTGTATTGTTACCCACGGCTGTAACGAAGGATCGCCCATAGCCGTAGAGGGCTGCACTATAGTTGCCCAACACATCCCGGTTTTCAATTTCATAGCCGGACGGCGAGAATTTGGTCATCGTATTGGCCAATTTCCAGTTTGGATGGTTTTGCTGCGGCGAAGCCCAGTTAAACAGATGCGCTTCTTCGAATATGCCGTCTTGCCGTAGATCACCGTTGTTAGCCCGTTCGGTCAAATAATTGTAGGATCTTTTGCTTCGCCAGATCCCACGGATGCCGTGAAGGAACGGGTTGATCTTATTATCGGGAATATACCCGCAAACATCGATCTGTCCGCAATCCATTCGCCACCGGTCTGTCATTTCCACCGCTTGTAATTGCAGCACTTCCAGGCCGGTGATGTCGGCATTTGATAATCCCGTGCCTCCATTTTCAGGATCTTTTTTAGTGACCAGGCTGCCGACATAGTCATTCAGCCTGTTTTTATAGCCGGAGTTAATGATCTTGATGCTGGTAACCAGGCCACCGGCGTCGAAATAATTCCCGTCCGGATCGATGCACCGGATATAGCTTTGCAAGGGAGTGGTTCCCCCGCTGTTGTTATTCCCGCCGCCATTGTTATTATTCCCGTTATTGCCATTGCCACCATTACCATTCCCCGGCAAACCGGTTTCACAGGGGAAATCAGGATCCACAGTGTCGGCGATATCATCACAATCGCAGTCGGGACATCCATCCGTGGAAGGAGGACCAGGATCCAGGGGACAAGCATCATAGATATCAGCCGTACCATCACAATCCGTATCCGGACAACCATTGGTACTGACCGGACCCGGCTCGGTGTCACATTCATCAATGTCATTGGGTACCGTATCGCCATCGGTGTCATTGGGGTCTCCCGAGCCTCCGTGGGTCAGGATCGGGTCGCCTCCGCCGGATCCGGGATTGATCAGGATCGGGTCACAGGGATCCAGGTAGTCGGGTATGCTGTCACAATCGCTGTCCGGCAACCCTTCGGGATTGGGATCGTCGATATCCGGAATACCGTCTCCGTCGGTATCTTGCTCGGTAATATCATCACCGCTGTTCCAGTCTTCCGGGGGTTCGAATCGGATGTCCCAGACATGGGCGAATAAATGACCATTGATCAGCAATTCATCCCCGACGGTAAAATATTCTCTGACATCATAATCTGTCATCGGAGCAAAATGAATACTGCCGTCCGAAGGATCATTCGGTAAGAACACGCCTTCGAAAGAGGCCCCGAGGTTCCGGAAATTCCCTTCCATACCTTCATAATGCCAATGGGCCGGTATATTAGCATCGAAAATGTCATCTTCAAATTCGTTGATCGTCCGGGAAACTATCGGTTGGCCGGTTACGGCATCATAGTACAGGTTTTCCTGCACCAGCCGGGAGGTGCCGTCGAAAGTTCTGACCTGGTGGACCAGCCCGCTTTTATAGATCACTTTGTTGGTAACAGCCGTTTTAAAGCTCATTTCCGTATTCGAGAAATTGGGAAGGGGGATCGGCAGGATCAACGGCGCTCCGAAGGCGGGGGATGGGAACCAGATCTCGACATTCAGATCAAGGCCAAGCGAGCTGCTTTCCTGCCGGCTTTCTTTCATGCTCACAAAAATGTCATGATCCTGGCCGAGGATAGCATCCTCGATCTTACCGTCTTTGTCGAATACCGGGACTTTGTTGTTAATGTAATTGGCTTCATCAGGATTGAATTCATTGACCGTGTGATAAATAAATTCCTGTTCCGAGATCACCAGTTCTTCCGAATCGGGATTAATAGGATTAGCCGGAACAAAACTTTTGATCCTTCGGGTTTTACCCGCCATATCATTCAGGATAACACTGTATCCCTGGCTTCTGGCTTGTTTGGCTTTCATTTCTGTAAACAGCCCGGGAATTACGGTAAGGTTGAAAATGGTCGGATGGGCCGTTATATCCGTTTGATCCACTTTTACCGGAAATTCATAGGGGGTATAGAATTCGTAGATCGTGTTCGGTAAAGCGGTTTTATAGCTCATTTTACTGGCTGTTTCGTTGAGGATATCCGCCGGATCACCCGGGTCATACCAGGTGATATCGTTGCTGCGGGTCAGGCTTTTGATCTCAACCCTGCGATATCCCACACTCGCGCCGGGATAGTATTCTTCCATGATCGGTTCCTCGATAAACAGATTCCCCGGACCCTTGGCGAAAGTGGAGTTCGGATAATTGATCGGCTGCACCAACGCGCTTTCTTCCCGTCCTATCTGTGGTTCATAGGCGATGCCACTGCTGCTGCCATCTTCCATTTCGTATTGATAGGTGTTGCCATATTGATTGGTTCCCGTTCCCGTGGCAAAACCGGACTCTTCGATGAACAATTTGGCGACCCTTGCACCACCACCGTATTTTTTCTCCGGACTGTAGAGGCGAATAACCGATTGGCCATTCAGGCGGATGTCTTTTGCCCGGCCGCCGAGCAACTGGCTCATATGAAAACCGGCAATGATATTAACGACGTCTTTGTATACCGTGATCAAGCTGGCCGGATTGATAATGTTATTATTGGCTTGCCCGAATACAAGGTCCTGCCTGGCCGTCCTAAGGAATTCAAAAGCCGCCGACCGGAAAGGGTGAACCTGTGTTCCGGTAATGTTGATCTTACCGATCGGTTCCGGCAGCAAGGTGATCCAGGCAATGTTTGTTCCGGGAACCACACCATAATCTGCAGGCGCCAGGGAAATATCGGCATAGCCCTGAATGAGATCCCAGTTATCGTCCCTCAACTTTATATGGGTCTTGAAAAATACCTTTTCGATATTCCTGAGATAATGATCGCGCAGGTAAGCATGCGGATCAGCGGCAGTGATCGGTTCATTCAATTCAAAATACACCCGGTAGTTATCATCCGGATCTTTGTCGCTCAGATCTCCGATAGTGGCCGGATCCCACCGGGAAGAATTCAGGTATTGTGAGGCCCCTGCATCATCTCCGATCCCGCGGATGTCGAACATTTGCATGGCCGGTTTTCTTTCCACCCGGGTATAATCATCGGGCTCGTATTCGATTTTCATCTGTCCTCCGGAAGGCAGGCGGATAGCGGTCAGGTGCCAGGCATCGGCCATCGGCGGGGCCTGCTGATCGGTATAAGGAAAATATATATAGGGATAATCAGGATCGGTTACAGCGCTGACCGTATTGGGTTTGTAATTCCCCCAGCGGTCCATATTGCGGAAATCATAGGGTGGGTTATTGGAGCTGTAAGTGAATTGATATGGGCTTAAAGCACCCTTTTCATTATTTTGATAGGTAAAATGCAGTTGCTTTAAGGTAAGCTTGCCCTTGTCGAGATTGATATCGGGTGAGCCGCCGATGTTGCCTTCCAGGTCAATGCCCGCAGGTTGTCCGTTGTTGTTCGGAACATTCGGGCAGAGGCTGTAATCATAGGTAAAATGAACGGTTTTGATGGGTACGGCATTTGGGTTGGTCCCATCCTGGTAATCGGCTTTGGTATATAGCCTGATCTTCTTGAGCGCGTAAAGTGACCGACTGCCCCTTCCTTCATTGGCGTCGTCTTTGGATCCGAATTTTCCGGAAGATTCATAGCCGTCATGCCTTTGCTCCAGTTCGAATATGGCAATATGTGTTTTGGTTTCGATCGATTCGACATAAAAAATATCCTTGGTGCCGTAGGAATAGGTACCGATATTGTCTTTGGGGTTCGATAGCGAACCGGCGACATAATTGGCATCAGTATAGGGTACCCGCCATTGATAATTACTGATCTTCTGCTGGTAGTTAAATTTTACCCAATAACCCAGGTCGTTTTCAGAAGGCCCCGGGATATCGTCACTGTCCACATAATCGTTGGAAACGGTTGATGTCAACAACCAGGAGTGCGCATAGGGAGGCATTAATGTCCTGGAAATATATTCATCCAGGGTATTGGTGCTACCCTTTTCTTTATGGATGAATGTGCCGTTATTCCAGTCTTTGACCAAGGTGTAATTGTGTTCCTGCGAAGCTGAGGCGCTAACCGGAACGGGATCTTCCGGTAAACGGAATTGGGCATCTTCCGACAAGCGGTTCATAGCCGGCAGGCCATAGGTGTATCGCATACCGTCAGCCTGGTAAACGCTGATCTCCGCGATCTGATCTTCCGGAACCTGGTTGTGGTTATGGAGATTTTTCAAAGTTCCCGAAGGGTCCCGGTATTGATATTGGCGGGTCATGCCAAAAACCGATGCTTCTTCTTCGGTAAGGGCATGGATATTGGTTCCTCGCTGTGTTCGCTCATCGATCCGGTTGTAGTAATTGCCCGCTGCATTATAGGCCATTCCTCCGCTGGCTTTAAAGTCGAACCGGTCGACAGCGGCGTATTCCATATTGTTGCCGGCGCCGCTCACTCCTAACCGTACCCGGATAGGCTGATCTTTACGCCAGTGTTCATACTGCCCTTCCAGGCCCTCACTGGTAGATTTTTCACCATATACTTTGAAAAAAGCCGGTTGGTATTTCGGTTTTTGCAACAAACCAGGAAAGGGATGGTTGGCATGCGGGGTAAATACTTTCCCCTTGAAAAACAGATCATCTTCCAGTTGGTTATGGGCACTCCATCCGCTAACGGTTTCGCTGCTGCTACCTCCGGTATAACCGACTCCTACATGGTAGAATGGCGGCTTAACACCTATCTCCAGGTTACCGCGGTGGGATTGGAAGGTATGCTCCAATCTTGCGGGGGTGTAAATGCCGATCTCAGGCCGGTGGCCACGGAACATACCGCCGGTACCCTGACCGCTGATATTAAAAAGATCATAGGTTAAGCTGGAAGGCGCCAGGTTCGGGATCTTTTTGGAATAGACCAGCGGCTTTTCCCGGTAATCGGTTAGGGACAGGTCTGATGCGCCATGGGTGTTGAAGTAACCAAATGCCGGTGTGCTAACATTACTTTGCACATTGGAGGTGGTTACGCTTCCGTAAACAGGGATCTTGTAATTGGCAATACCCCATGCAGGCAGGTTTGTCGAGATCTTCAGTTCGAAAGGAACACTGGTTGTCGTTCTCGGAGCTCCGCCACTTGGCATAGGGCCCATAGCCGAAAAGGACAGGGATGAGGAATTACTGATCCCAAGCCCAACTACTTCTTTGTTGGTGCCTTGGGTTATTTTTTTATTGGTGGCTTTGGCTATCGTTACACCGGAAGAAAAGGCAAGCTGTTTCATCGCCCTCCTGGAATTGGTGGTGAGGCTCATACCGAAGTTTATCCTGGAAATATTGGCGCCGATGTTAACAGACGGTGATAAACCGTCCTGGGAATCGATACCCAGGCTAAGCCCAATAGGGGTATAGGGTATTTGCAGGCCTAACCCATTCACCCGATACCCTATCCCCGTATAATTATTATAATACACCTGGTAATTCAGCTTGTTCAAGGCGATCGGAAAACCAAAAACTTCTCTTTCTCTTCGCGGTACATCCAAACTGACCGTTACATTATCACGCATATGGTTGATTTGGATAACGTTGGCGCCATTCAGGTCATCCGGAAGACCCCTAAGTCCTCTGTTGATAGCGCCGACATTAACATTCCAGCCTAATCCGGCCCAGCTTGCTTCCTGTTCCATTCCAATACCGGAGTGATAGGCCAAATTGACCGGATAACCGCCGTTTGGCCCCGGAACAGCAAGCAACGGAAGGTTATAGACAAAATCACCGCTGTACAAGTCCACCATATCGGTGGTACCCAGTGGCTCGAAACTTGTAAATTCTTCCTGCGCCGGGCCGGATGTTAAGGCATAAGCGCTACCGTAAAAAATGGATTGTGAAAGGATGGCCAGAGATCCGTAAACGACGAAGATCTTCATACCCTTGCTTCTTCTTAGCCGGCATATAAAACGGCCCATAAATCTTTCTTTTCTCATACTAGTTTAATTTGATCGTTGGGATATTATGAATAGCGGCGGCTTTAAACCGGAACTTTACCGTCCCAAGGCCGATCTTGTGGGCCATCAGGATCAATTCCCTGTCTCCCGGAGCCGTATTTTTTTCGAAGCCGAGGTTGAAATCGACATAAGGCGCCAGATCATAATTTCTTTCGAAATGAAACAATACGCATTTCAGGGTATCGTCCGATTCCAGGAGCTTGATGTCCTGTTGCATTTCCAATCCGAAATAATAGATCTTGTTATAGTAATCCTGTTCGGAATAATTACCGATATCCATAACACGCTGGTGCGGATCGGCGGACGCAAGCCGGAGCTTATAATATTGTAACCCTTTTAACTCCTTTCTCCTTTTGTTCAGGTAGGATTCCGTGAGGTCGTTTTCTTTTTCCAGCAGGGAAATAAAATCGACCGGCTTATACTGTGCCTCCAGTATATATGGTCCGATCTTCCTGGATTGGGTCAAGCCGTTTTCCCGGTTATTCACATAGCCAGCCAGTTCCTCAGGGCTCAGACTTTCCACCTTACAGCCCTGTAAAACCAGGATCGCTGCGATAATAGAAATGGTTATTAGCTGCCGTATCATATCTTTAAGTTGATGGGATGGTTAAATACTTCACTTGTAAACAAACCTTAATTTTTCTTTATGCCCCTTATCATTTTCCACCTCCAGGATGTAATAGTCATTTTTGACAAAGTCAGGATCGGTGGATACATCGATCTGGCTGTACCAATTATCACCGATGTCCTTGGGTAACACCTGGTCGGCATAGCTGTAGATAACCTGCATGTTTTGGTCATATATGCGGTAAAGCAGCTCTCCGTCGCGGTATCGTTCCCGGTACTTGAAATAGAGGATATTGTCGTAAGTCCGGTAAATGCCGCCGTTGAGTCCTTTGGTTAGCTCGGCATAAACCGGGGGAACAGGACAGAAAAATGACGTGATCACATCCCGGAACAAGCTATTGTCCACCTGGAGTGAGCCATCGATGATCATGGATCTTGAAGGATCGGGTGAGGTGGTGGATGTATGGATAACGCCATTATTATGGTAGAAATCCACCTGCACGGTTGCTGCGGTGGCCGAACCCGATCTGCGGATGGCGAATTGGTCTCCTTTTAACAGTTTTCGGAAGGACAGATTGGCCCGCGGACCCGGTACAATAACCCCATTTTGAATGATATAAAGCTCCTCGTTGAAGATCCGGAAGGCGTAGTTAATGGTATTGAAATTTTCGTCCGTGTTTTGTTCGGACAAGCCTATGTATTTATCCGCGACAAGTTGGGATGGATCATTGATCTCGAACCACACAAAACCATCCACATAGGGATTTAGTTTGTTTCGCGATGCGAATCCTCCCTGTAAGGGTACTGCACCTAGCTTTTCAACGGTCGTACCACTAACCGTAGCTCCTCCGGCCAGGTCTGTATATAAGACATGATATCCTACGAAATAGGTGTAATTTACCGTAGCCAGGGAAACAAAGCCGCCGGAATTCAGGGTGCCGGTTATGGTTACCTGGTAAATTCCGGGGACCAGGTTACCGATCGTTGAGGCTGTCAGCGGGATACTTTGACCGTTTCTTGTCCATTTGAAGGTCAGTCCGGAATAGGCCGGGTTCAGGATCAGTTCTATTTTTCCCAGGCCATCCCCGTCACATTTGAGGTGGATGATATTGGCCCGTTGTACGGGTGCAAATTTCTTGAACTTCTCCTTATCCAACTCTAACACCGGAGGAGGGTGGTGTATTTTTCCGGATTGAGCAAGAACCGGTGGTAAAACAGTTACCATCACCAGCGCAAACATAAAGCTCCTCATACCATTCATAGTTTAAGTTTTAAATATGACGGGGGTAAAAAAACCGTCTCGAAAATCGTTGATAGACGGAAATAGGGATTCTTCCCTACAAAAGGTCAACTATCGCCTCGAAGCCGGGTCTTATACAAGGTATTTGGCCTGCTTCTTATGCGAATGTATGTTCCGGTGAAGGATAGCGCAATATTTAATCGATCTGTGGCTGTTTTCAACCAACAAACGGTAAACTTTCGACAAGGAAAGGTGGAGAATTTTTTGCCGGGGTCTGATGCCTGCCCCAAGCAAACGGAAGGGATCTATGACTGCATCGCTAATAAAAAAGCATCTTTATTCCTGCGGGAGATCTCTACTTTGGTCTGATCGGACATCACTACATAGGCTCCGTCGGTCCTGAAAAACTGATCGACGTGCTTCATATTGATCAGGTGTTTTTTGTGGATCCGAAAAAATCCTTTGTCCGATAAAAGCTCTTCATAGAATTTGATGATCTGGGAAACGATAACCGGTTTTCGCTGAGCGATATAGATGGTCGAATAGCTTTTGTCCGCTTCGATCCTGATAATATCTTCTGTATTAACATACAAGAAGCCATGGCTTGTCGGGAGAGCGATCTTATCGAGTTTGCGTGAGCGCATCTGCTCCAGTAACCGCTGGTAATTGGTAAATTGTGTGCTTCGGATATTTTCCCGTGCCCGATCGACCGCAAGAGCGACTTCTTCCGGGTTGGCGGGTTTCAGCAGATAGTCGCAGGCATTGAATTTGATAGCCTGAATAGCATACTGGTCGTAGGCCGTTACAAAGATTACCTGGAGCTGCTTTCCAGGGATGGCTTCCAAAACTTTGAACCCGTTACCATGCGGCATTTCGATATCCAGGAAAACGAGATCGGGTTGTTGCCGGCGGATCAGTTCGATACCGGCAGCAGCGGAAGTAGCGTGTCCGGCTAAGATAATATCCGGACAGGATCCCTGCAGCATGATCTCCAGGCCATCGATAGCGTCCTTTTCATCATCTATGATCACAGCTTTCAACATCGGATACCAAATTTAGGTATTTTAACTTTTTTTGCGAGCCATCGACTTAGGCAATATCAGGGTAACCCGGGTGCCTTGCAGATGGGGGGCTTCCTCTCCAAGGTCAACGATGGAATATTGAACGGGTTTTTTGTAAAGGCCCGAAAGCAACTGCAGCCTTTCTCCGGTGAGGTTCATCCCAACGGATTGATGTGATCTGGCCGAAGTATGATTGACCTCCCGGGATCTATTGAGCCCTATACCGTCATCGGTTATGGTGATCACGATATCTCTGTCCGCTTGGGTAATACGAATCTCAATATGCCCTTTCCCCTCCTTGTGGCGGATCCCGTGCCAAATAGCATTTTCGACAAAGGGTTGAATGATCAACGGCGGGATGCGGATGTGCGCCGTGGAAACACCGGGGTCGATGTTGACCTGGCATTCGAGTTTATCTTTGAATCGCAATCCTTCCAGTTCCAGGTATAATTGAAGGGCCTCCAGTTCTTTGTTCAGGGGTATGAGGGTATGACTGGAGTTTTCCAGGATCAACCGCATCAAATGGCCGAATTTGGATAGATATTTGGTCGACTCGTTCTTTTCATTTTTGAGGATAAACGTTTGAATGGAATTAAGGGAGTTGAAGATGAAATGAGGGTTCATTTGTGCGCTCAAGGCCTGGCTTTTGGATCGGTTGCTCCGCTCCAGGAGTAAACTACGGTATTTCACCTGTCTTAATCTTAACCAGGATACTATACTGAGTCCGCTGATCAATAACAGTATACATAGGCCGATGAACCAAAAAGTTTTCCAAAAAGGCGGATATATATTGATTTGAAGCTGTTTCGGACGGCTCCAAAAACCGTCGTGATTGCGCGCGCTCAATTGGAAGGTATAGTTGCCGTCCGGTAGATCCATAAGGATGGCACGGGTATTCCGGGTGTAGATCCAGTTTTTATGCCGGTTAATCCGGTACCGGTAACGCACCTGGCCGGCATCTTTAAAGGATAGTCCCAAATAGGTAATGATCAAATTGTTTTGATGATAAGCCAGGTCATATGTTCCTGACAGGAGTGTGTCTTTTTCATTGATCTTTACCCCTGTAAAAAAAAGCGGTATCGATTGGGTATCCGGAGCAACATCCAGTGGTGAAAAGTGGCTGATGCCGCCGGAAGTGGCTAACCATATCCGGCCATCCTTTTGCATCACATCATTGATCTGGTTGGATGCCAGTCCGTCGCGGGTGGTATAATGTCTGATGGTATCGAAACGGCCGCCAGAACCCATAAAAGGAATGTAATTGAGCCCTTTATTGGTACCGATCCAGACACCCTTTTGTTCATCGATCCATAACGAGCTGCATAAGTTGCTGGCCAATCCGTGCCCGACCGAGATCTGCCTGGTCCGGTTATCTTCCATAACCACTATTCCCGCTCCCCTGGTAGCAACCAGAATGGTCCGGTTGTTTAGTTTCATAAGGTCTGTGATCCGGTTCTTTAATAAGGGATAACTTTTACCCAAATAAAGAAGAGAATCATGCTGATACTGGTATAATCCGTTTACAGTGCCCAATAATACCCTATTCCCCGAAAGACCCAACAAGCAATACATGCGCCTGATCTCCCTGAATCGTTTTTGTTCCGCTAATTCATAATTTACAAATTTCAAACACATCTGTCCTATAGCCACCCACATGGTATCCGGAGGCTGTTCGTGAAAATTCTGGAGGGTATAGGCCTCATTGAATATCCGTGTATTTTTTTGATTAAAAACATTCAGACCTTTTTCCGAAACGTACCACAGCGCCCCTTTCCGGTCGACTTTTACGTTGGTATTCCGCATAAATTTAAAACTGTGATGGTCGAAAAAGTCGATGATCTTGTTACCGGTAATTTGGTAAACATAGCCATAATAGGTCGTTGCCCAGATGTTATTGTTTTTGCCCGGGGTTATACCGGTAAATTTGGTTACTTCCAAACCAGTAGTTTCCGTAAAGGAGTTGATATCGACGGACGGGATATAGAAGACGCCATTTCTTAAGGTGGTAAACCAATAACCACCTTCCTGATCCTGGCACCCTGCGGTTACCCTTTTGTCCGGGATCAAAGCAA
>JANQFB010000155.1 GCA_028278085.1 Chitinophagales bacterium
GTCGATCAACCGGATCTTCAATATGACCATGCCAGGGTAAGTTTTGAACTGTTTGGGGAGGTTGCCCATATCGATGCCAAAAAAAACAACCGCTTCGACGAGCACAGATATTATATCGCTGTAGAACGTGCCTATAACTTCGCGATCGACGGTGAACTGTCGTCCATTGATTTTTATAATGCCATTACCCGGGAAAAGATCCAACCTGTCAGTCAATAAAGTTTTTTCATGAAATCAACTTTACGTTCGATCCTTTTGTTAAGCTTGTTTGCCGTTGGCGGGAGCGCTTGCCATCAGATGGAGGCGCCGATGGAGATCATTTGGGTCAATAGCCTGTTTGAAGACTCACCCGATAACAACAATTACGGGATCGATACGCTCTACCTGGGTTTAAAGACCAAGACCCGCTCGAAGATCGGGATGGACAAGCCCAAGCGGGTAAGGTGGGATAAGGCCATGTTCCACTCCCCGGATTATAGCGATTCTATCAAGATCAGGCCGCTGATCCAGCACCGGGGATCCTTTAAGCTGAGGTTTCCCAAAAACAATTTTTATGCCGGGAAATACTTCCTGTTTCTCAAGCCGGCCAGGGTAAGCCTTTTGACCGACCTGTATTGCCAACATATCGCCCGGTCGATGGGAATGCCCGTACCGCAAAAGACATTGTATTACCTGGTGATCAACGGTCAACACCAGGGATTATACTACCTGGAAGAAAAACCGGACGAATATTTCCTGGAAACCAATAGTATTTCCAGCAGCTTTGTTTTTGAAGATTGTTATGATGTGAATGATCCGGTTTGCCTTCATGTAGTCGCCAAGGATTCCTTAACTCAAATGGTGGTATCGGAAAAACTCGGCTTAGTTTACCGGCAAACGGCCAATGGAGAGGGATTTGATCTCCAATCCTTATTCGATCTTGATTATGTGGCTGATTACCTGCTGCTGAAATTATTGGAAGGACGGGATTTTTACCAGGAGTCCGTTGCTTTTTATTATGCGAACACCAATGGCAAGATCTATCCCATCTATGAATCCTCCCCGGTCGAAAACCAGGTGCTGACGCCCGCGGACAGGGATATACGGGTCAATATTTTTTCTTTGTTGATCGCCGATGAAGGCTTTCAAAAAGTCTGGCGATCGAAAGTAGAAGAATGGTCGTTTAACCTGCTTTCCTATAAACAGGCTTTACAAACAATGGAAGAACGGTACCTGGAACCGATCCTGCAACATGACCGAAATTCCGGGCATCCCTCCCGGGAGTATGCCCTGCAACAATTGACCGGTCTGTTGGAGCGTTCGGAAAACCTCGACGATCCGGAATCCTTAAACCTGGACGCCGGTCTCCTGTTCCCGGAGAGTTTGCTACATCTTCCCTGGGGCGATTCCGCTTATGCTAGCTTCCATAGGCAGTCGACCGATGAACTGATCCGCGAATTAATGACCACCTATGATTTGGAGCGCAGGGAGGATACTTTGATCTTCCCGCCGGGCACACGCTACCGGTTGGAAAAAGATATGGTGATACCTGCCGGGTATTTGGTCTTTATCAGCGCCGGGGTCCGGATGAAGCTCGGTGCAGGGGTTAACCTGTTATCCTATTCTCCGATCCATATTTCGGGCACGCAATACCGGCCGGTTACCATTACTGCCATCGATTGCGACCAACCCTTCGGTACCGTGGCTTATGTAGGGGATGAAACGAAGGTTTGTCATTTGAGCTGGCTGGATCTGAGCTGTGGTTATGAGTCGAGGATCCACGGCATGTATTTATCCGGAGCGCTTTGCCTCTATCATTCCGATGTATCGATGACCAAATGCCGGATCTACAACAACAAGGCCGACGATGGACTGAATATTAAATACGGATCCATCAACCTGTATGGCTGCTCTTTTTTCCAAAACTATGCCGACCAGGTCGACCTTGATTTTTGCCGGGGTGAGGTGATCGATTGCATCTTCGATAACAATAAAGGCGACAGCAATGGCGATGGATTGGATTTCAGCGGTTCGGAAGTAACGGTAAGGGGCTGTACGTTTAACAATTTCGACGACAAAGGGATCAGTATCGGGGAAAAATCGACGATCCGGCTCGCCCAATCCGCCTTCCGGGAAAATAACCTGGGCATTGCCATCAAAGATCTTTCGGTGCTGACTATGGACAGTTGCCGTTTTGACCGGAATAAAAAAGCGATCTCCCTCTATCGAAAAAAGCAGATCTTCGGCGGGGGCACCCTGCGGGAAGGCCCCGGCAATCAGTATATGGATAATGATACCCTGTTTGTCAAAGATTCCCTTTCCACGATCCGGAGAGATAGCTTAATGGGTATTTAGGGATCTATAATTTCCGGCAAAATTCCTTTCCTTTTTTATTTTAATATTGGTGGATGGCCGGTTCAGGCGGCTTTGATCAGAATTTAAACCCTGGTATCGGTTCCACATCAGGAGCAATAAATGACTTTTTGGCTTCGTCGGAAAACAAGCGGTCGGGGGAATAATATTGACACAGTATTTGATCGACCGGGTGCAGCAGATCGGGGTTGGTGCGGAGAAATTCCTGCCAGTTATGGGCCTTGTCTTTTTTCATCCGGTCGGCCATGATATGGATATAGGCATAGGTAATGGTCGCATGGTATTTTGTTCCGCCGGCATAAGCCTTGTCAAACTTCAGGATCCCCTGGATGATACGATCCGTAGCTTCTGACAGGGGGTAGCGATCCATGTACAGCCACGCGATCCTAAAATGAGCTTCATGGGTAATGGAACCTTCGGGCAGTTCGAGGCCTTCGAATTGCCGGATAAATGCTTCGTCGTCTAATTGCCTGTGTATTTCTGCCATGGGGATGTATTTGTATGATTCCTTAGCGGACTGATGCTTTATCCAATATGGTATTCAGGGTTTCTGCCAGCCGGGTTGCATTCGACCGATTGAAACATAAAGGCGGTTTGATCTTTAAGACATTGTCCGCCGGGCCGTCTGTTCCGATCAGGATATGATGTTCCCGCATCTTGTTTTTAACCAATTGCGCCAATGCCGTATCCGGCGCTGTAGGTTTATCCCGGATCATCTCCACGCCGAGAAATAATCCTTTGCCCCTGATGTCGCCGATGTGTTTATTATTGATTTGACCCATTAGATCCTTCAAATATTCCCCGACATCTTTGGCTTGTTGATCCAGGTTTTCCGTTTCGATCACTTCCAGTACGGCTGTTCCGATGGCACAGGAAACGGGATTGCCGCCAAAAGAGCTGAAAAATTCCATGCCATTATCGAATGCGGCGGCAATCTCATCGGTGGTGATCACTGCTGCCATGGGGTGTCCGTTGCCCATCGGCTTCCCCAGGATCACGATATCCGGAACCACATCGTGCATCTCATATCCCCAAAAATATTCTCCCAGCCGGCCGAAACCCGCCTGCACCTCGTCGGAAATGCAAATTCCGCCTTTAGCCCGGATCACCGGGTATAAGGCGCTAAGATATCCCTTAGCCAAAGGGGCCTGACCGCCGCAGCCGACAATAGGCTCGGCGATAAAGGCCGCGAAGTGATCGGTTTGATCGAGTAAATCAGAGGCTGCCTGGGCATAAGCTTTGCCCGCGGCATCATCATTTTGCCGGTAATCGCCTTTGTAGGTGTCCGGTAGCGGTAGTTCAATGATATGCGGCGCCTTTCCCGGGCCACCTTTGCTTTTGTATTTATAGGCGCTGATCGAGATACCGGTCTCCGTATGCCCATGATAGCCATGTTTCATGACGGCTATATGCCGGTGTCCGGTATAGGTCTTTGCCAGGCGGATGGCCAGGTCGCTGGCGGCGCTGCCGGAATTGACGAAAAAGACTTTATTCAACCGCTCCGGAAATTTTGAGAGTAGCTGTTCGGCATACTGTTCCAGCGCTTCATAGAGATAGCGTGTGTTTGTATTCAGGCGGTTGAGCTGGAGTTGTCCCGCCCGAACAACCGTCGGGTGGCAATGCCCCACATGGATGATGTTGTTATAGGCATCTAAAAAAGTATGGCCGTAGGCATCGTACATATACTGGAAAGCCGCTTTTTCCATGGCGATGGGCCGCTGATAGCTGATGGATAGTGCAGGGCTCAGATATTTTTGCCGGTTTTTCAGATGCGTTTCCATAGTAGGGGGCTCCGGAACGGGCCTATCGATCGCTTGCCGGAATTTCATGCGTGCTTCCACCGGGTTGATAGATATCCATTGCTTCAAAAGGCTACGAACCGGTTCCTGGCTGATACCGATATAGCTATTATCCGGCTGCCGGACCCGGTTATAGGCTGCATTGGCAATACTCATACTTAACCGGGCCGGGATAAGGTCGTACAATAGATCGACCTCTTCTTCCCGGAGGGGGAGGATCTCATGATAGGCTTTAATAACGGTACAGGCCTTGGACAGGGGTTCCGATTGTCCGGCGATGGTATAGGCCAGGGCAATGGCCAGTTCGTTGATGAGCTGGGAGTATACCATATCCCCGAAATCGATGATGCCACTGACTTTTTCGTCCCTGACCAGGATATTCCATTCATTGGCATCATTCTGGATCAGGCATTTCCGGCAGGATCGCAGTTTGGGCCACCCCTGGTCCCGGAATTGATTTAAAAAATAAGCCACCAGCTTTTTGTCTTCGGGATCCGTGATGTAATCCAGGTAGATCTCGTTGCGTCCGAAGTGGCGAAGATCCCAATGCAGCTCACGGGCGGCAATGGCCGGTTGGTAAAGGGATAACAACTGCCGGTTCATGCGGGCTAAGAAATTTCCGAGCGATCGTAGCAGCTCTTCCGTCAATTCATGATCGCCTAAAAAGCTGCCTTCCACATAGGTCAGCAACACATAGATCAAACGGCCGCTGCCGGCTTCGATGATCGTCAGGGATCCGCCGTCTTTATTCCTGACCGGCGCCGGATAGGCCTGTTGATCGGTTTGGGACAAGGTTTCGAGGACCTCGTTGTGCGCTTCCAGGAAACCGGCAAGCTGTTCCGTTTCGGGAAAGGATTTCAGGACAAAGCGGTGCTGGACATCGGTTATTTTGTAATTGAGGTTATCATAGCCCGGCAGCTTTTCAATAACAGGATCCTTAAAACCATAGTGTTTGGCCAGGAGGGGTTTGGGGTTATGTGTAATGGCGCCGGAAGACATCACATCCGCAAAGGTACAATGCCTTTTCGAAGTGTGGGAGGAAGGCGACCAGAAAGGAGGTAGGGGCAGGGGATGTTCGCAGTTCAACCGAGTCCCCTCCTGTCGTCGGGTGACCCGGTTGAGGTCATAGGCTTTAACCTGAACGACATAGTTTCCCCTCCTTCCGTCGGGTGACCCGGTTGAGGTCGAAGCTCTTCATACTTCCACCGGGTCATCCGCCAACCGGCGGAGACCCGGTGGTGGTATGGATATCATTACATCACCGCCAGCTTATGCGTTCTGAAGTCCGGGCCGGCTTTGACCTGAACGACATAGTTTCCGGCCGGCAGATCGGTCAGGTCGATGGTTTTGTGTAATTGATAGCTGATCTTATCATCATAAGTATACCACACTTGCTTGCCCAGGTAGTTGAAGACCCGGATCTCGACGGGTTCGCTGCTGCTGTGGGTAACCATAATATTGGCCTTGTCACGGGCGGGATTCGGATAGGCATTCACCCGGAATACCTCATCGGTTAAAAAATCATGGGCCTTTTGATCGTTATCTTCCGCTTCCTGTAATCCCAGGTTATCGAAGTAGCGGTCCGAAGCCTGGTCCAGTTCATCGTCGGCATGGACAATGGGGTTGGTTTGATTATCATATTCCAGCAAATTGGAATAACCATCCTCATCATAATCGATATCCGCATCGGCCAGATAAGGATTCATACCGATCTCTCTCACGATCAGTTTATCGATCCAGGCCGGTTCGTCCGATTCGAATTGGATGCCGATACCACCATAGGAAAGGACCTTATTGTCGTCCTGATATCTTCCGATCTCTTTATTGTTGGCCCATACGATCATTTCATTGTTCCGGATCCGCAGGGTAATAAAAATGATATTACTCCGGTAGTTCGGGAATTCCGACTGACCTTGCCGTAATGTTTTTTGTACTTTTTCGGGCTGACCGACCAGGGTTGTGCCGAATTCCCAACTAATGGCCCTTTCCGAGGAATCGGGATCTTTAACGCCGGGCTTCAGGCTGCATCGATAGGCATTGAACTGATCGCCACCGTTGGATTGAAGGCGATAGAAAATATTGATCTGACCGGTTGTATGCGTATAAAAGCTCAATTCGTAATCGGTCCAGTCTTCTTTGCCTGCCTGCAGGATCAGCTCTTCTGCAGGTGCTAATTGGGCCAACGGATCTTCCGGGGTAAAATACATAGTCTCCTTCCGGTTGATCCATTGGCTTCCCGGGATTTGCCATTCCGGCTTCAGGGCGCCGTCTTCAAAGGCATCAAAGAAAAGAATCTTTCCTTTGTAGTGATTTTCCCAATAATCCCGGATGCCATCCTGATCGCTATCCCGGTTAAAACTATACATACAGCCATGGGCCGTGTCGAAAACGCCAAACATCAGCAATGATAACAGGCATACTTGGGGGAAGGGTTTTCCGAAGGGTAGTTTGTACAAATTCATGTGTTGTATATTTAGGTGAGATAATCATCAGATAAAACGGGAGCGCAGGTGGTTGGTTACAGGTATTGTAACATTATTTAACGATTGGGGAGGGAGGAATATTGTGGTTATAGGCAATCGTATTTCAATAGGAGGAACATGTGGCTTCGCATTTCAACCGGGTCCCCTTCTGTCGGCGGGTGACCCGGTTGAAGCCTAGGTGAACGCCTGGTGTCCCGGTTGAGGCCATCATCAAGATCCTGTCTGCGGTTGTGCAAAGTCGATCACTTGCACTTTGGCCAGCTTTAAGGCAATGGGGTAGGGGATCAGGCGCTCTGCCGTCCGTAATTGCTTTTTGGGAATTTTGCGCGTTAATGATCCCGGTAGAAAAGAAAGCAATTGCTCAGCGATACCGAATGGCCTGATGTTAACGGTCTGGAAGTATTGCCGGCCGATCTTTTGGAAATGTGTGCTGCTGTTATCCCTGGGCGGGTGCTTATCCTGAGACTGCCATTGAGCGAATTGCTTTCGATCAAGGATAGACGGACGCCGGCCATCCGGAAAGATCATCCGGGCCTTCCGCAGCCAGGGCCGGTTGTGTGCGGGTTCCACGAATCGTACGGTGCCGTTGGGTTTCAACAATTGAACGATACGATCCATGTAGGCGATCTCGGTTTCCGGGTTCAGGTGGTGAATGATAGACTTGCCCACCACCATGTCGAATGATTGCCCGGGCAGATCGATATCCGTGAGGCTCCCGGCGGTTGTCTCGATATCCAGTCCGAGCCGTTCACTTAACCGGCTGATAAACGCAGCGCTTTCTGCTGAAATATCATTGGAGCAAACCCGGGCGCCGAAATGGGCCATGAAAACGGCATTCAAACCATTCCCTGACCCGATTTCCAATACCTTTTTGCCGGCCAGCCTTTCGGCGAAATGGCCCGCATAAAAAGCTTCCATGGTGAGGATCCGGGCCTTGCTAAGCTCAAATATACGGTCAGGATCCTGTAGCCGGCGGGCGAACCTTTCCAGGTCGATTTTGGCATAGTGTTGATCGTAATACTGCCGGTTATTGGCCAGGTTGGTATTCGGTTCCAAGATTAACCGCTTTTATCGATCAGGTTGATCGTTTGTTCCCTGCGGAAGATCAATTTGACCGAAGGGGTCAGGCCGATCTCCAATTCGATCTCTTTGAGATCCATATGATCGATCTTTACGGACGACCGGATCTCCACCGCCTTGAACAAACCCATCAGGATCAGGTTCAACAATTTCCTTTTTTTGGTTTGCTCGAGGATCTCTTTTTTGGCTTCGGTACTGATCTCCCTGACTTGCCGGAACCGGGCAAACATCCGCGGGATCAGGGCAATATCCACGTCCAGGCGTACCAACTCAAAGCCGGCGGCTTCAACATCCGGTAAAGCCTCGTTTAAATTTTGAAGCGTTTCTTTGAATTTCTCTTTCCCACTGTTCTTCAGGCTGTCCCACAAGGCAACACTTTTCTTTTTGGCTTCGTCGTATAAGTTATCGAGTCTGGTTGGCATCGTATGATGAAAGGTCGGGCATCTGTTTGGTTAATTAAACATCCGGCTAATGTTCAAGCGCTACTAATGCTGTTTTCTCTTATCCAAATATACTGGTTTGCCGACAGGAACAGCGTAAAGTCAAAATAATAAAGCAGCACGATGGTTTTTTGATAAACGGGTTTTCGCAGATCTCCAGGTTTAAGGGATCGTTTGATCGCGCCTGCCACCAGGCCCGGACTAATGTTGGGCACCTGCGTCATAGTTTCCAGTAAGGAACCGATGGTATAGAATACGGTCGTGGAGTCCAGGCTTTCCCCCTGTTGCATAAATAAATTGGTGAAACAATCCAGTTGCGCTTTCAACATCAGCTCTTTTTCGGTTACACCCAGTTGCTTCATCATCGTCATCACTTTTTGCTTGTCTGTAAAGACCGGAAAAGCGCTGGTTGGTCGTTCCAGGTAGGCTAAGATATCCAGGTATTGTTGTTCCCTCGGATCTTGCGCTTTGCTGATCCCACCACGGGCAAAATATCCCTCGAAGCTTGCCATCAGGTCCGGCCAGGATACGCCTTTGGCTTCAAACCATTCGTTCAGGCATTGTTCCGTTTGGGTTTCGACAGCGGAATATTGCTCCCGTGGATCTTGTGCGTTGTCGATACAGGCAACCCCAAACGTGAGGAACAACGAAAGGAAAGCAAACTTTTGGAAAATTCCTTTTTTGATAGTAATTGCTTCCATTGCTTCTTTAAAAGTAGCTAAAAGTTCGGCAATTAATGCTGTATTTCAGGACAGCATCTATCTGCTGTAAATAACTTTTGGATCAGGAATTGCTGTTTTTAACAAATCCGTCTTTCCATTTCCGGGACACGGAAAAAACGAAGCGGATTGCAAAAGGGTCGATCATAATTTTTCCAAAGATCCGGTATCCAGGGTAAATCGATTGGTTACATTACCGGTATTCACATTTTTAGCCGTAACAAACATCAGTAAATGGGCTTCTTCCATCGCCACCGGCCGGTGCAGGGTTCCCCGGGGAACGATAAAAAAATCTCCTTCCCGAAGCGGGATCTGCTGCTCCTCCACTTCAAGGACGATTGTTCCTTTGATGACCATAAACATTTCATCTTCCTCCTCATGGCGGTGAAATTCGAATTCATCACCCCGGATCTTGACCAGCCGGATCTGCTGGCCGTTCAATTCCCCTACGATCCTGGGGTGCCAGAGATCGTGGATCTGTTTTAGCTTTTCGGCAATGTTTACTTTTTCCATAATGCTATGATTGTGGCGTCTGATCCTCCTGCCATTCCGATCGTAGCAAGGCATAGAGGTAAAGGTCTATATAACGTTCGTTAAGTTTTTCAGCTTGCCGGAGCAGTCCTTCTTTTTTAAATCCAAGTCTTTCCGGGATCGCCTGACTTCTGCGGTTTTCAACGCCGCACCGGATCTCGATCCGGTTGAATCCGGCGGTATGGAACCCATAGTCGATGAGCGCTTTGCATGATTGTGTGACGATACCCTGACCTACAAAAGGTTCTCCCAGCCAATAGCCAATGGAAGCGATATGATTCTTCGCATCTATCTGGTAAAACCCCAGCCGGCCTACCAATTCATCCTTAGCGAAAATAACAAAAGCCTGATCGGTGTTGGCGGCAATCCGTTTTTTCTGATCGGCAATAAATGACCGGATGAAATCCACGGAATCCATATGGTCGACCCATGGCAACCATTCTCCCAGTTGCTTCCGGTTACGATCGACCAGGTTATAAATCGGTACAGCATGGGATTCGTCGATCAATACCAGGCTGATCGTGTCGCTTACTTTTATGTTCATTTATTATCTACTTATTGGCAGAAAGAAATAAAATAGCCATCAATGGTTGGAACCTTGAAACACCAACCGCTCACCCCATGGCTCCGAGCGGGCCTTTACCGCAACAATTTCTTAAAATATATGACGAATGGTTAGTTGCAGGTATGCCCGAATCCAGGTAAGAATCAAGTGCATTCAATATTTGTGTAACCCTGCTTAATAGGAGCCGATCATCTCGGCTAGTCTCTGCAGGCCCATCCGTACATTATCTTCGGGTGGTCCGAACGAAAACCTCACCCATTGACGGAA
>JANQFB010000174.1 GCA_028278085.1 Chitinophagales bacterium
TCTTCAGCGATCATTCAGCATTTGATCGCTTTGCTGAATAAGGAGGAGTGGGAAATAATAGGCCTGACCCGTCAGGAAACGCCCCCTGGAAACCCGGATATTCAATGGATAAAAGGCGACCTCCGGCAAGCGGATAGCTATGCCGCGCATCTGGAAAACTGTGAAGGGGTCATTCACGCAGCCGGTTTAACGCATGCTTTCGATCCGCAACCTTATTTTGAGCTCAATTATGACGCTACGAAAGCATTGGTCGACCGGGTCAGGCAAAATCAAGTTAAAAAATTTGTTTACATCAGCTCCAGGAGTGCAGGCCTGAACAGCGGCGCCTATGGACATTCCAAATGGCTGGCAGAACAATACATCCAGGAACATTTGGCTGATTGGATCATTTTCCGACCCGCAGAAGTTTTTGGCGGCAGCAATACCGAAGGCATCGATAAGCTGATCCATAATGTGTTAAACCAACGGTTTATCAGCTACCCGACCGGAGTACCTTCACCCCTATATCCGCTCCATGCCAAAGATGTGGCCCGGATGATGCATGACCACACATTTATCAATGGATCCACACAGGAGGTCATTACCCTTAATGGCCGAACGGCATATACCTATAAAGACCTGATCCGGCAGATCAATAAAGCCGCGCCAAAACCCGCAATGATCATCCCGGTACCCAAATGGCTGTTATTGGCAGCTAAGTTTATGATGGAACGATTGAGGATACGGATGACCGTCGTGCCGGATCAAATCCCGCGCTTGTATGCAAAAAAAGATTTCCGGGAACCGGAAGGGGAATTGCTATCTTTCGTTTCGTATTTGGATTATGTATTGAAAGAAACTTAGCGCACATGCAATATGGCAATAACGATGTCAAAAATTTGACACCAATAATCCCTTCCTTGGGAAGGGTAGGGATGGGTTGATCTTTTCACCCGTCAAATTTTTGACGTTACGATTTAGCTGCCCGGCTATCCGCCCCGCGGCTGACCCCAGCTACGGATAAGCCTCAAACCGCACTTCCACCAATTCCTCCATCAACTTTGTCCGGTCATCGGTAACATGCTTCCACCATAAGGCCAGGGCGGAATAGCTGGCTTTATCCCGGATCACCAGCAGAGTAATGGCAGGATCTTCCCGGTCGAGATCGCGCATCAGGCCATAATCTTTCCAAAAAGGGATGCTGCCCCATCCGCCATAATTCATAAAGGTCTCCATTTGACGGATAACCGTTTCCGGATCCGATTTGGGTGTTGTGGCATTTAATCCGACATAGTGCTGTTGGTAGTATGCCTGGTAAAGTAAATAGTTCATCTCACCGGTATTGAGCGGTCCTTGTTTCCCAAAGCTACTTTGATCGTCGAACAAAATTATACCGGGTTGGGGAGGCGTAAGCTTTTTTAGTTGCCGGATGATCGCATTGTTCTTGATCACCCGGTTTTGCCATAAGACCTGGTCGGAAAACTGGCAACAGGCAAAACCAATTAACAGCGTCATTAAAAAGCCATTGGCCAGGCGTTTGTTATACTTTTCGATTTTGGATGCGATGGCAAAAAACACCAAACCTGCCGGCAGACCAAGCAAGAGACCGTATCGTCCGGTATATAATCCCGAGCCTATATATTTGGCATTGATGGCATAACCGATATAGGCGGCAAACCCCAAAGCGAGGGAGAATAGTAACAAATGGCTAAAGGCTGGCTGGCGTTGAAATATGGCTTCCCGCTTCAACCGAATGTTAAAGCTGATGAACAAAATGCCGAAAAAGACAACAGTCACCGCCCCCAGCAGTGGTTCCCCGGTTAGCTGCCGGAAGAATATCAGCGGTAGTTCGGTAAACAAAAATTTAACCGCGATAAAAAGATGCTTGCCCACGTTCAACAAATCGAATTGAACGGCATAATATTTCGCATAGGCCCCGCTGGGAGCCAGCATAAGCCGGTTCACTAACAAAAATCCTATTGACAAGAGGATAAAGACAGCATGTTGTTTAAAAAAATGCCTGATATGCCCACCTATCGATGCCTGTACACCGGATTGCAGCACATAAAAACCGGCCAGGAGCATAAAGGCAAAGGGGAGTATCGTAAGCGTTTCAAAAGAAATGAGCATCAACACCAAACTCACCCAAAAGGCGAACTTTTGCTTGCGCTTAAAGGACCTCAGGTATACCGCGGATCCTAAAAAAAATATTGCCAGGTTCAGGCTATAACTTACGGTATGCAATATGGGCCAAACCGTATAAGCAGGAAAGCAAAGGGCCAGCAAAGCGATCACGGCGGCATATTTTCGGGTAAAAATCCCGGATTGCACCAGGATCGCGTAAAGGCTTCCACAGGCCAGGATGATCGCCATAAATACCAGGAAACGCAGACCCATATGAGGGTCAGGGATATAACAGGTGACGGCATAGAGGTAAGCGGTAAAAGGCCTGCCGAATTCCCGGAAGGCGACGACAATATCGTCGGATCGCCCGTCGGCAACCCATCGCATGGTAAGCCCGCTGTCCGTTAACAGGCCATCCATAAAGAGCATAGGCCAGAATATTGCACAGCAGGACAATACCAGGAATAGGAGGATGCGGAAGTGTTGTCTGATCAAAGATGATCCCATGTGGTTGCCATTTATTCGATCAGTTTACAAAACTCCTCGGCCATCATCCGGGTATAGATCGCACAGCCTTCCTGGTTGAGATGGCAGATATCGTAGGCATACCGGGTATCATAAAATTCCGGGTAGCGGTGGATATCGGCGAGTTGAATGGTTTTATGCGCCGGCAAGGTCCTGAAAATCGGGGCCACTTCTTCACATTCCCCGGAGCGGGGAGTATACAGGTAGATCAACCGGACGCCTTTTTTGGTGGCTTTGGCCTCCAGCTTTTCCAGTCTGGCGAGGTAATCGGGGTTGGGAGGCTCCGGTTTGCGATCAGGATCGAAACAAGGCACGGTTTTTTCGACCATTTTCCGGTTTTGATCATCGATATCCCGGGTGTGGTGATACCGGTTCAGCATATTCCGGTATTTGGTCCGGTGCTTGGGATCCAGCGTGATCTCGTTAGCCATTTTCCGCCAGTGAACGGTATCCGGGCCGGTATAACCATTTCCATTGGCCCCTAAGAAGTAATCGACGGTCTCGATCCTGGCCGGATCAAGTAGGGTTACGAGATATCCCGTATTGGCATAGCGGGCAACAAAATTATAGCTGAGCACGGCTGCATTGAAGATCTTTCGTTTGATGCTCCGGTAGGAATGGTATTGATGCTGCAGGCTCCACCAATAATCATGCGGTTCCAGCCAGTAGGTAAACCGGGGCAGGTTGCGCTCCGGGCCGGTGAACCTGGGAGAGCCCAACAATTCGAGTAAGATATACTTCACCTCCAAGCCTTCCAGCTCGAGCAATTGCTCCACCATGTAAAAAGATTCGGGCGGATGCAAAAAGCGGAGTCCGAAATTAAAACTGTGGAAATCTTCAGCCAATTTATCCTGTACCACCCGGTCGAATTGCACCGGGTCTACTTGTTCGGCTACCAGGCTGGAGCCTACAAAAATCAGATCATATTGCCGGTGATTTTCCCGTAACCATTGCCATTTGGTATCTACCTCATGATCTCCGGAATATAAAGGTTCCGGCAACTGCCTGACCCCGATATTCAGGGCTATCACAGCCAGCATGATCCAACAGATTTTGTAGAAGATACCTTTCATATCAGAATTGAAAGTAAATAAATTGTTTTTCTTCAAATATGCCGAAGTTGAGGATGATCCATACTATCAATACATAACAAGCCCAGCGGAACCAATGGGGTTTCGGGTCGAACCACTGGCTGAAAGAACCTTTTTCCTGGATGTGATGCACCACCTGCATCAGGATCAATGCCAGGATGGCGATAACAATATCCGGCAGGTGATCCGTATATAAGGGGATATCTAACTGCGACCCTTGCAGGGGGAATATTTGGCCCATCAGGATGAAGGAGTCCGAAACATTATTGGCCCGGTAGAATACAAAACTAAAGCTGAACAGGATAAAAGTTTGGATCACCTTTCGTGTATAATTCAACCTGGGCAACTTTTTGAGACCGGTAACCTTTTCGAATAGCTCGTTCAGGGGTTGTAGCCAGCTTTCCAAAAGAATATAGACCGCGTGCAACAGTCCGAAACAAATAAATGTCCAATTAGCCCCATGCCAGAAACCGACGGCTACAAATACAATGATCAGGTTGTAATACCATCGCCATCGGGTTACCCGGTTACCACCCAGGGGGATATACACATAATCTTTGAACCAGGTGGATAAAGAAATGTGCCATCTTCTCCAGAATTCCCGCATGGAATGGGCATGGAAAGGTTGGCGGAAGTTTTGCATCAGGTCATAACCGAAGATCCGTGCCGCACCGATGGCAATATCCGAATAACCGGAAAAATCACAGTACACCCGGAAAGCAAAACCACAAGCAGCGATCACAATTTGCCAACCCTGGTATTCGGTAGAGTTGTCGAATACAGGTTCGATATAATAGGCCAACCGGTCGCCGATCACGACTTTTTTGAAGAGGCCCCAGGTGATCAACCGGAGGCCTGTTTTGATCCGCTGGGTATTTAACCGGACCTTTTCCTGCAACTGGGGCAGGAACCGCTGCGCCCGTTCGATCGGGCCGGCCACCAATTGCGGGAAGAAGGCCACATATAAGGCAAATTTGCCCAAATGCTTTTCCGGTTTAACATTTCCCCGGTACACTTCTATGCTGTAACTCAAGGTTTGAAAGGTATAGAAGGAGATACCCACCGGCAATAGCAATTCCGAATATTCCAGTTGCCAGTTACTCCCAAATGATTCGGCCAATGTATTGACATTACCGGAAAAGAAGTTAAAATACTTGAATACCCCAAGCATTCCCAGGTTGACAAAGAGGCTGAGGTATAGGTATTTTTTTCGCTGTTGTTTATCCGGTAGGCTGCCCATCTTGAGCCCGGAATAATAATCGGCTAAGGTCGATAACCAGATCAGGAGGATATAGGATACTTCCCACCACATATAAAAAACATAGCTCGATAGCAATAATAGCAGCCATCGCCAACGATGCGGGATGAGGTAATACAGGATTACAACGGTGGGAAAGAAAAAGAGAAATGCTTCCGAGTTAAAAAGCATGTATCGGGCGCTTTGTCAGGAACGAAGTTAACCTTTTAGGATCAGAAGCCGGATTAAAATTGAAAGTATATGAATGCCCGCTCTTCAAAGATCCCCAGGGCAAATATCATCCAGGCCAGGAGTATATATATCGACCAGCGGACCCAAAAAGGTAGGGCGTTCAGCCATCCATAAACCGATCGCCGGCTTTGCAAGATGTGGACTCCTTCCATGATCAACAGGGCAGCCAGAAGGATCAGCAAGTCCGGCAGGTTTTGGGTATACATGGGCACGTTGAGCTGGGAAAGGTTTAATGGGAACAACTGGCCGACCAGGTAAAAAGCTTCCGTGATATTATTGGCCCGGCAGATCAACATGGAGAAGCTGTACAGCAAAAAGGTGATAACGATTTGCCTGATCATATTGATCCGGGGTAGCCTGTTCCAGCCCAATGCCCGGTCCAACCGGTTCCTGGTTAACTGTGTCATATCGCCGATCAGGATGTAAGCCGCATGGATCAGCCCGAAACCGATAAACGTCCAGTTGGCGCCATGCCAGAAACCGACGGCCGCAAACACCAATACCAGGTTGAAATACCACCGCCATTTCACCACTCGGTTACCTCCCAGCGGAATATACAGGTAATCCCGGAACCAGGTTGACAGGGAGATATGCCAACGTCGCCAGAAATCCCGGATCGAAGTGGCATGAAAAGGCCGCCTGAAATTGATCATCAGGTCGACCCCAAAGATCCGGGCCGCTCCGATGGCCATATCCGAATAGCCCGACAGGTCGCAATAGACGCGGATCCCGAAAAAAATAGCTGCGATCACCACCGGCCAACCCTGGTGATCGTACGGGTTATCGAAAACCGGTTCAATATAAACCGCCAGCCGGTCACCGATCACCGCTTTTTTGAACAGCCCCCAGGCCATCAACAGCAATCCGCTTTTTACCCGCTTATAGTCGAAGCCGATCTTCTTTTTCAGTTGGGGTAACAGCCGTTGCGCCCTTTCGATCGGACCGGAAACCAGTTGCGGAAAAAAGGCCACATACAGGGCGAAAACACCTAAATGTTTCTCAGGCTTGATGCGCCCCCGGTAAACTTCGATTGTGTAGCTGAGCGTTTGAAAGGTATAAAAAGAGATCCCAACCGGTAATAACCATTCGGAATAGGGAAGGTGCGTTGGCATGCCCATGATCTCTGACAGGCTGTTCCAGTTATCCGCAAAAAAGTTGAAGTATTTAAAGGTCGCCAAAAGCCCCAGGTTCACCAACAGGCTGAGGTATAGCCATTTTTTCCGGGAAGGTTGATCCGGCAATCGCCCCATTTGCAAGCCGGTATAGTAATCGACAGCAGTGGACAATAAGATCAATATGATATAATCCGGTTCCCACCACATGTAGAAAAAATAACTTGCTCCCAGGAGTATGACCCACCGGTATTGTGAAGGCCACCGGAAAAATAGCAGCGCTACCCCGATGAAAAAAATGGCGTATGCTTCCGTATTAAAAAGCATCGGAAAAGCGGTTGATCTTTCCTTTTTGCAGGCTGGAACAGTACAGCTTGGTAATACACTTTCTTCTTGTCATCATTGATCAGCAGGTTGGTCAGGGGTGATCAATTCCGAAAAGCGCCGGGCCAGGGCTTTGGTAAACAGTTGAGCGCCCGCTTCATTCAGATGACCCACATTAAAGGAATATTCCCTGGCATAAAATTGTGGGTATCGATTGGCATCGGCCAGCTCGATCTTATGCTCGGCCGGAAGGGCGTCATACAAAGGCAAAAGCTGATCATAAAAGTAGCTCCTGGGGGTCAGTAAAAAGATGAGATCTACGTTTTGTGTTTTGGCTCGTTGGATTAAATTCCTGATCAACGAATGATGGGCGGATTTGCCCGGGGTTCTGTTCGGCTGGCTAAAAGCAGCCATGGATTTTCGTTTAAGCGCCTCGAGCCTTTCCGGGTTTTCCAGGAAACGTTCATGCGTTTCAAGCATGTATCGATTATAGGCGATGAGGTCTTCCCGGGCATTCGGAGGAGGTGAGCTTAACCAGGCAGCCAGCTTTTCGGCGTTTCTGGCCTCATAACCGTGCTGCCATGATGCAAACGTTATGGAGCCGGGAGGTCTGAGCTGTTGGGCGGTATAGCCTGAATTCAGCGAATGCCTGAACCATTGATGGGTGTACCAGGTCAGGGTTTTGACCTTTCGGGCAGATCCGTATCCTGATCCTAAAACCAGCCTCACAGCCCGGAAATACCAATCGAAGGTATACCAATGTTCGGCTCTAAGGGTTCCAATGTTTTCCCAACTCCCGGAAGTTTGGAACAACTCCAATTCTACCAGGATATATCGAAAGGGAGCGGGTTTCATTTGCAGGATCTTTTCCAGCAGGTAGTAGCTTTCGGGCGGCTGCATGCCCCCCAGCCCCATGTTGTAGGAACGGATTTTTGGTGCAGGATCACAAGCTGCATTAAATTCTTCAGGATCAATGTGTCGTACGATCCTGCTCGACCCCATGAAGATGAGGTTATAGTCGGTTGCATGCTCCAGTAAATAGTTCCAGTTATGATCGGCATCTGGCTGGCCGAAATACACGGATGGAAATAGCTGGTAGAGGCATTGATTGATCACCATCAAAACAACCGCCAACACCAAACATTTCAGGATAATCTTTTTCATGGAAGCCCGTTGGATTTAGTAGACTGCCCGGTGAGCCACCCGGTATATATTCAACCGGAGGTCAGGAAAGGTGTAATAGGTTTTAAACGTTATGGGGATACCGTAATGCTCAACCAGGTATTGATGCAGCAACGCATTGAGCTTGGGATTGCTGATCAGGAAAATGTTCGGCGCATCTACCATATCGACATACAGATCATCGATCGACCAGGCTTTCAGCTTATCCCTGACCATCGGGGTATAGGTCCTCGAACCCACCGGCAGGTATTGCATGTTTATGGGGCGATGCTTCAAAGCCAGGAGTGATTGTATGGGAAAGCAATTGCCCCAGTTGATAAAATACTGGTCCTGCTTCGGTTGCAAAGCCTTTATGGCTTGATGCAATTGATCACTGCGTTGGAAACGTTCGCTTCCCTGGTGCCATTGCCAGACCAAGT
>JANQFB010000187.1 GCA_028278085.1 Chitinophagales bacterium
AAATGGATACGATGGCATTCCTGGAGGCCGATAATAATACTGCTGAAAAGATCAGCCCCATGACCATCAATTTATCAACCCGGCTATATAGATCCGGGAAAAAGGCTCCGCTAACCCGGTAAAACAAATAGACGAACACACAATACATGCCCAGGCCATTCGGATTGCCGAACAAGCCCCTGAACCGGTCGCCATGGGAAAAGGCAATATCGACATCTACCACAACCAACACAAAACAAGAGATCAATATAAGCATGTTGAAATAGATGAGGTCTCTGAAAAACTTTGCTCCCCGCTTTTGATAGATCTTCATCACAAAATTCGGGACCATGATAAACAACAAGATATAGGATACGTTTTTCTGCAAGCTGACCATTAGGGTTTCACTCTGCGACAACATCAATAGGGAATAGCCGAAAAATGCGATAAAGGGCACATATAATTTGGTAATGGGCTGAAACTCCCGTCTTTTGATCAAAAAGAAAGCGGTAAGGGTTATCAGGATCAGCGGTTTTAGGGAACTGGCAAAACCCAGGTGAAAATTGTCGGACAAGATCATTAAATAAAACAAGCCGAGAAAACTCTCCTCATAAAATTCTTTGTACAATAAGATAGCCAGGAATAGAAATACCACCACATATACCGCCGGCCCTGCATAAATGCCTGCAAAGAGCCAGATCAACAGGATAACGATGAACTGGTAATTATGTTTACAATAGGCTAACACCGCTAAACGATCCGGGTTAACAGACAGGACGATTCCTTAACCGGAAGGGATGACGTGGATGCATTCGGACGGATAGCTTCACGTCAAATCCGAATTAGGTTGAAAATATAATTGATAGTGGTTCATTTCCAAAGCACAAAGATACCCCCTTCCCGGCATATTTTTTAAAAAGCAGCCGTTATCGATATCGATAAAGGGTGCACGGGTATCGACAGCCGTTTCGATCACCTCCCGTACAACAGGCGTATGTCCGTGGATGATCTTTCTATCGCCCAGCCATTCCTTATCTACCTGGTCATACCAGTTTCGGATCCACATATGATCATGAGGTTCCGAAAGCGGATCGGGGTTGTTGAAATTGAAGCCGGCATGAACCAGGTAGGCCGAATCCAATGCGATATAGGTAGGAAGACCCTCCAAAAAGTCAAGGTAGGTATTTGGAATATCATCCGGATACAAAAGGCCGCCAAAGCTTTCGAGGGTAGCCTTACCGCCGTTGTATAAAAACAATTCCAAATAGGCCGGATCATGCATACTGTTCAACAGCATATCCTCATGGTTACCTTTGAGGCAATAAACCCTATATCCATCGTGGCGCAGGTCCATGATCTGATCCAGCACCCCTTTGGAATCAGGGCCCCGGTCGATATAATCCCCCAGCAGGAAAAGCTCGTCTGTTTTTTGCAGCTTCAACTGATCCCATAGTAACAGCCGAAAGGTTTGAGCACAACCATGGATATCTGAGATTACATAACGGGCCATTTTACAAGTTTGAGTCAGATATGCGTTAATTTAACGTCAATTTTGACGCAATTTTGACACAATATCGTTTACTACTTTACATCGCCTGACGATAACGTTTGACGGCTATCAACAGCAATCGCCCAGAAGCACCGCGATCCGCCGGTTATTCGCTATCTTCCGGGAGCTGGCTACCGGCCAACATTTTCCGAAACAATTCCATATGCCTGGCAGCTACTTTTTCCCAGGTGAAATGTTCCGCCACTTTTTGCCGGGATCTCCGGCCGAGTTCCTTTCTTTGTTCGACATCCAACCGGCCGATATGAAGGATGGCATCCCGGAGCGCCGCCACATCGGCCGGTTCGATCAGCACACCATTCGTATCATCGACCAGTTCCGGAATAGCGCCGGTATCGGTGCCGATCACCGGCAGGGCATAGCTCATGGCTTCCAGGATCACCGTGGGCATCCCTTCGAACAAGGTTGGAAAAATAAAGAGATCATTGGTTTTATACAGGTCGAACAGATCCTCATCCGGAACAAAGCCCAGGAAATTCACATTCGGAAAAGCAAATTTCGAGCGGTAGTATTCGAACAATGGGCCTTTTCCGGCCAGGTTGAATTGAAATTGGTCGCCTGCTGCATTCAGTTCACGGACACAGTCGAGCAGGATATGTATCCCTTTGTTCTTGGCAAAACGGGCTACGAACAGAATATTCAGCGGTTCACCTTCCTGGCGATCCCGGTCCGAAGCTTCCGGGAGGTTGACGGCATTCGGAAAGAAGACGATCTTTTCCGGTGGAACGATCCTGCTAAGTATCTTTGTTAAATGTCCGCCTTCGGTAACGACATAGGCAGCTTTCCGGAAAATATTCCGCAGCAGGAAGCGAAAGGGAAGCGTGATCAAGCGATCTTTAAATTGGGTGATCTGGAAGGGTTCCAATCCATGCGGGTTAACGATCAGCTTATCCTTGAGGTCATTGATCCGGTACCATATACTGATCCCCTGGGCATAAACAAGGTCGGGTTGGAGCGGTTCGATCGCCGCAAAGGTCCGTTTGGAATAATGGTAACACTCCCTGAGGTAATTGCGGTTCACATCGATATCCCGGACGGTAACCTCCCGGATCTGATCGAAGGATTTAAAGATGCGGATCCCTTTATGCGGATGAACGACCGTAATTTCCAAACCGGGCTCCCTGCCGAGGGCTTCCAGCAGCAAGCGTGAATAGCGCTGAATACCTCCCACGGCATGCGGGAAAATTCCATCGGTAATAAAGGCCAAATGCATGGATAAACGCTTAGGGAAGTTTTTTTAACCACTCGACATAAGCCTGTAAACCCGATTCCATCGAAAATTCGGGCTCATAACCCAGGTCTTTGATAATGGAAATATCGGCTTCCCAATGAACCGGATCACCTGTTTTGCTTTCGCCGGAAAACTGCAGTTCGATACCTGGATCATACGCCGCCAGAAACTGGCTTGCGGCCTCTTTGATGGTTACCTGCCGTCCATTGGCCACATTGACAGCCCGGTGGTGGTAGGCCGGCTGTTCGGCGATGAGCGTGATCACCCTCACCAAATCGCTGATCATGATAAAATCCCGGGTTTCTTCGCCGGTTCCGAACAAGGCTACCCGGGCATCCCGGCGCGCCTTTTGATAGAGATCCCAGAACAATTGTTTTTTCAAACCGGGCCCGTAGGCGGAAAAGATACGAACCGAACAGGTTTGAATACCGAAGTGGTCGTGGAATTCATTACAGATCAGTTCGCTCATATGCTTATGGATCCCATAAGGGGAGATCGGCTCCAGGGGTGATGATTCCTGAACGGGCAAACTGGCAGGGTTGCCATATACCGCTGCACTGGATAGATTCACAAATCGGCACGACCGGCTTTCCAGCCTGATGGCGTCGAGGATCCGGAAGACGATCCGGGTATTCAGTTCATAGTCGTGCAGCGGCCTTTCGAAGGAAGAAGATACTTTAGCCGCGCCCGCGCAATTAATGCAAATATCATAGGGACTGCTGAAAATATTATAAAAGCTATCGGCTTCGTCGGCAGCGAGGTGAAAGTGGGAAAGATGGCCCTTGACGTCGAGATTGACCAGGTCACAGCCATGAACATCGTAACCTTTTTCACTTAGGTAGGCCGACAAAGCGCTACCGATAAAACCTGAACTACCGACGATCAATACATTGGGCACTTTCCTTACTTTTTCGGCTACTTTGATTTGAATGGCTAACCGCGCTCAAAATAATTATTAAAAGTTAATTTTAAGACCCTTAACGAACGAATGTTTAGGATCAATTAAAAATAGTCGTTTTTTTTCATAAAGTTGGATCAGCAAATCGATTACTCCGGCAAATCCATTGTGTTTATCTTTGGCGCACCCAGGTCGGGTACCACCCTCCTGAACCGGGTGCTGATCGAAGGCCAGGATCATCTCTGTGGTTGTGAAGACGAATCGGAGTTGTATAATAAACATGCGCTGGGAAATTATAGCCGGGATACGCTGCTGGCAGATCCATATTTCAACGTCTTTTTGTCTGCACCAGAGATCGAAGAAATGGCCGGTCGATCGGATAATTACCTGGATTTCTTTGCCCAGGCGATCGACTTTTACTGTCAAAAAACCGGCGCAACCTGGTTTATAGAAAAGAGCCCTAACCATGTATTATGGCACCGGGAGATCTTCCGGGATTTTCCCGATTCCACCTGGATCATTATCCGACGCGAACCCGCTGCCGTGATCCATTCCATTGCCTTTACCAACAAAACCTGGTTTCGCCTGGCGATCGATAAGATCCCTGTGCTGAAAAAGATCCGATTTCTGCGTTATATCAATGCGTTGAGCATTTATTACAATTATCACCACAAGCTCCGGATGATCCGTTCCTATTCTAATACAGCCATAACGATCCGGTATGAAGACCTGGTTACCCAACCGGAACAGGTCCGGCAAGCATTGGCCGATACCCTGAGGGTTGACCTGAATACCCTATCCCCTTCCCGACCATTTTCAAGCATTTCCTCCGAACAAACCCCGGTTTTTCACGCGCGCAATATCGATAATTATAAAGCGGACATGCCCCGATGGATCCAAAACCTTATCCGGCTCATCTTCACGGATCAACAAGGTTTCAAGCAAATAAAGAAGCTATTGTTGATCGCTATGCTCTGCCGTCCCTTTTATGCGCTGAAAGAATTGATGAACCGAATGCGCAAGCAGCGGAGTTGAGGGGAGTAGCTTATAATGGATGGGAATTCCGAAGATTGAATCAATCTCCTTGAACCACAAGCTTTTTTGTAAATACCGTGTGGTGATCTTTATACCTACCCACGATAAAATACAAACCGGGCATGAGACTTTCCGGCAAATCGATAATCGCAGTAATATTGCCGTTTTGGGGCTCTACTTCGTTGGTATAAAGCATTTCACCAAGCTGGTTATACAAGACAATCAATATTTCGTCTTCCCCAACATTGTTGTACATCACCTTTAACCTACCCCCATTGACAGGATTCGGAAAAATATTCACTTGGCCGGCCGTACCTTGTACCCTAACCGACTTCATATCAAAATACTCCTTCTGACCGTCATAATCCGTTTGTTTCAGCCGGTAATAGGACAACCCCGGATAAGGATTGTCATCTATCGCTTGATAACTCAATGGTTGATTACTATTACCCGCCCCTGGCACCTGTAGTAGCTCTTCGAAAACCTGCCCATCCCTGCTGCGTTCAACGGTAAAATAGTCATTGTTCGATTCAGAAGCTGTTATCCAGGTTATATTTACCCGCTGCTCATCCGGAATTTCATGGACCATAAAGGAGATCAATTCAATCGGTAATATTGCACCACATACGGCCGGCGGACTCAACGCATTCAGGCAAACCATGTTTCCTCCCCAGCCATTGCTGCAGGAATCTACGGCACAGATAATTCCGGTGCCTGGGAAATTCCATTTACCCGGATCACAGGATCCCCCGCAATCGATGGCGCCATAAACCTTTAACACCCCATCCACATCGATCGTACCTTTCTCCCCGTAAGCCTTGATATCCCCGACAACTACCACCTCAGATCCGGCTTCTACATAAAAGCAGATCTTATCCCCGAACACCAGGTCACTATAGATGAGGATATAGGAATTATTGACAACCTGGAAATCCTGTTCTTCTTCATCAATGTATAAGGTCCCACAATTGGAGATCACATTGACATCCAGTTCTATTTTGCTGTTGTTGGCATTACAACCGGGTGAATTCCCGACCCAGGTGCCTCCGTTTTGCCAAAAGCCGGGGGAATCGGTTTCCTTGTTGCCACTGCCTATGGTGAAGCATTGGGCCTTGAGGATTGAAGTTGCCCCCATGATCAGGGCAATCGTAAATATGCATGCAATAGCTATGCTAGAATTTCTCAGGCAAAAATTCATGTACCCAATATAGCAAAAAAAAATATTAAAACAAATAAACCATCAATTTTCCGGTAATCAATAAAAAAGCTTATAATCAACGTCTTTCCTCCAAATAACTTAGTCCATTTAAACACCTTTCGATGGTTGACAAATCGCACCATATAGGAATAGCTAACCTACCCGAATGAAGGTCTATTCAATGGAACCGTCAATATTTAGTAAATTAGTTTCCAAAGTCAGACTGGGTTTCGCATTTAATTCCCGGTAACCATTTTCCCAGAAACAAAAACCATTGACATGGCTGAAAATAAAACCAAACAAACCGAGGCAAGCATCACGGATTTTATCAATACCGTTCCCAATGAGCGAAAAAGGACCGATGGCTTTGCGCTGCTCGAAATGATGCAAAGGATTACCCAGGTAACACCCAAAATGTGGGGACCCTCTATTGTCGGGTTCGGCAAATACCACTACAAATACGACAGCGGACATGAAGGAGACGCAGCCCTGTTGGGCTTTTCTCCCCGCAAACAAAACCTGGTGCTTTATGTGCTGTCAAATTTCGACAAGCAGGATGCCTTGCTAAAAAAGTTAGGCAAGCATAAAACCGGAAAGGTCTGTTTGTACATCAATAAGCTGGCAGACGTTGACCAAGGCGTGCTCGAAGAGATCATTACCGAAGCCTGGGATCACGTCAAGCATAAAAATGAAGAATAATAACCAATGGCAGGACGAATTGGATGCAGTCGCCCTCCGCTTCCATACCATCGGCTGCTGGGTTGGCATTATCGCCAACCTCGTCTGGATCCCGATGGACTATATGGCTGTCCCCCACCTGTGGGAATTCTGGGCGATCATGCGGGTAACGGTTTCTGCCCTATCCCTGGCAGGTCTGCTGCTGAAAGATAAGCTTAAATTGGGCCCCGAGGGCATTATATATATCCCGGCCATGTCCTTATGCATCATCAGCGGCTATATGTATCATGTGGTGGATTATGAAACCTACCAGGTCAATACGTTGGGCTACTGCGGTTTATTTATCGGTATCGGTATGCTGATCCTTTGGAAGATCAAACACTCCTTTATCCTGATCGGGTCGACCCTGGTGAGCAATGTGATCTTTTATTGGCTGTTCAGTGACCTGACGGTCAGCCAGGCCTTAACCGGTGGTGGCGTGGTATCGCTTACGGTAGCTGTTTTGTCGATCATCCTGATCCAAAACCGCTATTCTCTTACCAAAACAGAGATCAAAGCCCGGCTGGAACTGGCCCGGTCCAAAGAAGTGATCCAGGAAAAAAATCAATCCATCACGTCCAGTATCAATTATGCCAAGCGGATACAGGAAGCCTTCCTGCCTTCTCTCAAAGAGATCAACAATGCCTTCCCGCAGAATTTTATCCTTTATTTACCCAAAGATATCGTGAGCGGGGATTTTTATTGGGTTCATGAGATCAAACGGAAGGTCAAAGGGAAGCCGGAACACTACGTGATCTGGGCGGTCGCCGACTGTACCGGACATGGGGTGCCCGGGGCCTTTATGAGCCTGATCGGTATATCCCTGTTGAATGAGATCGTGATCAAACGGCAAACCCTGGATACTGCGCAGATCCTGAATGAAATGCGCCAGCAGATCATCGAAGAGTTGGGTGAATCCGGTGAAACCGGAGGGGTGAAAGACGGCATGGATATTTCCTTATGTATTTATGACAAGATCAATAACACCTTGCGGTATTCCGGGGCCAATAACCCGGTATATTTGATCAAAAACGGCGAATTGGAGCAGATCAAGGGCGATCGTCAGCCGATCGGTTATCACATTTATGAACACCCCTTTACCCAACATGAGGTATCGCTGAATAACGGTGACCAGGTTTATATTTTCAGCGACGGATTTGCTGACCAATTCGGCGGCGACCGGAACAAGAAATTCACTTATCAGCGCTTCCGGGAATTGATCTTAAACCTCCACACAGCCCCTATCGCTGACCAGAAAACCCAGATGGCCGATACTTTCGAAGCCTGGAAACAAGACCAGGAACAGATCGACGACATTTGCGTGATCGGGGTCAGGATCTGATGGCAGCCAGCATGAACCGGATGATGAATATCAAAGCCAAAGTCGCAAACAGTTTATTATTAATCGTATCCCTTTTGATCGGGTTGGCGCTGGCGGAAGCTGGCCTACATTTCTTTTACCCGGTGGATTATAAGAAACCGCCGCCCAAACCTGGCTGGAGCGCCTGGCGGAACCTGATCCACCAAAGATCCGATGTACCTGGGTTGAGTTACGAGTTGGTGCCACATGCCAAGGGTCACGTGGTTCAAACGGATGTGCTGATCAACAGCCACGGGATGCGCGACCGGGAAAGAGCCATTGAAAAGAACAGGGACACCAAACGAATTGCGGTATTGGGCGATTCCTTTACTTTCGGCTTCAATGTAGACAGCAGTGATCTGTTCACCTGCGTCCTGGAACGGATGCTCAATGATTCCATCGATAACCAGGGTCAGGCATTCGAGGTTTTGAATTTCGGGGTTGGCGGATATTCCGCCAGGGATGAAGCTGTCGTTTTGAAACACAAAGTACCCCAATGGAAGCCTGACCTGATCATCATCAACTATATCCTCAACGATGCCCTGATGGATCCCCACCAGCCCTTGCATGCCCATTTCAAGAAGGTCTATTGGTGGCAGTATATTCACCTGGGCAGGTTGGTGGCTCAGAATATCGACAAATACAAAAAGAAAGAACCCTGGATCGCCGATTTTTTCGAGCGGATCTACCACCGGGAATCCCATAACTGGCAGGGGGTGGTTCAGGCCTTTAAGGACATCAAAGCCACAGCGGCCGTACACAATTATGAAGTCGTGCTAATGGTATTTGCGGAAATCCCCAACGGGCTCGACTGGAACAATTATGATCACATCCGCAAGTATGAATTACAGGTGATTGCAGAAGGCAAAAAGAACGGCTTTCACGTCCTGGATCTATTTGAATCTTTCAAAGATCATATCCCCGACGACCTCCGAACCTCGGAAAAAGATCATCACCCCAATACACGGGGTCACTTCCTCACCGCCCGCTTTCTCAAAGAAAAGCTGACTGGCGAATACAGGCATTTGTTTTTTTCCGGGAAATCACCCGGAAGAGAATGAAAGTATAGGGTACGTCATGAAGACATCCCTATTGAAATGATTACTTAGAATGCTGCAAAATCATTATATTTGGATATCGTTTATACCATAAATAATGAATAAATCCATTACCATAAAGAACCTGGATAAGAACCTTGTCGATCGTTTGAAATTTGAAGCTAAGAAGCAAGGGGTAGATATAAGTGTATACATCGTTACTTTGTTGAAAAAATCATTAGGCTTTCAGAAGAAATCTCGCCAAGAAGATGATAAGAATGACCTGTCACAACAAGCGGGTACCTGGACACAAAAAGAATACGAGGATTTCTTAAAAAACATTTCCCCTTTTAATAAGATTGACGATGAATTGTGGCAATGAATACCATTGTCATCGATACAAATGGCTTTGCGGCATTCAAGCGAGGTGATCCCACCGCCATAAAAATTATTGGCCAAGCAGATAATATCTTGGTCAACTCGGTTGTAATTGGAGAATTGATAACAGGGTTCATTCTAGGAACCAAAGAAAAGATCAACCGAAATGAATTAATTCAATTTTTATCGCACGAAAAAGTTCTGTCGATAGATATTACTCCGGCAACTGCTGAATACTATGCCATTATCATCAAAGACTTACGAAAAAAAGGTAAACCAATTCCAACAAACGACATCTGGATCGCTGCCACAGCACTTGAGTTTAAAGCAAAAGTATTCACATTCGATAAACATTTTAAATATATCCGGGGCCTGAAAATTTTAGATTCCTAAAGCTTCAAACCCAGGGGTTGGGCGAAGCGACGCAAATACTTTACTTTCCGGCATAAAACCCGGTCGAAAAGCATCCATCTTTTGACTTTTTTGCGTTCCTTTTTCATGAGCAAGGCTGCAAATATTTCCGCCCGGTCTTCGATCTGACCGGAGATCGAATACAAGTTAATAAATCCGCGGGCAGGGTGGATAAATGCAAACTGGCGGGGATCATCCTGTACGGATACCCCTCCCTTGCCATACACAAAGCCGGGTTTGTTGATCGACATCCAGTTGAGGTCGGTAAAATAGGCATCCCCATGAATGGCCTCTTCGATCATATGGAACAATTCGTGATGGATCACGTGCCGCTGGTAAGCCGGCGAATGTTCCCCGCGAACGAAATCCAGGCAAAGGATCTCCTGGTAATAGTCTGGAAGGGCGGCCCGCAACTGCCCGTCATAGCTAAGGTTTTTTACCACGATGATCTTTTTGAGACCGATCTTCTGCAGGAAGGATGGGCTGTATTTTCCCATTTCCTCTTCCAGGAGCAAAACGTATTGCAGTAAAGGGAAATATTCATTGGGATGGGCGTTTTCATAAGCCGCCAAAGGCCACGACAAGGCACCGGCATGTTTGTAGCTACATTCGATCCCCAACGAATGATACATACCGACTAAAATACTATCGATCTGATGTTGGGTTTCACCGCGAGCAGTAGGAGAGGCCAGCAGTATGATAGCGGTAAAACCCAATACTCCCCAAAACCTTGAACTACACATTCCTTTTACCTGATGAACCGAATGTTTTATCATGGGTAGTATTACAGATCGTTGGCCGGAATACGGGGCTGATCCTGAATTTTGATATAGGCGGACAGGTTCAGACCGATCACCTCGTGGGCCACCTTGCCCCAGGCATGGCCTTCCGGTGAATCATAGCCGCGTTGATCTTTGAGCCATTCCCGCGTGTCGAGGTAGGTAAGCAACCCATCCCCTTCCATCTTCCGGATAGCCTCCCATATCGCTGGAAATCGCTGGTAAGCGCCATCAACATCGATTAGGATGAGGGATACGGAATCCCCGGCTACTTCCCGGCTAAAAGCGGTCAGCAGATCCACGTAAAAAGTCTCTTTCTCGCTTGGTTTTGATGGTCGAGAATCCAGTACATCCTGCTCAGGGCCTGGCTTAGTGTCAATATTATTTTCCGGCGGCCGGTTGATCATCGCATTTTTAAAGAAATTAAACAAATGGCTTTTTTGAAAAACGATATTTTGCATGAAAGCCGTTCTTACACGCTGAAAACCGGAATAATGCCGGTCATGGAATTCGATCGTCCCATCCTCGATGGCGGCCACCTTGTAATTAAAGTTATCCGGAATGTCATTCGGATGAAACTGCAGAACGACGTATGCCGGCTGGTATAAGCGGCCGATCTCCAGGTATGCCCTTACCTGTTGGGTTAAGGCATAACTGGGGATCCCCAGGTTGGTTACCTCATATTCTCCAGACAGTGCAGCTTCCAATACGGCAGGATATTCCTCCCCGTCATTAACGCCTATCCCCATGGTATAGGAATCACCGAGGGTGATGATCTTTTTGCTTCCGGTGGCCTGCCCTGGTGCACGATAAGGGCCCCTGAACCCTTTTTCATTCATGGTATATTCGAACCGCCATGCTCCCCGTAGCTGGTGAACGACCGTTACATCATTTGGGTATATATAACCGAACCGGTTGTCCAATACTGCCCGGGGATAGATGTTGACCTGGGGATAAAAGAACAGGGTAAATACTTCCACCACCACCAGGCCCACGAGGAATTGGGTACCGTAAAAAAGTATATGTTTAAAGGATCTCTTCATGGATATGTGGCGTTTTATCGGATGGCCTGCAAAACCCGGCGGTAAGATCCGATCAACCTGTTTTTAGTAAAATACTGGCTGGCAAGATCCAGCATAGCCTTCCTTTTGTCATCTGTGGTAGCCAGTAGTTTACCGGCATCGAAGCCCGGGTCGATCACCATCCCGCACTGATGGGTTTGTACAAAGCTACTGTAATCACCGATCTTTTCAGCGATCAACACCGGCAGGCCGCAGCCGAGATATTCTGCAAACTTGGTAGGAGCCGCCACCTGGTTGGTTACGGCATCTTCCCGGATCAGCAATCCGTGATCACAAACCTGCAGGTATAAAGGTACGTCTTCCGGATCTACCCATTTTTGGATCACCCGGCCGGGAAATCGGGTAAAAGCCTGTAAAGATCCGGGATCCACGGGCGCCAGGATCAGCGCTTTCAGCTTTTCATTGGCCGCAAGCGCCAGGATCAGGAATTCATCCAACAGCGTAAATGACTGCCAGCCTGCGGAAGAACCCGCATAGACCAGGAAAATATCGTCTGCCGTTCCGCCCAGCTTTCTTTTCAGCTCATCACGGCGTTGGGGCTCCGGCAATTGGATCCGGAACCGGCTGCTCAGGGTACAGGGGATGATCACATGTTCATTCCCCTGGTACTGGTATTTCTCCTCCCAATACCGGATCAAAGCCCGGGAAACGGCGATCCGGAAATCACTTTGCAAAACCGCTTTGCTTTCCAGGCCTGCCATGTCACGCTTCAGGTTATCGTCACTTACAACGGAAAATTCATTTAATTCCGCCGCATAAGCGCCCCTGCCGTCGAAACATACCTTTTTCAGGATCTTTTTCCGGCGCAGCACCAGCGCCATATTGGCGGCATAGGGTCCCCGGGCGATCAGGCTTTCCTGCTTCAACCTTTTCACGATCCATCGCAGGGTCCATATATTTTTGGGCCAATTTTTCAACCTCGGGAACATGGGCAGCACCACCGCATCGGGCAACTCCTTTTTGATCCTGGCACGGTTCCGGAAAAAACCCCGGATGGAGATCAGGGCTACCAGCCTGATGTCGGCTTGCAGGCTTTCCCGGTAGAAGCGGCAAACATCCGTTACCTGGCTGAAATATACCCCGGAAGGGGGATCGTTGTAGGTCAAGTAGATCATACCATTTTCCTGAAATCCGTTTCGATAGCATAAACCGACCGGGCATGCCGCAGGAATTTATCCATCACTTTTAAATGATGTGGCGACAACATCTTCGGATGGGATATGAAATGCATATAGGTATGATCTTTCAGAAACGCCCGGTATGCCGCCAGCTTATCGATCGTGAGCAATTCCATGGAAACCCGGTCATAACCCTGGTGTTCCAAAGAATTCAATCCCGAATTTTCTGGCAGCGCCTTTGGAACAACGCCAGATCCTTGCCCGAATGACAAATTGCCGAAGAACCGGTTCAAGAACTTCAAACACACCTTATGTAGCAATTGTTGAAACCCGCTGAAATAAATATTGGAGATCGCCAGCTCCGTATAATCGCCGGAAGGATCTTCCCGGGTAACCTCATCCCGGAACCGGTAAATAGGCTTATCCGGAATATCCGTGAAATCAAAATATTGTCCGTCGGTTTTTTGAGCATAGCCGCTCATCACACTGAAATCATACCGGATCCCGTGAGCTTCGAAAAAAGGTTGAAAATCCGAAAACGGCTGAATGGACCATCCTCCGGCCCGGTAGCTGTCGATAACATAATCGGGTCGAACCGGATCAATGATGGTTTTCAAGACTTCCATCGATGAATCAAAAACCTGCGCTCTGGCCGAAGCATTGAGGTTGTGAAAGCGATATTTGCGGGTATCCTTCAACGACCATTCATTTTGTTCGGGCAGATAGACGGCATCGAGCCAGTGCGGATGAATATGCGGGAATACATAATGCCCCTTGCTAATCAACTGCCGGAGTTGTGATTGGATCGTCTCATAATCTTCCTTAGCCTTTTCATGACCGGGAGCAATTTCCCGGAGTCGCGTTAAATGGGTGGTATCGACAAAAAAGATCCCTTTGACCTGGTGGGTTTCGAACAATTCCATGACCAGACCGGTGGGCAGCAACATACAATCCTTAACCGTTCCGCTCCTGGCGCCCAAAAACAGCTCATAATCGAAAGTCAGTAAAAGATCCCGTTTCATCCGTAAGATCTACATTTTCGCGTTTTCCTGGTCGATAATATCAGTCGGTGGTTTTTTCCCCTTCAGCAATTGCTTCCACCACAAGATCCGGTCGAAGGATCTGATCGCTTTCCCATCGATATCCATTTTCCACAACACCCCTTCCTCCAGTTGGCTGCCGAATCTTGCTTTGAACTTTTGAATACCTTCCAGCCGGGTGCCCGACACATCGGATAAGCGGGCCCCCACGAAATCATATTCGCGAACGCCTTTATTCCTGGCCCATTTCATGACCTCCCAATGGAGGAACTTGATCAGGCCGGATAATTTGGTAGTGGCGGCGGAAGAACCCCATAAATAGTAGGCGCCAAAGGTGGAATACAAGACAAAGATCCCCCCCACCGGTTGATCCTCAAAATATACAACCGCACAATGGGCATGCGATTCCCCCATATGACCGGCAAGGTCTTGGTAAAAAGATAAGTCGTTCACCGACATTTTCGATCGTTCCATGGTCTGGGCATAGAGGCGATGAAAAACCGGCACCTGGTCCGCTCCCGACCGGATTATAGCCCCGCTTCTTCCGGCGCTGTTCACGGCACTTCGATACCGGGCCTGAAAAGCGCCGAAGATCTCCTCCTCGGTTCTCTCCTGCAGCATTACGCGGTAAGTGCCGAAAGGACAATAGCTGCTGCCGTCGGGATAAGCCTGAAACAAAGCAAAAGTTGCCGGTTGTACAAAGCGGTGGCACAGCTTTGACGCCCCGGCAAAGGCGATCAGGTCATCCAGGAATGCTTGTTCTTCGATTTTCGATAGGCGTTCTCCTGCCCGAACGGGTGGGAATAAACATTGCATGAAGGTCCATTTCCGGATCTTGTATTGCCTGACCGGTAAGCAGGTTTGTCGATCATCGGCAAAGACCAGGAAATGGTTTTCCCCTTTATGTTTTTCCAGGAAGGCCGCGTATTGTGGGCTAAAGGGAAAGGGATAGCCATCATCAATGGTGTCGAAGAGCGTCGCATCGGCAGGATCTGAATAAGCGGCCAGGATCATCGGACAACAGCTATGGTTTTTGGGCAATTAACAGGTAAGAATTCTGATAAGTCCGGTTGTTCCGGGAATGATCGGTGGTAAAGGGATCTTTATCATAGCTGCCTACCTTGCGGCCATCCACGATATGTTCATGCTTCAGGATCTTGAAATATTTACGGGCCATCTTTTCGATCAGCCGCGGACTATATTGTATATACCGGAGGTTTGGATAGAACAGGTCCATGAACCGGATGGCATGCGGATAACTTAGAAAAAAGACCCCTCCGCTGTTCAGGTGGGCATTGACCTTTTCGAAAAAAGCGGGCAGATCGCTGCGGCTGATATAGATCAGCACACCAATAGAATAGATGAGGTCGAAACTCCCGTCAAAACGCGCGGAGATAAAATCTCCCTGCACAAAGCCGGCCTGGGGTACCTGTTTTTTGGCCATTTTCAGCATTTCTTCATTGATGTCGAGACCGGTGAGTTGATGCCCGGCTTCAAAATCTTTCAAATAGAGGCCCGGGCCGCAGCCGATATCCAAAACAGCCCCGGTTGCCGGAACATTGGAACGGCTGGTTTCCTGGAGAAGCCTGTGGATCTTTTCGATCACCTCGTTGATCTCGGGGCGATCGGAAAAACCGGCGTTTTCCTGCAGGTTTTTCTCCTTGACCGGTTGAAAGGTAACGTAAGGATTATAAAATGCCTTGAACCGGTTTTCCAAACGGAAAAGGATCAGGAAATTGTTCACCAAAACATTATTGACCGCTTTGAACAAGAGACCTTTGAAAGGCCTTAATATTGTTTTGAAGAGTTTGATCACAAAGAATGGTTTTTATGGGTGGCTGCTTGTGGTTGTCTGTCCAATACGTCATCGAACAAAGCCGCCAATTGCCCGCTCAGGTTTTCAAAGTTAAAATGTTCATGAATAAAAGCCGTATCGGGCGTATACTGCCACTGATCTTTTTCCCGGAGCAATTGCGCCAGGCGGTCGGCTATTTTTTCCACATCATAAGGATCACAGATAATTCCGAGTCCGGAACGCCTCAGGATATCCGCACAATCCGACTCCTGGATCAGGGCAAAAATAGGTTTTCCCAATTGTAAATAATCGAAAAGCTTCCCGGTAAGGGCAAAGGGCTTGTTACCGTTTTTCCCGGAGGCCATTGTAAATAACAGAACATCGCAAGCTTTTAATGCTTCGATCAGTTGATCCTTGGTCACGAAGCCTTCATGATGAACCATGTCGCCGATCTCCAGGGTTTCGATCAGCCTCCGGTTGCCCTCCTGAAGGTTACCCCATAATTTCACCTCGAGGACACTCGCCAGGTCAGGATATTGTTCCCGGAAGCGCTGCAGGGCATGAAAGAAATAATAAGGTGATTTGGTAACCGGATCGTTGTGATGATCCGCAAAATAAGACCAGGTATAATCTTTTAACCGCTTCAAAAAGCCATTCTTACCTGCTTTAGGCGGATAATAGGGCAGGGTACCCCCATAACCGATAATCAGGCTATTCTCAGAAGCCATTGGTAATGATGGCCAGCTTTGGGTGCAGCTTCCTGCGTTGATAAATACGTTCCATTTCCGGTGTTACCACGATCAACCGGTCAGGCAGGCGAAAGAATATCTTTTCCATCCACCGGGAGAAATGCCAGTGCAGCTTGCTCGGCCAGATACCGTAATGCTCCGTATAGGGATCGCGGATATCGGCTACCCATTTGACCGGTTGCCACCATTTCAGCATGGCACCCAGCATCATGGCGCTGTACGGTCCGGATGAGGTATAGATGAGCTTGATATCATGTTCCCGGATCAGTTTTACCGCGCTCCGGTAGGCAGAAAACGGCCATAATGCGGCCGGTTCCCATAACAATGGGTAAAAAATATACCAGAACAAGCGGTAGACCTTCAATTTCATCAATAATTTGACCAGCCCGTGAGGCATCAGGTCCGGCGCCCGGTGGATCATGATCCCTTCCGGAAGCCCCTTCAGCAGTTGCTCGTCTATCTTATATTCCAACTGGTGTAAAACTTTTTCTTCGACCGTCAGCACGACCGGTTCATAGCCGAATTTCCGGAGGTGGTGCACAAAATTCACCGATCGGTTGACCCCGATCCCCCCCATTGGCGGAAAATTATAGGCGATGAACAGGACTTTTTCCCGGGACTGTTCACTCATCTTATCCGGAGGCTTGGATCTTGTGATAGAATTCGCGGGCCAATTCATCGGGCGATGGCATATTGATCAATACGGCGCGGTGCTTTCCGTGGAAAACGAACATACTTCCCGCCGCCACCGCCGAGGCCCCTCCCTGATCGATGGCGGCATGCAGATCCGCCACCTTCCCTGCTCCGCCACAGGCGATAACCGGAATGTTGACGGCTGCCGAAACCATGCGGATCAATTTAAGATCATAGCCGGCATAAGTACCATCCCGGTCGATGGAGTTCAGAACAAGTTCTCCCACACCCAGGGCTTCCATCTCGCGGGCAAAGGTTTCCGGATCTTTTTTGGTACCGACCTTACCATTCCGGGTATAGACCTGGTATTTGCCTAACCAGTTTTTCTGTACATCCATAGAGACCAGGATACTCTGCGATCCGTAAACACCGGCCGCCTGGCGCACCAGGTCAGGGTCTTCATGCGCGGCAGCATTAAAAATGACTTTCTCGATACCGGTCTGGAAAAGCTGGCTGGCCTGGTCCATGGTT
>JANQFB010000197.1 GCA_028278085.1 Chitinophagales bacterium
GGATCGGGTTGGGGGTAGTTCGCTTTTCTTTCATAAGGGATCTCCTCAAAAGGAATATCGTGCCGGCTTAAAAAATCGGTCGCATCCCTGGAAAAATCCTTAAAGGACAGCACCGCATAAAAGCGTTCCAGGTTTTGCTTTGCCTTTTGCAGGGTCGCTTCATCCGGTTCCGCATCCACATTTCCCGAGATATACCGGCAGGCGATATTTCTCGCAGCCCAGCATTTATCCAGAAAGGGTGACAAGCCTCGAACGGCATATTTTCGATAAGGATAACCTTTGGGGTTTCTCAATACCATCCAATAGTACGACCATACCCGCTCTACCGGGTCACGTAGAATGGTTACATATTTGTAATCTCCCGGCGAACAGTATTCGGAAACCGGTTTATGGATATTTAAATGAATGAACCTTTGCTGCGGATCCTTTTTTAATAATTCGGCAAAAGAGGTTCCGGCTGTTTTAGGGATATGGATAAAGCAGATCTGATCTTTTTCAAAATGATAGGAGGGATTGTGATAACCGTTGGCATAGTAGCGGTATTTGATATATTTATCCGTGTCCATGATCAGGTCATAGCTTCGATAGCCCAGTTTCAGGCACTTTTTTTTAATCCTGGATAAGAAGACCCGTGTCATGATTTAAAGTTTCACTCTTCATCTGCCAATGTAACTGCTTCAAAAGTATTGTTTACGCTTTCATTACTGCCGACAATAGATGAAACCACCCTTCCCAGCACATTTTTTTCCCGATAGGTCGTAATTTCCCGGTGTATGCGTTCGATATTTTCCCGGAAAGCAGGATTGCTCAGCACTTGCCGGATCCGGGTCCGGATTTCGTTGGGCGTGTCCGCATCTTTATCGGCCATGATGCCCAGGCCGTGATAATGTATTCTGGCAGCACAGCCGTTTTGATCGGACCGTTTACCGGAATAGATCAACATCGGTATTTTGTAATGCAAACATTCATTAATGGTATGGATCCCTCCGTGATTGATCGACAGGTTGGCCCGGGATAATATTTCCAGTTGAGGAACCCGGTCGAATGCATAAACATTATCCGGCAAAGGATCCAACGCAGCGGCATCCGCCAATCCTCCCAGGCTCATGATCCCCAACCAGTCCTGCTGGCCTTCGAATGCACGGATCACCCGTTGTAGGAATTTTATATCTCCTTTGCTAAAGGTGCTCACCGAACAATATATCAATTGCCGGTTTTCCTTACTATTCAGGATGGCTCTGATCTTTTGTAGGTCAGCCGCTTCTATGTTTTGGTCGCGCCGCTGTGTATATACCATGGGGCCGACATATTCGAGATTGGATCTTTTTTGATGTGGAAACTCCAGGGCTTCGGCGGTCATACTGATCACCGGCAAGGTATCATAGGAAAAGGGCCCCGGCCAATAATTTGTCCGGATATAGCTTAATGGGAAGCCAATATCCCGGGCATATTTTTTAAGGATTGACCTTCGGTCGGTGTATACGCTGGTAACCTTTTTTTTGGTAAACATCCACCATCTTTGCCCCCTGATATTCATCCAGCTCCATTCCAAACCCAGCCGGCTGCCGCTGAATCCCCGGCCCGGTATGGTGTGATGAACGATAGGTGGCAGGCGTTTAGCATACCAGGTAGAAAACCACTGGCTAAGCAGCAAGACTTTGTAGCCGGCAGTTACCAGGGCGAAGATATGCTGGTGAAGCTCCATGTCGATGATCACCAGGTCGGGTGCGGCTTTCCGCATTTTCTCCAGGAAAGCTTCCATCCCCAAGGCTTTCACAGCCTCTTGCCTTCGCCTGCTCACATGTCGGATCTTATACACGAGTCTTTTCATTTTGCGTAATGGCCCCGCGAATTCCGGGAGCGGCGGTGCAGGATCATAATTCACCGGATCCAATTGAAGGTAGGACAAGCCTTGTGCCTGAACCTTATCACCGACGGGTAGGGGGCTGGCACAAATACAGTCGTGCCCTTTGGATTGCAAACGAGCAACCAACTCGAAACTGGCATTGAGTATTCCGGTCAAACCGCTGGTCATACACATGATCTGAGCCATACATGGTTGATTTTATTCAATATCCAGTTCTTCCAACAATTGCATGATCGTTTCCCGCACATATTCCGCAAATGCCGCTATGGTGGGTTTGTTGAAGGCCAGGTTCAATGGAAGTTCCAGGTCGAAAGCTTTGTTGGCCCGGGTTATGATCCTGATAGCCGCAAGGGAGTTGCCGCCCAGTTCGAGGAATTTATCATAGATACCGATCTTATCGATATGGAGCACTTCCGACCAGATGCCGGCCAGTATTTCCTCGATATCCGATCTGGGCGCCACATAACCCATATCTGTCACCGGCCGGATAGTATCCGGCATGGGTAGGGCTTGCTTGTCCAATTTACCATTGGGGGTCAGGGGTAAGGTTTCCAGCCGGATATACTGCACCGGGATCATATATTCCGGCAATAGCGACGCCAGATGTGCCCGGATGTTTCTTTCGTCGATGGGCGTTTGGCTTACATAATAGGCTACCAAATGCCGGATCTCTTTGGCCTTAGCCTTGGTGTACCCGATCTCATCGAGGATCTTATGCACTTGGGGCTCATCGATCGCTTCGTTGATCTCTTCCAGGGAGGCATCCCTGGTTTTATGACCCAGCCTGACATCCCAGCTATACGGAAAGGCATAATTGCTATAGCCGCGTTCCTTTTTATGGATAAATATGCCGGCCTGGTTGATCAGGCAATTGGTCGACCTTCCGGTATCGGTGGGCCTGACCCAGGGCAAACGGTTGTTCAGGTAGGCTAACATTTCATCCAGGCTGACGTCCGTATACCGGTAATAATCCAGGAACTGTACTTTTTCGAAGACCTCGTCATTTTCAAAAGCCTCGACATCCAATAATTCTTTAACGGCATCATCTACCCGGTGATAGGCCTTGCGGGCGTTGAGGATGATCTCATCGATCTGTTCGATGTTCACGTCTTCGTTCCAGAATAACTCCTCCGTTAACCGGGTCTCGAAAAACTGTCCCCTGGAAAGCCCTGTTACGATAAAAGGAATATTTTTATCCAAGGCCACCTGCATGCTGAGCGTATAAATGGTTTTGAAGCATCCGTCGCAAACGTTACAATGCCGCTGAAGGCTGTCGACAAAAATTTCGTTCATAGCCGGTGTGGTTCCATACATATGATCGACCCCTAATTCATCGACCACCCTTTGGATATTGTCTTTTGCCTGCTGAGAGATATAGCCGTTGTCGAGGGTAAAGGCCAGTACCTTCAACCCCATTTCAACCAGCTTCGCCAGGGTATAGGTGCTATCCTTCCCTCCGCTTAACAAGGCAATGCAATCATAGGTCTGTTGATCGGATCTTTGTTCAAATAAGGCTTTGAAATCGGCGGGTGTTTTGAAGTACTTTTGCACCCTTTTTTTATAATGCTCGAAGGAATTGCAGAGGCTGCAGATATCCTGCTCATCGAATTCAATATTGGGATAATTGGCCGGTATCCCGCATTTAGCGCAGTATTGAAGGTCGCCCATGACCGTGGTTTTAACGGTGGTTCTCAGTTCAACCACTGCATGCTCGATGCCCGGGAATTTTAATAGGGCCTGTTCGATCTCTCCCGGTTCGATCCTCCGGCCGCTGATCTTGACCTGCTCATCTATCCGTCCGAGATATTCCAACTCATCCTTTTCATTCCAACGCACCAGGTCGCCGGTCCGGTACAGACGGCTTCCTCCGAGAATATTAACAAAGCGTTCT
>JANQFB010000214.1 GCA_028278085.1 Chitinophagales bacterium
GGTTAATTTTTATTTGATTTTTTTAGAGGAATGCCCTTTAAAGTTCCGGGTCGGGGCGAATTCACCGAGCTTATGACCGACCATATTCTCCGTAACATACACCGGTATGAATTTGTTGCCGTTATGCACCGCTACGGTATGGCCGACAAAATCCGGCGTAATGGTCGACCGTCTGGACCAGGTCTTAATCACATTCTTCTTACTAGACTCATTCATCGCCAGTATCTTGGTTTCCAGCTTGCTACTGACATAGGGTCCTTTCTTTATTGATCTTGCCATTTTACAGTGATCTTAATTTAGGGGATGCTTACTTCCGCTTTGAAACGATAAATTTGGAAGAAGCTTTCTTTTTATTCCTTGTTTTTAATCCTTTGGCATATAATCCTGTTCTGGATCTCGGATGCCCGCCGGAAGCTTTACCTTCGCCACCACCCATCGGGTGATCTACCGGGTTCATGGCTACACCTCTGGTCCGGGGCCTGCGACCGCGCCATCTGCTTCGGCCGGCTTTTCCCAACGACTCCAGGCTATGATCCGCATTGGAAACAGATCCTATCGTGGCCATGCAGGTCAGTAAGACCATACGCGTTTCCCCGGAGGGCAGCTTTACGATACCATATTTTCCATCTTTGGCCGTCAACTGGGCATAGGAGCCTGCCGAACGGGCCATGGATCCGCCTTTGCCGGGATCTAATTCGATGTTGTGAATAACCGATCCCAGCGGGATCTCTTTTAAAACCAGGGCATTTCCGACCTCCGGAGCTACGCCCGGGCCTGATTCCACAACCATCCCGACTTTCAACCCTTCCGGTGCAATAATGTATCTCTTTTCTCCATCGGCATAAAACAACAAGGCGATAAAGGCGCTTCTGTTCGGATCATACTCAATGGATCTCACCGTTGCCTTGACACCGGGCTTATTCCGTTTAAAGTCGATGACCCGGTACCTTTTTTTGTGTCCGCCGCCGATATAGCGCATCGTCATCCGGCCTTTACTGTTCCGCCCGCCTGATCTTTTCATCGGGGCCAGCAGGCTCTTTTCCGGGCTAGCTGTGGTAATTTCTTCAAAAGCATTACCGACCCTGTAGCGGCTGCCGGGTGTGGTTGGATTATATTTTTTGACTGCCATGATTCTTAAATATTGCTGTAAAAGTCAATTACTTCTCCTTCTGCCAGGGTAACAACTGCCTTTTTATAGGATTTTGTCTGCCCTTTGATCACACCGGATTTGGTATACCGGGATCTTAATTTTCCCGCAATCGTCATCGTATTCACGGAGGCAACGGTTACACCATACATCCTTTCGACGGCTTTCCGGATCTCCAGTTTATTGGCGGTGCGCTCGGTAATAAAACCGTAGCGGTTGAACTTTTCTCCCATCGCTGTCATTTTCTCCGTAATGATGGGTCTTATGAGTACATTTGCCATGCTCCGTTTATTTAATTCAATTAATTAGCAAAGGATTCTTCAACAGATTTCAACGCCGCTGCGGTAAATACCAGGTTATCGGCATTCAGAATATCATAGGTATTGATCTCATTGGCGGGCATCACGTGGGTTTTCGGAATATTCCTGCTCGACAGGTATATATTTTTGTCGGCTTCCGACAGCACCACGAGGGTCTTCTTTTCAGCCACACCGAGATTCTGTAAAATATTGACATAGCCCTTTGTACTGGGGGCATCCATTTTCATATCGTCGAGTACCAGGATATTATTTTCCCGGGCTTTATTGGACAGGGCTATCTTCCGGGCTTTCGACTTAACCTTTTTATTGATCTTGAACCAGTATACCCTGGGCTCCGGGCCAAATATGCGGCCACCACCCCTGAAGATCGGGTTTTTGATATCTCCGAACCTGGCCGTACCGGTACCTTTCTGCTTTTTAACCTTTCTCGATGAACCGGTGATCTCGGAACGCTCTTTAGATTTATGGGTTCCCTGCCTTTTATTGGCCTGATGCTGTTTGACGGCAAGATACAGCAAATGATCGTTGGATTCCAATCCAAAAACAGCGGGAGATAAGGTGGCTTCCTTCCCTGTTTTTTTTCCGTCCGTATTGACTATTGCAACTTTCATATCGATGCTTATATCTTTTATTTTTCAATAACTACATAAGATCCTTTGGCGCCTGGGATCGAACCGCTGACCAGGAGCAGGTTCTTTTCCGGAAAGATCTTGACCACTTCCAGGTTCATTGCCTTCACCCGGCTATTACCGGTTCTTCCGGCCATACGCATGCCTTTGAAAACACGGGCAGGATAAGAGGCGCCGCCGATCGCTCCGGGAGCTCTTTGCCGGTTGTGCTGGCCGTGGGTCTGATCACCTACACCACCGAATCCATGACGCTTAACAACGCCCTGGAATCCTTTACCCTTGCTTTTTCCGATGACATTCACAAAATCACCCTCTACAAAAACCTCTTCTACTTTAATGGTGTCGCCAGCCTTTTTGGGTGTTTCCAGGATCGGTTCCGAACCTTCCTCGTCAAACCTCCGGATCTCGACCATTTTTTTCATCGGATCGGTTTTGGATCTGGCGAAATGGCCTTTTAAAGCTTTTGTGGTATTCTTTTCTTTTTTGGGATCGAAAGCGATCTGCAAAGCGCTGTAGCCGTCCGTTTCTTCGGTTTTTACCTGGGTTACCACATTCGGTCCGGCTTCGATAACCGTACAGGGGATGTTTTGTCCGGCTTCCGTGAAAAAGCTGGTCATCCCGATTTTTTTGCCGATGAGTCCGATCATTTTGTTATACTTTTATTTCCACATCCACACCGCTGGGTAATTCCAACTTCATCAATGCATCAATGGTTTTGGATGTGGAGCTATAAATGTCCATTAAACGCTTATAAGTACATAGCTGAAACTGGTCTCTCGCCTTTTTATTGACATGAGGGGATTTCAGCACGGTAAATATCTTTTTCTGTGTAGGCAAAGGTATCGGTCCGCTAACCACTGCTCCCGAAGATCTCACCGTTTTCACGATCTTTTCCGCCGACTTGTCAACGAGATTGTGATCGTAGGACTTTAACTTGATTCTGATTTTTTGTGCCATATTATTCTACATTGACTTTTCCCTGAGCGCGTGCAACGACCTCTTCCTGTACGGAAGCCGGTGCAGGATCATAGTGTGAGAATTCCATAATAGAGGTAGCCCTACCGGAGGTGATGGTCCTCAGTTGGGTTACATAGCCGAACATTTCCGACAGCGGTACTTTTGCCTTGATCACCTGTCCATTCCCTTTGGCTTCCATGGCTTCCATATGCCCGCGTCTACGGTTCAGGTCGCCGACCACTTCACCCGTATATTCTTCGGGGGTAACGACTTCCACCTTCATGATCGGTTCCAGCAATACCGGCTTGGCTCTTCTGCAAGCCTCCCTGAAAGCAGCTCTGGCACAGATCTCAAAGGAGTTGGCATCCGAATCCACCGGGTGGAAGGAGCCATCGAATAAACGAACCCTCAGGCGGTCCATCGGATAACCTGCCAATATGCCATTATTCATAGCCTGCAGGAATCCTTTTTCCACGGCCGGAATAAACTCCCTCGGTACGGACCCACCCACGATCGCATCGATAAACTGTAAGCCACTCGCGTGAACGCTGACTTTCTTGCTGTCTGCTTCCTCCTTGGATAACTCTTCGGCAGGCCCGATCTCCACATGTATATCGGCAAACTTACCACGTCCGCCGGTTTGTTTCTTCAGTACTTCCTGGTGTTCTATGGTAGTGGTAATCGTTTCTTTATAAGCCACCTGTGGTGCGCCCTGGTTACAATCGACCTTGAATTCGCGCTTCAGCCGGTCGACAATGATCTCCAGGTGCAATTCTCCCATACCACTGATCACGGTTTGAGAGGTTTCTTCATCTGTTTTGACTTTAAAGGTGGGATCTTCTTCGGCGAGTTTGGATAAGGCCAGGCTAAGCTTGTCGACATCGGCCTGGGTTTTGGCTTCAACGGCGATACTGATCACCGGATCGGGGAAGGTCATCTGTTCCAGCACGATCGGATGCTTCTCATCACACAAGGTATCACCGGTTTTGATATTCTTGAATCCAACGGCAGCCCCAATATCTCCGGCTTCGATCTTTTCCAGGGGATTCTGCTTATTGGCATGCATCTGCAATACCCTTGAGATCCGCTCTTTCTTGCCGGTCCGGGGGTTGTAGACGTATGATCCGGCCGGGAGGGTTCCGGAGTATACCCGGAAAAAGGCTAACCGGCCTACAAACGGATCGGTGGCAATTTTAAAGGCCAACGCGGCAAAAGGCTCTTTGGCATCAGGCTGGCGAACTTCTTCTTTACCGGTTTTGGGATTAACGCCCTGGATGGCATCCACATCGAGCGGAGAAGGGAGATATTGAATTACGGCATCCAATAAGGTCTGAACACCTTTATTCTTAAAAGCCGATCCGCACATCATGGGAATGATCGCAATATCGATAGTTGCCTTCCGGATGGCTTCGATCAATTCATCTTCGGAAATGGAATCGGGATCATCGAAAAACTTTTCCAGGATAGCGTCATCGTATTCGGCAACTGCTTCCACCAGCTTTTCGCGGTATTCGGCCACTGTTTCTTTCAGATCGTCCGGAATTTCGATCTCTTCGTATTCCATGCCCAGGGATTCTTCTTTCCAGATCAGCGCCTTATTATTAATAAGGTCGACAATACCCCTGAAGTCATCTTCCGCGCCAATGGGGATCTGTAACGGTACCGGGTTTGCGCCCAGCTTCTCTTTTACCTGGTTAACGACATCCAAAAAGTCGGCGCCCGCACGGTCCATTTTGTTGACAAAACCGATCCGGGGAACCCTGTACCGGTTGGCCTGGCGCCAAACCGTTTCCGATTGGGGCTCTACCCCACCGACAGCACAGAAAAGCGCAACCACACCGTCAAGCACTCTCAGGGAACGCTCGACTTCCACGGTAAAATCCACATGGCCGGGGGTATCGATGATGTTGATATGATAATCTTTACCCCGGTAAGCCCATTGGGTACGGGTGGCAGCGGAGGTGATGGTAATCCCCCTCTCTTTCTCCTGCTCCATCCAGTCCATGGTGGCCGCTCCGTCATGCACCTCCCCTAACTTATGCGTAATGCCTGTATAATACAGTACACGCTCGGTCGTGGTCGTCTTACCAGCGTCAATATGGGCGGCAATACCAATATTCCTTGTAAATTTCAGATCTGCCATGCTTACTTATCTTATCCGTGCTTTTTGCATTAGACCCTGAAATGTGAAAAGGCTTTATTCGCCTCAGCCATCTTATGGGTATCTTCTTTCTTTTTA
>JANQFB010000245.1 GCA_028278085.1 Chitinophagales bacterium
CCACCCGGTACTGGTATTGCGCGATATACAGGGCATTAAAAACATCCTCGATCTTGCCAAAAATACCGGCGTACGAAGGGTATTCTTTTCCTCTTCATCGGAGGTATACGGAGAGCCCGTCGAATTTCCGCAGAATGAATTAACCACGCCGCTGAATTCCAAGCTCCCCTATGCGATCGTTAAGAATGTGGGCGAAGCTTTTCTAAAGTCATACAAAATAGAATACGACCTCGACTTTACCATCTTCCGTTTCTTCAACACCTACGGACCCAAGCAAAGTACCGACTTTGTGATGTCCAAATTTATCCGGGCTGCGCTGAAAAACGAGGATATCACCATCTATGGCGATGGCTCTCAATCCCGGACCTTCTGTTATATCGACGATAATATCAAAGCTACGGTGAACGCCTATTTGAACGACGAATTTGTAAATGACGTGGTGAATATCGGCAACGACATCGAAATACCGATCATCGACCTGGCTAAAGAGATCATCGATATCACCGGCTCATCTTCGAAGCTGATATACCTGCCCGCCCTGGAAGAAGGAGACATGACCCGCAGAATGCCCGATATCACCAATATGAAAAAATTGTTGAGGGGTGAACTGTTGCCATTGAGAGCAGGCATTGTCAAGGTGCTGGATTCGGGAAACTTCAACAACTGATCGGTTTATGCAAACAATTCTGGTTACGGGGGGTTGCGGATATATTGGCGCTCACACGATCGTTGATTTGCAGGACCATGGCTTCGATGTAGTTTCCATCGACAACTTTTCCCGGTCCGACGGTTCGATGCTAGCCGGGATCGAAGCCATTACCGGTCGGCCGGTTAAAAATTACTCCGTGGATCTTTGTGATGTCGAAGCTACCCGGAAAGTCTTCGAAAAGCACCCGGAGATTACCGGTGTTATTCATTTTGCGGCCTTCAAATCCGTTCCGGAATCGGTTTCCAAGCCCCTGCTGTATTACCGGAACAATTTGAATTCCCTGCTCAACATCCTGGATTGCATCCGGGCATTCAAGATCCCCCATTTCGTTTTTTCCTCTTCCTGCTCGGTCTACGGCAATACGGCAGCGCTGCCGGTCAAAGAATCCACACCCCTGGAAGAAGCCGAATCTCCTTATGCCCGGAGCAAACAGATCGGGGAAAAAATGATCACCGACTTTTCAAAGATCTATGACGGGCATTCGGTACTCCTGCGATATTTTAACCCGGTAGGCGCACACCGGTCGGCCAGCATCGGGGAATTACCCTATGGAAAGCCCGAAACCCTGGTACCGGTCATCACCCAAACCGCCGTCGGCAAGATCAAAACACTGACCGTTTTCGGTACAGACTACCCGACCCGCGACGGCTCGTGCATCAGAGACTATATCCATGTGATGGACATTGCCAATGCCCATACCAAAGCCCTTCAGTACCTGCAGGCACAAAAAGCCATCGATAAAGTCGAGATATTTAACCTGGGTACCGGAAAAGGGATCACGGTTTTGGAAGCCATCAAAACCTTTGAAAATATCAGCGGCCAGCCGCTTAATTATACCCTCGGCCCCCGCCGCGACGGTGATGTCGCCGCCATTTATGCCGACAATCAAAAAGCCAGGACAGGATTGAACTGGACGTTGGCCTACAGCCTCGAAGATATGATGCTTACGGCCTGGAATTGGGAAAAAAAGCTGCAAAACGCTCCCTGACCGCAGGAAAACCCTCCATCTACCGGGATTTTTTGCCGAATTCCAACCTAAATCAACCGAATACTAATTTTGTTTTTATAATTCGACAGAATTGGCTATTATGCATTACTATAGGGAACCTGATTACCACAAAACCTGGTCAGGCAACTATAAAAAGGCTAAAAAAGCGCCTCGACCGCACCGCATCATACAAACAACGGATTACCGCTGATCATTACGAGTAACTCATGAAAAGGATCAGGGTATTTTTTTCCTATTTATTTGAGGGTAAGGACTTTATTGGAAGGACAAAAAGATTAATTTTATAAGATCTTATGTTTATCATGCTAACCCCTCCGGTATGCAGATTGTTATGAAAAGCAGGAATAGCGGAGATGATATCAACCCAATGCGATCGATTTTCGCGATCATATGGTGCTTAATACTCCCCTTCATATCCCTCGCGGCTGACCACGCTGCACCTAGCGGAAACCTGAGCTTTACGGAAAACAAGAACCAATGGGAGGATCGTGTCCAGTTCAAGGCCGGCTTCAATGGCGGGAACATGTTCCTGGAGAAAGATGCTTTTACCTATGTATTCCATGATCTGGAAAAGGCCAAACACCTGCATCCCAAAACCAAAGAAGGCGGAAATCAAAAGATCCGGATGCATGCGATCCGGGCCAGCTTTGTGGGCGCAAACCCGGGCGTAAGTTTTGAAGCCCTGGACCCGGTAGCCGGTTACCACAACTATTTTATCGGCAATGATCCGTCGAAATGGGCCAGCCGGGTCAGGTCTTATCGAAAAGTTATCTATCACGACCTCTACCCGAACATCGATCTTGTTATCTACAGCTACCATGACGGCTTTAAATACGACCTGATCGTGCATCCGGGCGCCGATCCGTCCGGGATCAGGATACAATATGAAGGTCATGACGAGCTGTTGCTGGCCCATGGGAACCTGAAGGTACAAACCAGTGTCGGCGAATTTATCGAAGAAAAGCCCTATGCCTATCAACATACCGGAAACGAAAGCCGCCAGTCCATTGGTTGCAGCTTCCGGCTGGAAGGGAATCTATTAACCTTTGTGCTGGATAATTATGATGCCGGCAAAAAGCTGGTGATCGATCCCACCCTGATCTTTTCGACATTTTCCGGCTCCTCGGCTGACAACTGGGGCTCTACGGCTACCTACGACGACGATGGTAATGCCTATGCCGGAGGGATCGCCTTTGCCACCGGATACCCGACCACCCTCGGCGCCTTCGAAGAAAACTTCCAGGGCGGTCCAGTAGATGTGGCGATCACCAAATACAATCCTTCCGGTACCCTGCAACGCTATGCCACCTACCTGGGGGGTAACAATGCCGAATTCCCACATAGCCTGATCGTGAACGAAAATGATGAGCTGCTCATCTTCGGCACCACCGGCTCCGGTGATTTTCCTTTGGGCCCGAATGCTTATGACAGTACCTTCGGTGGTGGCAGTGCGGTGAATATCAACAGCGTTAATTACAGCAACGGATCAGACATCTTTATTGCCAAGCTGGATTCTTCCGGAGCCACCCTGATGGCTTCAACCTATGTCGGCGGAACCGGTAATGACGGCGCCAATTATAGCAACCTGCTGCTGCACAACTATGGCGACGAGCTGCGCGGGGAAATAAAGATCGACGCTCAAAACAATGTATACATCTCCTCCTGTACCCGTTCCAATAATTTTCCGACACCTAACGGTTTTCAATCCAACCTGCAGGGAACCCAGGACGGGGTTGTTTTCAAAATGGACGCCGGTTTATCCACCATGATCTGGTCTTCCTATATCGGGGGCAGTGCATTCGACGCCGCTTTTTCCCTGGTATTGGACGACCAGGATAACGTATTCGTAGCCGGCGGCACCAATTCCAACGATTTTCCCGCTACTGCCATGTTCACGAACAACCAGGGAGGGATCGATGCTTTTATAGCACATATTCAGGCCAACGGCAGTTCGATCATCAGCGCCACCTACCATGGCACCGGCCAGTATGACCAGGCATATTTTATCGACCTGGATGATGAAGGCGATGTGTTCGTGCTCGGTCAAACGCAACACAATGGCAACTATTTCATCAAAAATGTGGTGTATTCGGATCCGAGTTCCTGGCAATTCGTAACCAAATTCCCACCCAGCCTCGATAGTATCATCTTGTCGACCGTTTTCGGCAGCGGCCAATCGAAAACCGACCTGGTACCTTCCGCCTTCCTGGTGGATGTTTGCAATAAGATCTATATCTCCGGTTGGGGTGGAAATGTGAACGGTGGAGCCTCGGGCGGCAATACCAACAATTTACCCTTTACCTCGGATGCTGCCGACAGCGTTACCGACGGATCGGATTATTACATATTCGTGATGGATAAAGACGCCGATGCCTTGATCTATGCCACCTATTTCGGCAGCGCAACAAAAGATGAACATGTCGATGGGGGCACCAGCCGTTTCGATAAGCTGGGTAAGATCTATCAATCCGTGTGTTCCGATTGCGCCGGTGGTTCGGATCCCAGCATTACCACCGCCGGAGCCTTTGCCGAAACACATACCAGTCCGAACTGCAATAACCTGCTGTTTAAATTCGACCTCGATTTCCCGATCCTGATCGCAGATTTCGATATGAACCCGGGTATCGGTTGTGCACCCCTGGACGTTGATTTTGAAAATCATTCTTCCTATGTCGGGACACCGGTATTCAACTGGGACTTCGGTAACGGTGATACGGATACGGCCGGCAGCTTGATCTATACCTATACCCAGCCCGGTACCTATACTGTTACCCTTAGTGTTTATGATCCGCTGACCTGTAACGTCCGGGATTCGATTACCAAGCAGGTGATCGTTTTATCCGATTCCTCTTACAGCTTACCGCCCGATTCTTTTTGTATCGGCGGAAATACCCAGATCGGCATTACCTCCATTCCGGATACCAATATTACCTATACCTGGTCGCCGGGAGCCACTTTAAGCGACAGCACGGTTTCCAATCCGATTGCCTTCCCGGCCGTAACCACCGATTATACGATGCTGATCTCCAGCTTCGGGCTGTGTACCGATACCGTAACCCAACGGGTCGTTGTTTTGTTACCGCCCGATCC
>JANQFB010000267.1 GCA_028278085.1 Chitinophagales bacterium
GGTGAAAGTTCTCATTTTATTGTCCTCCGTTGAATTTGGGTTAACGTTGTTTTTATTTTTGTTTGCAGCCATTATGCTCTTTTTAACGGCAGCCAATCAGCATTCGATCGGGATTAGTGATTAATCCTAGCAACATTGTGACGAAAAGGTGTAAACCAGGGATAAAAATTTTCAGCCCTGTTTTTTCAGATTGGCCATTCGCTGCGGAGACCTATTAAAGCCTTGAGCATTAGCAGAAAAACAGACGGGAAAGTCAGGCGGATAACTCCTCCAGGAGCCGGTTCAGTTGCTCATAAAGCGCTTGATTGCCGTTTTGCCGGTATTGTTGCAGGCGCTTTTGGAAGTGCGGCAGGTCATACAGGAAGGCCTTGATAGCATCGGCGGTAAATTGCGGAAAGATCCTGCCGTAACCGTACTTATCGATGTAGGCCGCATTGACGTATTGCTCGAACTGATTGGGGATGGGAACGCTCATGACCGGTTTGCCCAGGTAAACCGCTTCGCTGGTAAACGAAAAACCGCTATTGGCCAAAGCAGCTTTGGCGGTGGTAAAATCCGTCATAAAGCCTTCTTCGCTAAAAGACTTCAGCAACACATTTCCATAATCCTTGTCCTTATTATAACCATAGACCAAAAACCTTTCCCGGTCCATCCGGTTCAATACCCGGACCAGGTCTTTTTCTCCCATGGCGGTTTGATAAACAATGATATGCCCCAGGTCCCGGGGACTCCTCTCCAAAAGTTCGGGTCTTAAGATCGGTGGGATCAGGCTGGTATTTTTCTTCCGGACCGGAGCCTCGAAAAAATTGGTGATCAAATAGTGTTCACAATTGGGAACCTTGGCCTGGATGATCTTTTTGGCCAGCAGAAAGTTATTTTTTTCCGCTTCAGGGATCGGGATCTCCAGTTTACACCGGCTGATCACCTGGATATTGTCGATACTGATCAGCGGCAAGCGATGATGTTTGGCAAAAAGAAAGGAAAAGGATTCAAAGTCGGAAATAACGAGGTCAGGCATAAAGGTTTCGGTAAGCCGCCGGTATTGGTGAAAGTTTTCGACCAGGTTTTTCGGTCCCTGCTTCAGGGTCTCGGTAAAGGTTTTGATCCTGGAAACACCTTTATCACTGATCGCCAAATGAAAGCCCCGGATCTCCATGGCGGTTCCCGGAAAATGCTTATCCAGGAATTGAAAAGCCTTACCGCTGGAAACGATCCGAACTTCATGATTCTTGCGCAGGTGGGCAATCACCACTTTGCTGCGTGTCGCATGGCCCATACCCTCCCCCGGAACGCCATAAAGGATCTTCATAGCTTTAACTTTCCGGAAATACCGGGTGCATTCCCGCGATCTTTAATGATTCCCATTCGCCAGGTCAGAAAACCGATGGTCAAGGCGATCAGCCCACCCATCAAAGCCCCGACCGTTACATCGACCTTGGTATGAACGCCGATCGCCACGCGGCTCGTTCCGACCAGGCATGCCCATAGCAAAGGTATGACCACCAGGAACCTGGCATTTCCCGGCATCCTGAAATCGAGCAGCAAGGCAAACAGAATGCCTAATAAAAAAGCATTTTGGGTATGCCCGGAAGGAAAAGAAAAGCCTGATTCCTCGATCCAATGAGATAAGATATAAGGCTTGATCTGCCTGATCTTTTCCGGGTACTGCCGGACCATCTCAGATAAATACTGCTGCCGTTCTTCTTTCGATTTGCGATAGAAGCCCTCCACTCCGGCTTGGTTGACGCCCTTTTGGGTGAGGAAAGAAAGGCTAGGTCTGGGCGCTTTGATCCACTGTTTCAAGGCATATTCATTAAACATGGCAAATCCGCTTAAGACAGCATAAAAAAACACCACGGTCACCAAAAAACTGAGCAGCCTTTGCCGCAAGAGGGTATAAGAATAAGCCATTATCGCGCCGATGAATAAAACCAATACCGTTGTGCCGTATATACCCCCGGAATGCGAAAGCACATACCAAAACCCTGCCCAGCTATCTTGTTCCAGGTAACCGCTGAAGGCGATGGGCGTGAGCCAGATGATCAGCAGCAACAGCAGGAGGGAAGCCAGGCTGCCGGTAATGGCAAATTTATGCTGATGTATAAAGGTCTGCAAGGCTGATCGTTTCCAATGGATGTTGACCTTGTAAAGATAAATTATTCCGGGCTCTACTTTCCGGGTCGAGGCAGGCATTTTTGACTCCGGCAGACTGCACGATATAAGCCGGGTTACCTCGTTGTTGTTTGCGGGATCACAATTTTATCCCTATTTTTGGGCTCCGAAGTTGATCACATTAAAAACTACCCTTATGAAATTATTAGCGTTTTTTAGCATAATCACTGCACTCTCCCTGCATTCCTGCGGAGGCGGAGAGGCCAAAACCGAAGAAAAAAAAGAAGCTCCTGCCGCAACGCCTGCGCCTAAATCACAGGCAGATATCGACCGGGAAAAGATCGAGCAATATTTATCCGCGAAAAGCATGGAAGCCCAGCAAACGGCTTCCGGGATCTTTTACATTATTGAAAAAGAAGGCGAGGGTAGCCCGCCCACCGTCAATAATAAGGTAACCGTTCACTACAAAGGCACCTTGCTCGACGGCAGTGTTTTCGATTCTTCTTATGACCGGGGTGAACCGATAACCTTTCCACTGAACGGTGTTATCAAAGGCTGGCAGGAAGGGATCCCCTTGTTGAAGAAAGGAGGAAAAGGTACTTTGATCATCCCATCGGGGTTAGCCTATGGCCCCAGGCAAATGGGCCCGAAGATCGGACCGAACTCCGTCCTCATTTTCGAGGTCGAGTTGCTGGAGATCAATTAATAGGGAGAGTTGGAGTTTAAGCAAGAGGGTGAGTTTATAAAAGGACCCTCACACTTTGCTCAAACTCACACTAAAAAAGACCCAGCCATTTTACCTGCCGGGTCTGACGCAATGTCCACCAATTTACAATGCGTTATCTTCAGTCTAATATATATCGGCAGCTAGCGATCCCGGGAAATATATGATCGCAGGAAGGAAATTAATGACGAGCGAAAGGATTTGCCTTACGAATGGCCGGCATCGAATGGGGCCTTCGATGGACGAAAGAAAGGTATGAATCATCAGCACCCCGGCATATGGTCAGCCGCATTGGGCAGCTACATTTGTGGCAGGAAAATGTTACCCAATAAGCTTCTATGGCCTAGAGCTGATTAAGCGCTTTGAACAGTTCGGAACGATGCGACTTGCTGATCGGAATGAATTTCTCTTTGATCAGGATCGTATTCTCTTCAATGGATTCGATCTTATTCAGGTTGACGATGAAAAACCGGTGGATCCGCTTGAGATTGATATCGGTTAGCTTCTTTTCGATCTCTTTCATGGAAGAAAGCACCGTATGTTTCTTATCTTCCGTATAAATATTCACGTAATTGCCCAGCGATTCGATCCACAATATTTCGTCGAATTTCACCCGAACGAGTACACCGTTCGACTTCACATAGATCTCTCCATTTACCGGCGGAGGATCGTTGGCCTGGATCAATTGTTCGGCCTTCGAAACGGCTTTTAAAAATTTGCCCAGCCTGATAGGCTTCACCAGGTAATCGGCCACCTCATATTCATAGGATTCCACGGCATAATCACTTTTGGCGGTAACCAGGATGATCACCGGTTTCTTATCCAGGTTACGGATCAGTTCCAAACCGGTCATGCCCGGCATTTCTATATCCAAAAACAGGATGTCAACGGGTTTTTTCGACAACATGTTAAAGGCTTCTGCACCGGATGTGCAGGTACCTTTCAGGTCTAAGGAATCAGCCTGGCTGATCAACTCTTTAACGGCCTCTAATGAAAATTCATCATCATCGACTACAAGACAGGAATAGCTAGTTTTTTCCATGGTACTTATCTGTAATAATTAAACGTAAATATATTTCGGTTCTGTTAAAACACGAAATTTTAATGCTTTTCTTGTTTTTCAGGGGCATGTACGGATTACGGAATAATCCCTTATATGCCTAAACTTTCTACGTTGATTTGATCAAGCGCTGCGTAGGCTTGCTGTTGTAAACGGGAAATTTTCTCAAGCTTTCGGTTAATTTGTTTAATATGGTTTTCACAATCGTTGTTTTGTTCAATTTCCTGCAATAGCTGTTGCATGCCGGTGATGCCCAGGTAGCCGGCTTTACTTTTTAAGCTGTGGGCGGTCCTTTTCAGATCTTCCCAATTTTTGCGGGCGAAATCCTCTTTCATTTGTCGGATCTCTCTTTGCGATTCTTTCCGGAAAAGCGTGATAAAATGTTCCAGCTTTGCCGGATCCGATCCGACAACTTCCTTCAGAATAGTCAGATCGATGATCTCATTGCTTTTCAGCAGCCCCGGTGAATGTTCCCCCGGAAGATGATCCGCCCCTAAGCTTTGCATCAGCTTTTGCAGCAGCACCTCCGGTACAAAGGGTTTGCTCAGGTAGGCATTCATACCGACGGCAAAACACCGTTCCCGCTCTGCCCGGGAAGCATTGGCCGTAATGGCGATAATGGGCAACTTTTCTTTGGGCAAAGATAATTTCATCCGGATATATTGAGTCGTTTCAAAGCCATCCATTTTTGGCATTTTGATATCCATCAGGATAATATCATAATCCTTTTCCCGGACCAGCTCAATCGCTTGTTCTCCGTTTTCGGCAATATCCACCTGGTCTACTTTTCCGCGAAGGGTTTCCATGACCACTTCCTGGTTAAAGCTATTGTCTTCTACCAGTAATACCCTGGCCCCGGATATATCGACGGCTTCAACAGTTGGTAGGGGCTTGCCGTTTCTTTGACTTGATCCGGCGATAGGATAAGCCAGCTCGAATGAAAATTCGGATCCTTTACCTACAGTGCTTTTAACGGTGATATTACCCCCCAGTAATTTGACCAAATGCCTGGCAATGGTCAAACCCAGGCCCGTACCGCCATATTCCCTTGATGTCGAGGGATCGGCCTGCCTGAAATGATCGAAAATATTCGACAACTGATCTTCGGGAATACCGATGCCACTGTCTTCGACGATAAATAATATATTGACGCTTTTTAAGGTGCGCAACTGTTGTTTAACCGACAGCCGGACCGTTCCTTCCTCGGTAAACTTCACGGCATTATTCAGGAGATTCAGCAGGATCTGGTTAAGCCGGGTCGGATCACCGATAAGATAGGGCGGTAATTCCGGGTCGAAATCCGATACCAGGCGGATATTTTTTTCTTCGGCACGCAAGGTTACAGTTGCCCGAACGCCATCAACCACATCTACCAGCCGGAAGGGTAAAGATTCGAAGGTAAACTGGTCGGCTTGGATCTTCGACAGGTCAAGAATGTCATTGATGATGACCAGTAAATTATCGGCGGCAAATTTTACCGTTTCCAGGTACTTCAATTGTTCCTTATCCGGCTTGGTATTCATCAGCAAATGGGTCATACCGATAACGGCGTTCAAGGGTGTCCGGATCTCATGACTCACATTGGCTAAAAACTGCTCCATAAAATGCTCGGACTTTTCCGCCCTGGCCCTGGCGGCTGACAATTCTTTGTTGGAACGTTTCAATTGTTCGACCGCTTGCTTCAGGCTTTCATTGTTTTTCTTTTTTTGAACATACTGGCTATATAGCAGGTAAAATATGATCAATGTAAGCAAAATACTGACCAGCAATATGTTTCTAAAGGTTTTCTGTCTTTTTAGCTTCGATTGTTCCTCGGTCAATTGCAAAGAAGTGATCTCATTTTGCTGCTCCAATAGCTGAATTTCCCGGTCTTTTTCTTTCAGCTCGAATTTAGCCTGCATTTCGGCGATCAGCTTTCCCTGTTGATCGGATAACAAACTATCTCTTATCTGCTTATGACGTTTATAATACCGGATGGCCTTCGGGTAATTCCCGGCCCGTTCATAGGTTTCCGCCAGGCTTAGATAATTGGAGGCAATGTAATCTTTCAGGTTCAGCTTCCTGGAAATCGCCAGACTTTCCAGGTAAAGATCCAATGCCCTGGTATAATCTGCAGTTTTCTGGTAGATATTGCCCATATTGCTCAGGGTAGAAGCAATGCCCCGGTTATCGCCCATTTCCTTTTTCATTTGCAGGGATTGTTTATGATATTCCAGGGCCGGAATATACCGGCCATGCGCTTCATAAACGTTTCCAATATTATTCAGGGTAAACGCGATCCCATGCTGATCCTTTATTTCGCGGCGGATCTCCAGGGCTTTCCAATATTCGGCTAAGGCCGCCTCATAATCGTTTTTGTCATAATATAAATTGCCAATATTGTTCAGCATAGCGGCGATATTCTTTTTATCCTTCAGATCCGTGGATATGGTCAAGGCTTTTTCAAGATAACGGATCGCGGGATCATAATTTTTTTGCAGTAAATATATCGTCCCCACGTGCCCGAACATTTTCGCCAGGCCCCTTTTATCATTGAGCTCCTCTTTTATCCTGATAGCTTCCACATAATTATCGACGGCTGCCGTATAATCTCCTTTCTTACTGTTGATCAAGCCAATATTGCCCAGGGTAACGGAGATCCCATATCGATCATTCAGCTCTTTTTTAACAGCCAGTGATTTTTGATATAGGTCCATAGCGCTTTCAAAATCACCTTTGGCCTCGTAGATCAGGCCGATATTATTATAGCTTTGAGCGATCGCCTTTTTCTGTTGTTTGAGCTTACGGATATGCAGCGAACGATAAAAATATTCCAGGGCTTTGGTATAGGAACCTTTCGCTTTATAAGCCAGACCTATATTGTTCAGCACATTGGACAGGCCAACCTGATCATTGGTCCGTTGCTTGATCACTCCGGCTTCCCGGAAGATCGATAAAGCGGAGTCGTAACTGGCCCGGTGCATCAAAAAAATACCCAGAGCATTCAATCCGTTGCCTAATCCTTTGTCATAAGACAATGCCCTGCTTTTAACGATGGCTTCGATCACCAATCCCCGGGAATGATCAAACCGTTCCTTAAAATACAAACGTGACAGCTTTAGCATCAAATTGACCTCCGCCGTATCGGTCGTGGTTGTTAAAACCCTTTCCAGGCTATCGGTCAGGTTGCTCCCGTTTGTATATATGAACGGCATAAACATCTGCCCAAGCAGGATTATGGTGAACATGCGCTTCATCGCCGAAAAAAAAGCAGTGAGTGGGTTTATTTAATAATCGTCTGTTTCCGGTTGTTCATGCTGATCTGATCTCCTTTCTGCCCTTTTTATGCATTTACCTGTTCTTTTATCGAATGCATAGCCTTCCCGGTTACCGATCCAATGGTCTTTTTTCATGGGATCTTATGAAATTCCCCATTTGTCGAGCATTTGACTCAATTCCAGGTTTACTTTTTCAATAATAGCTTCCGCATCTTCCGCCAGGGCTTCCGTTTGTTCGGTTATTTTTCCTTCGTTACCGGCTTCTTCCAATTGTATAACAAGGCTGGTCAATGGGTCGATCTTCAAATACCCTGCCTTGCTTTTTAGCGTGTGTGCTGCCTGTTTGATCTTTTCCGGATCATTCCCGGCAATGCCCTGACGGATCTGCGCCATCTCTTCAACGGCCTGTTTTTTAAAGAGCTGGATCAGCTTCTTCATTTTATCCTTATCTCCTCCGGCGATCTCCTCCACAAGCCCTATATCCACCAGCTTTCCGGGATCGGCGGTAGATTTATCCGCGATGGTGCTCTGACCGGTCGAAATGCCGGCTATTTTTTCCAGGAGCAATGAAGGAACAAAGGGCTTGGTGATATAATCGTTCATCCCGAAGCTCAGGCATTTTTCCCGTTCGGTCCTGGAAGCATGGGCCGTAATGGCAATAATAGGGATCCGGTTTACGGGAGCCTCCGTTTTTTCGCGGATATGCTGGGTAGCCTGAAAGCCATCCATCACCGGCATTTTAATATCCATCAATACCAGGTCAAAGCTTTCTTTCTCCAGGATATCGATGGCTTCCTTACCATTGGCGGCTATGGTAATTTGCTGAACCTTCCCCTGTAAGGTTTCGCGGGCAACCTCCTGGTTGAAGCTGTTGTCTTCCACCACCAGGATCCGCATCTGCCGGATCTTTTCCAGGAAACTATCCAGGTCCGGAGCGGCGGGTTGCTGGGTGGATTCGTCTTCGCTGATATAATATTTTAACCGGAAGCTGAAAATGGATCCGATCCCTTCCTTGCTGGAAGCCACCAATTCTCCGTCGAGCAATTTTACCAATTGCTTGGAGATGGTCAGGCCTAAGCCGGTTCCGCCGAATTTCCGGGAGGTTTCGGTATCTGCCTGCATAAAGCTATCGAAGATCTGGCCTAGCTTATTTTCCGGTATGCCTATGCCGGTATCCTTCACCTCAAAGCCGATCTCGACCCTGTTTTCCTGAAGCTGGGTAACCGATACCGTTAATTTTACATAGCCTTTTTCGGTGAACTTAACGGCATTATTCATGAGGTTGAGCAAGATCTGGTTTAAACGGACCGGATCACCGATCAACAGGTCCGGGATATTTTTGTCATAATCCAACTGCAGGTCTATCGATTTTTCCCGGGCTTTCAGCTTCAGCGTGTCTAAAACGCCCTCGGTTACTTTGCTCATGCGGAAGGGGATCTCTTCAAACATGAACCGTCCCGCTTCGATCTTTGACAGATCCAGGATGTCATTAATGATCACCAACAGATTATCCGAGGCATATTTGATCGTATTCAGGTATTTTTCCTGGTCGGAGTTGACAGGCGTATTCAACAAGAGATGTGTCATGCCGATCACCGCATTCATCGGGGTCCGGATCTCGTGGCTCATATTCGCCAGGAACTGCTCCATGATCTTTTCGGATTTTTCCGCCCTCTCCCTGGCTTCCTGCAGGGAAACGATGGTTTGCTGGAGTTCGGTATTGGCCGCATGTAACTGCTGATTGACCTTGCGTTTGATCTTATAGCGGTAGAAAATAAAGCCGGCGATCAACAGGATCACTATAATACCGCTGATCAAAGTGTTCCGGATGCCTTTTTCCTGGTTGATGATGGATTCTTGCTGCAACAGATCCACCGTTTTGGCAATATTCTCATGTTTTAACTGCTGGAGCTCTTTTTCTCTTTTCTCGTTTTCATATTTCGTGGTCAATTCGTTGATCTTATTATTGGTTTCGATGTCGAGGATACTGTCTTTTAACAGCACATACGCCTGGTAGTGCTCAAAGGCTTTCCGGTAATTTTTTATCCCTGCATAAGCATTGGATAACAAGGCCATTCCTTTGGTCTGGTGCTCCCCGTTTCGGATCTCTTTGGCTATTTTCAAGCCTTTTTCCAAATAAGTGATGGCACGGCGATAGTCGGCGGTTAAATAGTGCACGGATCCGATATTGATCCAACAACTGGCGATGCCCACGGGATAGTCGATCTCTTTAAAGGTTTCCAGGGCGGTGTTATAAATTTCGATCGAGGCCGCATATTTCTTTTGTTTTTCATAGATCTTACCAATATTCACCTGGCTTTGTGCAACCCCGGTCAGATCCCCTTTTTCTCTTTTGATCGTGATCGACCGCGACAAATATTCGAGCGCCTGGTCATAATCATCCAGCACCATATAAACATTGCCGATATTATTCAAGGTCTTGGCTTCACTGACGGGGTTTCCGATCTCCTGTTTAAGCTCCAGGGCTTTTAAATAATAGTTCAACGACCGTTGATAATTCCGCTGCTGGTAATAAACCATGCCGATATTGTTCCACCCGTTGGCGATGCCTTCTTTATCTTCCAACTTTTCAAAGATCTTTACCGCCTTAATGAAATAGTCGATACTCTTATTATAATTCCCTACATTCAGGTTTACCGCACCCAAATTATTATAGCTGTTTCCTATCCTCCGGGTGGCATTGATCGCTTCGAAGATCCCGAGCGCCTCCACATACAATTCGAGGGCCGTATTGGTCTTGCCAATGGCCAGGTATACATTGCCCAGGTTATTCAACTGATTGGCAATACCTTCCCGGTAGCCCAGATCTTCCATCATGGTTTTGGCCCTTTCATGATATTCCAGCGCTTTGGTGTAATTGCCCTGGTTGAAATAAACTAATCCAATATTGTTCAGGCTGGCGGCAGTGCCCTTTTCGTCGCTGATCTCTTCCTTGATCCGCAACGACCGGATATAATATTCAATGGCCTTGTCAAATTCACTTTGACGTTTGTACAACACACCGATATTGTTCAGGTATTTAGCCATATTCTTCAGGTCGTTGTGCTGCTCGAACATCGAAACGGACGTCTGGTAATATTCCAAGGCTTTGGGATAATCGCCCTTGTAATACCATACCACTCCCAGGTTTGCGGTACCCAATGCTACACCGGCCGGGAAACCGATGGCTTTGCTTTGCTCGATCGCCTGATGCATATATTCCTCCGCCTTGATGATATCCCGATGGATATATGATTTGCCAACTTCTACTAATAAAAGTGACCTTGTCGAATCTTCGGGCGCCGTTTCCAGCAATTGGAGCAAGCTATCCGTTTTGGGTTTTGCATGAGTGGCCAGCGAAAGCGCTAGCAGGAGCATGAGGCTGCCAATCCTGTGTATATGCAGGGCTTTAGACTTCCGATATCTCATTGGGTGGACAGATCTGTTTCTTCGAACGGCACTATTCGGATCAATATATAGTGGGGCCCTCGTAATATAATCGGAAATAGCAGAATTGTCAAAAGATTTATTCGAATGAACGGTTTTAGCTGATGAACAGTTGTTCAGTCAAAATATTTATGGTTAACTTTATGCTTGTCGTTACGCGTCCTATGAGTCCGAAAACAGCCGCACAAAACGAGATCATCCGCCGGCAGACCCGCCAAAAGATCCTGGACACTGCACTGAACCTGTTTGCCTGTCACGGTTACAGTTCCACCACTATCCGGATGATCGCAGCGGAAAGCGGTATCGCCATAGGCTTATTGTACAATTACTTTAGCGGAAAGGAAGGGTTGCTAAGGGCCATATTCATGACCGGAGTAGCAGATATCCAGGCATCCTTTGTACCGATAAAGACGGATCAGGATCCTTATACCCGTTTAAAAGGATTGATCGGGAGCAGCCTCGACCTGATCAGGGCCCACAAAGATTTCTGGAAGTTATTTTACAGTATCAGGCTGCAACCGGCTGTTATGGAAATGCTTTCAACGGAAGTATCGGCCCTTAGCCAGCAATTGAACAACAGCTTCAGCCGGCATTTTCAACTCCTCAACGCCGATCATCCGGAAGCGGAAGCCCGGATATTTATTGCCATTATCGACGGGATCGGCAATCATTATGTTCTCGATCCTCAAAATTACCCCTTGGATGAAGTTAAACAAGCGATTATTCATAAGTATTGTCATCCTTCTAAACCTTAAAGCCATGCTAACCGCCAAAGCGATCGACACCACCTTGTATCCTTTTGAATCCAGGTACCTGGAAATCGAAAATGAAGGGTTCCCGGATGGAAAAGCAAGAATGCATTATATCGATGAAGGGGAAGGGGAGATCATCCTGTTCGTTCATGGTACCCCTGTCTGGTCGTTCCTGTACAGGAACCTGGTCAAGGCTTTATCGGCCACCCACCGCTGCATTGCCATGGATCATATCGGCTTCGGATTATCCGACAAACCGCAGGGATGGGGCTATAAGCCGGAGGATCATGCGGCGAATCTCGAACAATTCATTAACAAGCTGGGCCTGAAAAACATTAACCTGATGGTCCATGATTTCGGGGGACCGATCGGCCTGTCGTATGCCGTCGACCATCCCGCTAATATCAAACGGCTGATCATTGCCAATACCTGGATGTGGTCGAATGCCGACAATAAAACCGTGCGCAAGGCCAGCAATTTTTTTGGCAGCGGTTTTGGGAAGTTTCTATACCTGAACATGAATTTTTCCCCCAATGTATTGCTCAAACAAGCCTATCAAGACAAAAAAAAGCTGACCAAAACCATTCATCGACACTATTTAATGCCCTTTGCCCGGAAAAAAGACCGCTACGCTACGTGGGTGCTGGCCAGGGAGCTTTACGGATCGAATGATTTTTACGACAGCATCTGGCAAAAACGGGCGAACATCCGGCAGATCCCTGCTTTGCTGGCCTGGGGCATGGCGGATAAATTTATCACGCCGGATAACCTCGAGCGATTGAAAACAGTATTCGAACAAGCCCGGGAACTCAAGCTGGATGCCGGACATTTCATCCAGGAAGAGGCGGAAGATCTGCCCGGACATATTTTATCATTCCTGGGTTCCTAAAAAAAAGAGGCTGTCTTCAAAAGGTAGAAGACAATTCAATTGACAAAAATTTGACACCTTCCTGCCCGCCGTACTTACGTACTATGGCAGGCGGGTATTCCCTTCCCAAGGAAGGGTATAGGGATGGGTTAATTAACACATCCGTCAGATTTTTGTCAATTTACCAACTTTTGAGACAGCCTTCGAATAACTTTTAGCAGGATCCGCTTATTTTACCGGGTAATAAATTTCGGTGATCCATTTGCTGGTATCGGGTTCCTCTTCGGGATCATTGGCATAAACTTCCCATGGCGCACCTCTTAATTCCTTGCCATTGGCTTCGATATAGGCATCGATAGCTTTGTGAGCCGTCTCGGCTTTATCATAGGCGCCCATATGGATGGCCATCACGGTATTGCCGGCCTCGATCTCGCCATAACGGACTTCAGCCGTACTTTCGAACTCATCCATCACCGGTATGCCCGCTTCGATATGGATCATTCCTTGGGGATCCCATTTGTGATAAATGGCAAAGGGCATTCCACCCATCATTTCATGCGGTTTGGGGCCCAGGGCTTGCATAAGTTTACCGAACATTTCTTCCAGCTTATCGCTGATCATGTCAAGGGTACAGGAATCGACAGTGAATAAAGCTGTTTGAGCCTCGATCATTTTTTCCATGACGGGAACATCTGCGGTTTGCGGCATGCTCTCACATTTTTTCTTCAATCCGGCAAGGGTTTTCTCAAAATCGGATCCGATCCAGTCTTCCATCATCAAACCCATAAATTTCCCGATCGGGTTCATGCCCATGTCCATATCCATGGCTACGGTGACCTTCACACCGCCGTCGGCCTCTTCGAAACTCCATGTACCGGTAGCATTGCCCTGCCCGTCGAATTCCATCTCCGTAACGATCTTTTCATTCTCCATGCTTTCGGTAATCGTCATCTTTCCTTTACCTACCTGGGGATGCTCGCTTTCCCACGACTTTATGGCTCCTACGCCGGCATCGGGTCCTTCAAAGCTTTCTTTCATCTCTGGATCGATATTATCCCAATATGACCAGCTTTTCCACTCGGTCAGATCATTCACCTGGCCAAAGGTAGTTCCGATGGATGCATTGACAACGCCGTCTCTTTCCACATGGACCTGGGAAGGCAGGAACAGGGAAACAACGAATACAAGCGCCACAAGGGCAACAAGGATTATTACAATGGTTTTAATGGCTTTCATAACGATTAGTTTAGTGGTTGATTAAGTCGGCAAAGTTAGCAATTTTTCGTGATTCCAAATAATGAGATTATTAATATCTAAGACCTTGATGTTCTTCTTCTTTTTTGATGAACGCAGCCAATCACAGGTAATGTCAAATCTTTTTATTTTTACAGGGATAATATCCGGCTTATGCTATCACATAAAACCTTTTTAATCCTGTTCATTTCTTTGAGCTGTTTCCCTGCTTTCGGGCAACCAGCTTATGTATTCTTCGAGCTGGCCCAGGAGAAATACCGGAAACAACTGTATGAGGAAGCCCTGAAAAATCTGAATACCGCTATTGAAAAGGACGACAAGGCCCACCGGGCATGGTATCTCCGGGGAAAAACACATCTCCGCCTGAATAAGCCGGAAGAAGCCATGGCCGACCTTACAGAAGCCGTTAAATTGAGACCGAATTTCGCAAAGGCCTACTTTGAAAGGTCGCAGCTATATATCGCCCAGGGAAAGGAAAAGGAAGCTATGGCCGACCTGGGCAAAGCCATCGAACATGACCGTGAAAATGTGGAAGCCTTTAACCAACGGGGCTTAATGCATCAAAAAGCCGGTAACGACAAAGCAGCCCTGGACGATTTCAACGATGCCATTGCCCTTGGCACCAAAAATTTTAACGTGTATTTCAACCGGGGCAACTATTTTTTTTCCAGGGATCAGCTTACGGCTGCCTTGGACGATTATTCCAAAGTGATATCGATCGACCCCAAGCATGCCCGATCACATGTTCAACGAGGGTCCATATACATGAAACAGCAGGAATACGAAAAGGCCGTCGCCGATCTTTCCCGGGCGATCGATTTGGATATTCAAACCAGGGAAGTCTATCAAATGCGCTCGGAAGCCTACCTGGCCTTGAAAAACGATAAGCTGGCGATCCAGGACTATACGGCGATGATCGAAGCGCTCAAATTACGGGATCCGGAGATATACAAATGGCGGGGCATGGCTTATAACCGGCAGGAAAAATATGAACTGGCCATAAAAGACCTGACCAAATGTACCGTTTATAACCGGGAAGACCTGGAAGCGATTGCCGAAAGGGCCAAAGCATATGGAAAGCTGAACAAAGACCAGCAGGCCATTAACGATTACCGGAGGATCCTGAACCTGGATGCTAAAAACGCCATGGCCTACCGGAACCGGGGAGAATTGCATTTCAACCGGGAACGCTACGACCTGGCGGAGAAGGATTACAGCCAGTTGCTGAAGATCAATCCTGACGGCGAGGCCTATTATGCCAGGGCCATGTGCAACTATAAGCTGAAGAAGAAAAAGGAAACCTGTGAAGACCTGAAAAAAGCTGCCGAGCTCGGGCATGAAATGGCTACGGAACAGGCCGAAAAAATGTGCTTCCATTAATACTTCCTGAAGTTTTCCCCAAAAAATCGAAAAATGCAGATTTGTGTCATTTTTGACGCAATTTTAACCTAATATTAACGCAGATTTGACACAAGAACCGTAAGGGAAAGTGGGTTGAGCCTTGATTTTTAATAAAATATCACACCTTTGATATTACCTACCGAGATATCTATATGCATAAATTTTTATTTTTCTAGTGTTTATAATGCACATTAAAGAATAGTTTGAAAACTTATTGGGTTTATAAACATACAAAAGAGGACTACAATTCTAATTTGCTTATTAGTGTTTTATATAGTCTGAAAATTTTACATTTTTCATGCATTACCATTTGGTTATCTGATATTTGTATTGGTTTTTGATCTCAAAAAATTTTCTACTTTTTAGATCCCCCCTATTCTTTTGTTAAACTCCCCATCCTCCGAAGCAAGCGTTCCGGTGGCAGGGCCATATCCGTGATTTTTTCGGGATATGCTGGCGGGCTTTTAATTATTTTTCTACTTTTATGGAGCAGGCAGGAGCATGCTAGACTAGACCGGCAGATGCTTGCAAGCCCCGGGGTAAACCACCTTTACCATCCGGGGGGCTCAATTTTTTCAAATATCGTTCCTTACCGGGAATGACCAAAGCCGACCATCTGATATGACACCCACTACAGATAAAAAACTATTCTTGCTGGATGCCTTTGCATTGATCTTCCGGGCTTATTTCGCCTTCAGCCGGCGGCCCCTGATCAATTCCAAAGGACTGAATGTATCCGCCATTTCGGGATTTACCACAACCTTATTGGATCTGCTGGCCCGGGAAAACCCTACACATATTGCGGTTTGTTTCGATACCGCCGCACCTACCGAAAGGCAGGAAACATTTACCGATTATAAAGCTAACCGGCAGGAAGCGCCGGAAGACCTGATCATCGCCCTGCCTTATATCCGTGAGATCATTAAAGCCTTCAAGATCCCGATCGTGGAAAAAGACGGATTCGAAGCCGACGATGTGATCGGTACCCTTGCCAAAAAAGCGGAAAAAGACGGTTATACCGTTTATATGGTTACGCCCGACAAGGATTACGGACAATTGGTTTCGGAAAATATCTTTATGTACAAACCTGCCTCCGGTGGTAAGGATGTGGAGATATACGGGATCCCGGAGATACTCAAGAAATGGGAGATCGATGAGGTCAGTCAGGTGATCGATATCCTGGGCCTTTGGGGCGATGCGGTCGATAACATCCCCGGAATTCCGGGCATCGGCGAAAAGACGGCCAAGAAGCTTATCGGGGAGTATGGCAGTGTCGAAGGATTATTGGAAAATACCGATAAGCTCAAGGGCAAGCAGCAGGAAAATGTGATCAATTTCGGCGAACAAGGACTGTTATCCAAGCAGTTGGCCACCATTATCACCGATGTTCCCCTGGAGATATCGGAAGAAGACCTGGTGCGGGAAGAGCCGGATAAAGATAAACTCAGCGAGATCTTTGCCGAGCTTGAATTCCGGACCCTGGGTAAAAGGATCCTGGGAGATAATTTCAATGTCAATACGGCCAATACCGGCCAGATACAAATGTTCGGGAACGGTTCGGGCGAAATAAAGCCGGAAGAAGATACCGTCGTTCCCGGAAAAACCATCGAAAATACCGAACATCATTATCAACTGGCTGACAGCCCTGCCAAACACAAGCAATTGGTCAAGGATCTGTTGCAGCAAAAAAGCGTTTGCTTCGATACCGAGACCACCAGTGTCGATGCCAATAATGCGGAACTGGTCGGCATGTCATTTTCCTGGACCGTTCATGAAGGCTGGTATGTACCCATGCCGGAAGACCAAAAAGCCGCCCGGGAGATCCTCGAAGTGTTCCGGCCCTTCTTTGAATCCGATAACATTTTGAAGATCGCCCAGAATATCAAGTACGATATGATCGTATTGAAGTGGTACGACATTGACGTCAAAGGGCCTTTATACGATACCATGCTGGCCCATTACCTGATCGAACCGGATATGCGGCACAACATGGATATCCTGGCGGAAAGCTACCTGGGCTATACGCCGGTATCCATTGAAACCCTGATCGGTAAAAAAGGGAAGAACCAGGGCAGCATGCGGGATGTGGCCTTTGAAGATATTAAGGAGTACGCAGTCGAAGATTCGGATATTACCCTGCAATTGTACCAAAAGCTGGATCCCATGCTGAAGGAACGCGAGGCCGATAAGCTGTTCCATGAGGTGGAAATTCCCCTGGTAACAGTTTTACGAGATGTGGAGTACGAAGGCGTTGGGATCGATATTCCTTTCCTGGAAAATTATTCCACACTCCTGGCCACCGATATCGACAGCATGAGCGCCAAGATATTCGAGATCGCCGGTGTGGAATTTAATTTATCTTCTCCCAAGCAGCTCGGCCAGGTATTGTTCGAGAAAATGGGTATCCCTTATGAAGGTAAGAAAACCAAAACCGGCCAGTATTCCACCAATGAAGATACTTTGAACCGGTTGGCCAACGAACATGCCATTGCCGGCCATATCCTCGACCACCGGGAGCTGGTCAAACTTAAATCCACCTATGTGGATGCCCTGCCAAAGCTGATCAATCCCAAAACAGGTCGTATCCATACCTCCTTCAACCAGGCCGTTGCCGCAACCGGGCGCTTAAGCTCTGCCGATCCGAACCTGCAAAATATTCCTATCCGTACTAAACGAGGACGCGAGATCCGGAAAGCATTTATCCCCCGTAACGAGGATTATGTGCTTTTATCGGCCGACTATTCCCAAATAGAGCTAAGGATCGTTGCGGATATCAGTAATGACGAAGCCATGATCGAAGCGTTCCAAAAGGGACAGGATATCCACGCCACTACAGCTTCGAAAGTATTTGGCGTGCCACTGGAGGACGTTAATCCCGACATGCGAAGAAAAGCGAAGGAAGTTAATTTCGGTATTATTTATGGGATCTCTGCCTTTGGATTGGCGCAACGGCTGGGCATTTCCAGGACGGAAGGGAAAGAATTGATCGAAAACTACTTTGCCCAATATCCCGATATCAAAATATCGATGGATCATGCGGTAGAATTTGCTCGGGAGAATGGGTATGCTCAAACGATCCTGGGGCGCAGAAGGTATCTGCGGGATATCAATTCCCGGAATTTTACTGTCAGGGGATTTGCGGAACGGAACGCCATCAACGCCCCGATACAGGGTACGGCTGCCGATATGATCAAAAAAGCCATGATCAATATACATGAAGCTTTTAGCCACACAGACTTCAAGACCCGGATGACCCTACAGGTTCACGATGAATTGGTATTCGATGTTCCGAAAAACGAGGTGGAAGCGGTCAGGGGGATGATCGAAGAAAAAATGAAAACGGCGCTACCGATGAAAGTGCCGATCGTGGTGGAATCCGGTACCGGTAATAATTGGCTGGAGGCTCATTGATCAGCGGGTGAATTCCGGGCAAAGGATCGGTACTTTGCGGAAAAAATACTGGAACTCAAGACCGATATAGCTACCTTTATACCGGATGTCGTATTTATAGACCAGGTCGTTGATAACATAGCGGATATGCCCTTCGATCACATCCTTAAACCCGGCATGGTACATGAGGGAAATATTGAAAAAACCTCTCCGCTTGGTTTTCCATTCCAAACCGATCCCACCGACGAATTTCGGGGCCACGCTTTCCGGCACTTCCACGGTATGGGTATATTCGTAGTAACTCTCGTTGACCTCCCCTTCCTGGAAATCGATCTTTCTGAAATCGTCTGTTAAATTCAGGGAGATCCCGACAAATTCGCGGATCGACAATACATCATCCACTTTAGAGCTCACCGATATAATGGCCGGAATTTCAACCGTTACCGCCCGCACCATATCCTTTATTTCACCGAACTGGCGGTTTTCCGTTTTAACCCCGTACCGCATATAGATCAGGTTGATCCCCGATCGCACGGCGATGTTATCGCAATTGCCGCTGGCAAAGCCATAATGCACCTGCGGTCCGATTGTAAATCCGCCATAAGGAGTGATGGATGTTCCCGGGTAAGCGTTGAATAAAACGTAGGGTTGGGAAAACGTCGGACCGATCCCTACACCTAATTTATAACCCCGGTTAACAAATCTTTGTCCGTGAGCCAGCTCTATCATGGCGCTAAACATGATCAGGCTGAGTAATAAATAAAACCTGCAGCTTCTGTTTCCGAATGCTTTGAATTTTTTCATCGAGGGTTCCTTTCTACCGGTTTTTGGCCGGTATCATAAAATTGAAGAATCCTGACGCCGGAAAAAAGAACATTTTTGAGTCCTTTCCGGCTATTTTACCATAAAGTGTGCCCGGTGATAACAGAAATGTGAGATTCTTTCGTAATACAAGTTACTAAAACTCCGGCACATTGCGAAATACAATTTGGTATTTGGAGGCTTTGCCTTGGAATTTGGCATCATTTATGAACTATTCATCCCATTATGGCCAGATGACAGGGTTGTATTGCGTGGGTCAACGGGTATCCTGTCGTGGGATTTCCGTATGAGTTCCTAATGAAAGATATATTCTTTATATTCGTATTCAGTCAAAATCCTTACGCATGATCAAAACACTATTCTGTATCATAACCACAGCGATGATCACTATAAATGTTATCGCAGGCGACAAGATCAAAGTTCAAAGCATGTCCAAAAGTATGAGCCAGGGATCTAATTCCGGGCTATCGGCCTTTATCCCGGAAGCCGATGAAAAGGATGTGGAAAAGCTTTGGAAGAAGTATATTAAAGATTACGGTGGAAAAACAGGCTCTCAAAAAGGAGAGATCTTTACGGATGATGCCAATATCAGCCAGATCAGCGCTAATTCGGTAGATGTATATGCCAAAGCGGAAAAGTCAAGCGGCGGAGCTGTGATCGATGTGTTTTTCGACCTGGGCGGGGCCTATCTGTCTTCTTCGGATAACGGCTATGGTTATGCGGAAAAGATGGTCTACAAGTTTGCCGTGGATGCTGCCAAGGATGCGGTGAACCAGCAACTGGCAATGGAACAGAAAACGCTCAAAAAGTTAGAGTCCGATCAAAAGAAGCTGGAAAAGGAAAAAGAGCTGCTGGAAAAGAATATTGTCAAATGGCAGGATTCCATTAAAAAGGCGGAAAACGATATTAAAACCAACGAAAAAGACCAGGGAGAAAATAAAAATAAAATTGCCGAACAGCAAAAGGTGGTGGAAACCGTCGAAACGAAGCTGAAGGATATCAAATAGTGCCTTTACTGATATGCTCCTTCGCTGCCAGGTATTCTTCCCAGATCTCCCGGACGATCTCCCCGGCCGGCTTGATGTCATGAATGCCCCCGGAAACCTGGCCGATCTCCAATTCCCCTTCATCGAGATTTCCCTCAAACATGCCCCTTTTGGCACGGGCCCTGCCCAATAGCTCCTTTAACTCTTCTGCCGAAGCGCCGCGGTTTTCCGCATCTTGCACCTGTTTGAAAAATTCATTTTTGATCAGCCTGACAGGCACCAGCTTTTTCAGGGTCAGCATGGTTTCGCCTTCCCCGACAGCGACGACTTTATTTTTGAAATTGATATGCCCGGAAGATTCATGGCTGGCCACAAACCGCGATCCGATCTGCACGGCATCCGCCCCCAGCACCGTAGCCGCCAGCATGCCCCGGCCGCTGCCAATACCCCCAGCAGCTATCACCGGGATCGATACCGCCTTCCTGACCATGGGGATCAGGCAAAAAGTGGTGGTTTCATCCCGGCTGTTATGCCCCCCGGCTTCAAATCCTTCCGCCACCACAGCATCCACGCCTGCCGCTGCTGCTTTTTCGGCAAATTTTACATTGCCGACCACATGAACCACTGTGATCCCTTTTTCTTTCAGATGTGAAGTCCAGGTTTTTGGGTTCCCGGCCGAGGTAAACACGATCTTTACCCCTTCTTCCGCAATAATATCCATATGCTTATCGACATCCGGGTAGAGTAAGGGTACATTGACGCCGAAAGGCTTTTGGGTCGCGGCTTTGCATTTTTGGATATGTTCCCGCAGAATATCCGGATACATGGATCCCGAACCGATCAACCCCAGCCCGCCCGCATTCGAAACGGCCGAGGCCAGTTGCCAGGGCGCACACCAGATCATGCCCGCCTGAATGATGGGGTAATCGATTTGGAATAATTGGCAAATGGGGTTGTTCATGGGGTCAAAATTTCACCAATTTACCGCTTTGAATGACGGCATCGCCATCGGATAGCCGGTAAATGTACACACCTTCCGGCAGATCGGCGGGTAGCGGTATACGACCGGTTGCGATCCGTTTTTCCAGGACCTTCCTACCGGCCAGGTTCAGCAAGGTAAAAACCGGCTGTTCCGGGGCTTCATTGCTCCGATTGCTTATATACAGGATGTTTTCAAAGGGATTCGGGTAAATTTTTATGCCGGCTGGTTTGTCCAACAGCACGGGTATCGCCGTAGTTTGAGGGCAACTGTCGAGAATGGTGACCGGGGCTACG